>JAUIFD010000162.1 GCA_030429485.1 Phycisphaerae bacterium | reverse complement strand
CCCGCGAGGTCGGCCCGCAGCTCGCTCGCCAGCTCCGCCCCTCGGCTCTTCACGCTCTTGCCGGGGTAGCTCGCCACCGCCAGAAGCTCCAGGCTCAGCTTGAGCGGCAGGCGCCGGATCAGGTCTGCGGTAAACACCAGCGCCCCGGACATGATCGGCACCAGCACCACCCGCCCGTCGTCCGACGGATCACCGCCCTCGCGGGCGAGGTCCGCACGGATATCGCGCGCGATCGCGTCGGCCATCTCGCCCACACGAGCGGCGATCGCGTCCGCACCGATCAGTTCGCGGTCGATCTCCGGGAACACGTCACCAGCCTACCTCAAACCACCAGGCCCTTCGCCCCGCCCGTCCGCCTGGCGTGGGCGTACCGGTTGAGCGAGTCGTCGATGATCGAGTACGCAGCCTCCGCCGGCACGATCTCGTCGACCGCGACCTCTTTATCCTCGAGCGTCTTGTAGTCCTCGAAGAACCGCTTGAGCATCTTGAACGTGTGCTTGGGGAAGTCGCTCGCCTTGCGAAAGTCGGCGTACTCCGGGTCGTTCATCAGCACCGCGATGATCTTGTGGTCCGGCTGACCGTCGTCCACCATCGTCATCATGCCCACAGCCCGCGCGTGGCAGATGCAGAGCGGCTCGATCTTCTCCGCGCTGAACACGAGTACGTCGAGCGGATCGTCGTCCTGCGCGAGCGTCTGCGGGATGAAGCCGTAGTTCGCCGGGTAGTACACCGCGCTCGAGAGCACGCGATCGAGCATGAGCATGCCCGAGCCCTTGTCGAGCTCGTACTTGTTGCTCGATCCCTTCGGGATCTCGATGATCGCCTTGAAACAGTGCGGGAGCTCGCCGGAAGGGATGCCCGGTGTGACGTCGTGCCAGGGGTGGAACATGCCGCCAAGCTTAGCCCCGCCGAACAGCACCCCGATACAACCTGAACCTGCGCCGATTCCGAGATCGTTGTGGATGCCACTTCCGCCCACCCGTAGGGTGCCTCGGACAAGTTCCGACTAGACAGTACGAGAGGACGTGATCGTCGTGCGCACTGAGACCCACCCCGCTTCCAAGGACCTCGTCGCGGCAGTCGAGGCTTTGGAGATCGCCCTTCCACCGGACAACTCACTCGACCAAGACGAGGAATGGGCCGTGGTGCTGCATGAGGGCGAGTGGGTCCGTATCCGTCTGCACGACTACAACGAGGTTTTCTCGATCCAGGGCTTCTACGAGAAATGGGTCTACGAGGCGCTGCGCTGCCATTCGCCCGAGCGCATGGCCGACCTGCTCGCGCGGGTTCTGCTCCGAGAGGGCGTCGATGCGGGCGAACTGCGCGTGCTCGACCTCGGCGCGGGCAACGGCTGTGTCGCGGAAGAACTCCGCGCGATCGGGCTCGGCTCGTTTGTCGGCGTCGATCTCATCGAAGAAGCACGCACCGCCGCTCAACGCGACCGCCCCGACCTCTACGACGAGTACGTCGTCTGCGACCTCACCGACCTCACCCGCGACCAGCGTGAGCGTCTTGACGTCGCGGGGTGCAACGCCCTCGCGTGCGTCGCCGCCCTCGGCTTCGGCGATATCCCACCGAAGGCCTTCACCGAGGCGTTCAACTTCGTCGCCGACGCCGGGTGGGTCGCCTTCAACATCAAGACCGACTTCCTCGACGAAGACCCCGACGACCCCGAAGACCGCCTGACCTTCGCCGGGCTCATCCGGCGGATGAAGCGAGAGAAAGTCCTCGACGTCACCGACGAGGAGACCTACACCCACCGAATCACCGGTGCCGGCGACGAGCTGACCTACAAGGCCGTCATCGGGCGGAAGGTGCGGGACATCCCGGAGGCGTGGCTGGATTGACGCGGAGGTAGGGGCCAGGCGCACCGGCTAACCTCCCCCCATGCTGAAGCTCGACTACGCCAACTGCCTCGCCGACCGCGTCGGCGAGCACGGGCTCGACCCTGACCGCCTCGACCCCACATCCGAACTCGCCCAGGGCGTCGGCGCCATCGCCCGATCCCTCGCCCAGACGCGCGGCACGGGGTGGGAGCGCTGGCGCAACCTCCACCGCTCGCCCGTGCGCGACGAGCACGTCGGCGCCGTCCGCGAGGTCGTCGCCAAGTGCGAGGGGCGGTTCGACAACGTCGTCGTCCTCGGCATCGGGGGCTCGGCCCTGGGCAACATCGCGCTGCACGCCGCACTCACGCCCCCGACTTGGAACCTCCTCTCCGACTCGCACCGCCACGCCCCGCGCGTCTTCGTCGTCGACAACGTCGACCCGATGTACTTCGGCTCCGTCCTCGACTTCTGCCGCGGGCCTGGCGGCGGACTCAAGCGAACCCTCTTCAACGTCATCTCTAAATCCGGCGAGACCGCTGAGACCGCCTCCCAGTTCATGGTCATCCGCAACCTGCTCAACCACGAGCTCGGCGACAAGGCCCGCGACCACGTCGTCGCCATCACCGACCCCGCCAAGGGCACGATGCGCCAGATCTGCGATGACGAGGGCTACACCACCCTCCCCGTTCCTGAAGGCGTCGGCGGGCGCTTCTCCGTGCTCTCGCCCGTCGGGCTCTTCAGCGCCGCAATGGCGGGTATCGACATCGACGCGCTGCTCGACGGCGCCGCCGAGATGGACGAACGCTGCTCCGGCGACACCCTCCACGACAACCCGGCCGCGATGCTCGCGACGCTCCTCGTCGAGCTCGGCACGCGCAAGGGCAAGCCCAACCACGTCCTCATGCCGTATTGCAACGCGCTCTACCTGCTCGCGGACTGGTTCCGCCAACTCTGGGCTGAGAGCCTCGGCAAAGAGAAAGACCTCGACGGCTCAACCGTTCACGCCGGCTTCACCCCCATCAAGGCCCTCGGCGCAACCGACCAGCACTCGCAGATCCAGCTCTACCGCGAAGGTCCCAACGACAAGGTCATCGGGCTCGTCGAGGTCGAGCAGTTCGAGCGCGACGTGCCGATCCCCGAGGGGCTCGGCGTCGAGTCGATCGCCTACCTCGAAGGCTCGTCGCTCGCGACGCTCCTCAACGCTGAGAAGCGCGCCACCGAGTACGCGCTCGTGCAGAGCCACCGACCCAACTACACCATCACCTTCCCCACGGTGGATGCTCAGCACGTCGGCCAGTTCATCGCGCTGTGGGAGATCACCACCGCCTTCGCCGGCCGACTGCTCAACATCGACGCCTACGACCAGCCGGCTGTCGAACTCGGCAAGCAAGCAACCTTCGGCCTGATGGGACGCGACGGATACGCCGAATGGCGCCAGCGCGTGGACGAGACGCTGGGCGCGACGGATCGCACCATCGGGTAGGGGCTGTGCCGCCACCACTCGACCATCCCGAACTCGCCGTCGATCGGCTGCGGGCGCGCCGCGATGCGCTGGTCGCTGATATCAGGCACGCCTTCGCCGACGTCTCGCGCGAAGGCGGCGTCTCGGTCTCTGAGGCGTATGTCATCGACAACTACGGGACAGATGAGGAGCGAGCGGACGCAAGAGCCAGTGATACCGACACTCATTGGTCGCAGATCGACCCGGCCATTGAGGACCCGTGCGGGTCGGCCTTGACATTCATGGACGCGATCGGATATCGGTACTACATACCCGCGTTCATGTGCGCGACACTTCAGAGTGCCTACGAGAAGCTGGGGCCGACGCGCAATCTTGTCAACGCGTACCTTGATCCCGCGCACCACTTCAGGCCGTTCTATCGCGATACACGGCTTTCGCTACTGACCGGTGCTCAGCGGAACTGCATCGCTCGATGCGCGCTGCTCGTCGCTGAACTCGACTATGTCCACGATCCGACCGACTCCTACGTTCCAAGAGCGATCCGCTCGATCGCGGCCAATTGGCTCAACGACCTCGCTCCCAATGAGCGAGTTGCAGCAGTCGGACGTTGGCCCGAACTGACCGAGCCCCCACCTACTTGGCCTTGGCCGGGGCCTGATCCGCGTGGCTGAACACCCGCGCGAGCACCACCTCCACCAGCGCCACCACGATCGCCAGCACCAGCGCCCACACCGTCAGCACGCCCCCCGAATCGCCCGCGACCGCCGCTTCGATCGCCTCATCCTCACCCGCATCGCCCGGCTCATCACCAAGCCAGAACACCCGGTCCGGCGCCGCGCGCTCGAGCCACGCCTGCGCCTCCTCCGGCGTCGTCGGGTCGGTGCGCCCCGCCTCCGCGTCTGGGTTCACGATCACGAGCCCGCGTGTTGCGCCGCGCGGATCGACCGCACGCAATACGCCCGCGTCGCGCAGGCCCCGCGACTCGCTGCCCGTCCGCGACACCTGTCGCCCGTCCTGCGCGACGAGCGCCACCTCTCCGCCCCGCAGCGCCGCGGGCGCGCCCGCGACAACCTCGCGCCCCTCCCCCGCCAGGCCTACCCCTTGACGCGTGATCTCCTGCACGAGCGGCACCATCAGCGCACGGGCCGCGAGGTCCGTCCACTCAAGATCGATCGCCGACCCGATCAGCACGACCGCCCCGCGCTCGCGCGACCCGCCGACGTCCGTCGGGCGGGCCGCGATGATCCACGGCGTGCCGTCTTCCAACTCCACAAGCGTCTCGCATCCCTCGCCCGCGCGCACCGCGAGCGCCCACTCGACCGAGACCGAGCGAGCCAGGTCGTCGAGCTCCGCACGCAGCAGGTCGAGCAGCGGTAGCTGCTCGGGAGTGACCCGCGGGAGTTGAAGGGATCCGCCGTCGAACTCCTTCGGCTCTCGATCGATGGTTACGCCGGGCATCAGCGCACGAACAAACGCCTCGGTCCAGCCTTGCGGCCCGGTCGAAGGCGCCGCCGTGACCACCACCAGGTTCCCGTCGCTCGCGAACCGCCCGAGACGGGTCCAGCCCTCGTCACTCACGCGATCCGGACGCGTCACCCAGATCGCGTCCAGCGCATCGAGCGACGCACGCTCGATCGCTGACGGATCCACCTCGCTCGCTTCGATCCCACCCGTTGCGCGTCGGAGAGCATCCTCCGTCGGCGCGAGCGCCACGCGCAGCCAATCCGCACCCTGAAACTCCCGCACCGAAGGCGCTGAGCCGAAACGACGCACACCCGCAATCCCGACGCTCAACTCGTCGCGGATGGTCACCACCGCACGCCGTTGATCATCGCGCGGGAGCGCATCGCTCCCGACCGACGCGCGGAGCACGACGCGCCCCTCCGCGGCACGAAGCGCCGACGCGTCAACGCCGATCGTCACGCTCGCCTCTCGTTGTCCGGCCTCAAACCGAACGGCGCCCTGCCCGACGGTCGTCGCCCGATCGCCCTCCAGCGTGAGCACAACCGGGGCGCTTTCCGGCGCGTCAACGTCGCCCGACCGACGCACCCGCACACGCACCGGCGCGTCGAGCGCCCCGCGCCCGATCAGCACGCGGCGTGTGGGTGTGACCGCCAACACCCCCATGTTGCTCGCCGGTGCGACCGCCGGACGCGACGCCACAACCGACCACACCTCCGGAAGAACGGGCGCCGGCGCTGCCGGCACGCTCGGACCACGCCAATCCGTGAACACCACCACGCTCGCTGGCGAAGGCTCTTCGTTAATCTCCTCGCCGAGCGCAGCGAGCGCGCCCGCGAAATCGCCGCGGCTCGCGCGCGGCGTGAGCGCGTCGATCGCGCGCGACACCGCGCCAAGATCGCTCGAAGGCGGAAAGACCAACGCCTCCGCGGGGGTCGCCAGCGTCAGGAGCGAGACCCGGTCGCCCCGCGAGCCATCGAGCGTCGCGAGCAGCGCCTTCGCCCGGTCCTTGTGGCGGTCGATCGCGCGTCGTCCTCCCTCGCCCTCGAGCGCCGAGACGAGCGAGTCATCGATCACCACGTGCACCGTCTTCGGCCCCCGCACCCCCGCGAGCCCCGCCGCGCGCAGGATTGGACGCCCAAACGCCACCGCGAGCAGCGCAACCAACAGGCACCGCGCCGCAAGCAAGAGCCACCGCTCAAGCCGAAGGCGCCGGCGCTGGCGGCGCCACGCCTCTTCCAAGAACCGCATCGCGGCCCACCGCACCGGCTTCCG
Organism: Phycisphaerae bacterium; assembly: GCA_030429485.1. Taxonomy (GTDB): domain Bacteria; phylum Planctomycetota; class Phycisphaerae; order Phycisphaerales; family UBA1924; genus JAUIFD01. The sequence continues at coordinate 2,082 of JAUIFD010000162.1, read as the reverse complement.
ACGCCGGCGCATGAGCAGGTGAATCAGGATCGGGATCGCCACACACCCGAGGCCCAATCCAAACAAGATGGGATTCAAGAGCCCCATGGTTCTGGCACGCACTCCGTCAACGCACGCTCAACCGTACTTCGATCGCTTCATCATCGCCGTCCGCTTTGCGACAAACGCCGCGAGAGCCGGGCCGAGCCACTCGTACGTATCCACCAGTTGGTACTCGAACCCGAACTTCCGCATCACCCGCTCGACGTGTTCGCGGTGCGCCTCGAAGGCCGCGAGGTACCCGTCGCGGATAGAACGGGGATCGAGACGGATCGCGTCCTCACCTTCGAGCCCCTCGAATGGCGCCTCGTCGCGCATCTCGAACCGCAGTTCCTGCCGGTCAACCACCTGAAACGCGATCATGTCGTGCCCCCGGTGGCGGACGCGCGCGACCGCCGCGCGGATGGTCTCTGGATCATCGAAGAAATCGGAGATGACCGCGAGCAAGCACCGGTTGCGCACGTTCGAGAGCGCTTGGTCCACCGCGCGACCAAGGTCCGTCGGTCGGTCCACCGGGTGCGTCGAGAGCGCTCCGACGATCTGACGCCACGCCGTGTTCTGGCTCGACCGCTTCACGGCCGCTCGGACCTCATCCGCAAACACGAAGAGCCCGGCGCGATCACCCTGGCGAAGCGTGATGTACGACAACGCGGCCGCCAGCGCGGTCGCGTGATCGAACTTGCTCCAATGCGCACGACCGTCGAGGCTCGTCGCGCGCCCCGCGCCGGACGCTTCTTCGAACGAACGGCTGCCATAGTCCATCGATCCGGAGCAGTCCACGAGCGTGATGAGATCGAGGTTGGTCTCCTGCTGATACTGCTTCAGCTGGAGCTTGTCCGAACGCCCGTAGACCTTCCAATCGAGGTGGCGTACGTCGTCGCCCGCGACATATGGACGGTGCTGGGCGAACTCGACACTGAACCCGTGGTACGGCGAGCGGTGCTGCCCGCTCATCACGCCCTCGACGATCATCTTCGCACGCAGCTCAAAGGTCTTGAGACGAGCAAGCGTCTGCGGGTGCAGATAGAGCGACGCGTCTTCCTCTGGGAGGCGAGGGCGGTCCTCGTTATTGACTCGCCTGTTCGTGGACATCAACGTAGTCCATTCTCCGATGCGCTAGCGGCGCGGATTGCGAGCACGATTCACCCGCGCAGGGCGGGGTGGCGCACCCCGCGACCGGGGTGGTTCGGCCTCATCGTCAAGGTGATCCGGCGCCTGCTCGTCCATCGGCTCACGCGATGCCCGCTCATCACTCGCCGCCGCCTTCCCGTCGACGCGTTCGTCGTGCGCCGGGTCCTGAGTCTCACCGCCCATGCGTCCGAAGATCATCCGTCCATTCGCGGTCTGGATCGCGCTGGTGACCATGAGCGTCACCTCGCTCCCGATCTGTCCGGCTCCGTCCTCCGCGACCACCATCGTGCCGTCCGCGAGATACCCGACAGCCTGCCCCGGATGTTCGCCCGCCTTCACCAGCTTGAGCGTAAGCGTCTCGCCGGGAATCAAGCTCGGCTTGAGCGCGTTCGCGAGTCCGTGCAGACTCACCACCGGCACTTTCCTGATCTCCGCGACGCGCGCAAGCCCGGAATCGGTCGTCACCAGCACGCCGGGGAGCGCCTCCGCCAACTCCACGAGCATGCGGTCGACCGCCTTGCTCCGCACCGGGGTCTCGTCAATGGTCACATCAAGCTTGGGCGAGCGCTGGAGCTTGGCGACCAGGTCGAGCCCGCGCCGCCCGCGGGCTCGCTTCAGCTTGTCCTGCGAGTCAGCGAGCCGCTGGAGTTCATCGATCACGAACTGCGGCACGAGCATCGGCGCCTGCGTGATACCGGACTCGGCGACATCCAAGATCCGAGCGTCGATCAACACCGAGGTATCGAGGATCAAAGGGCGGGTGCCGCGCCACTGCTTGGCGAACTCGACGTAAGGAATCACGAGGCGAAAGTCGTCCTGCGTCTGGAGGACAGTCGTGATGCCGAGGTACGCCAGCGCGATCCCGATGAGGATCTTCGTCGTGCCGACAATCTCAGGGTCCTTGATCTCCCA
>JAUIFD010000161.1 GCA_030429485.1 Phycisphaerae bacterium | reverse complement strand
GCTCGTACCCGGGCGTGCACCCGGGCTCGCAGCCGGGCATGCCGCCGGGCTCGTACCCGGGCGTGCCGCCGGGCTCGCAGCCGGGCATCCCGGGCACCGCGCACGGGATGAAGTCGACGGCGTACATGGACCCGCACGCGGCCTCGCCGATGGGCTCGATGCCCGGGGTCGCGCCGGCGCCGGAGAAGAGCGGCGCGCCGTCGTTGCCGGTTAAGGAGCGCAGATGTTCGATATCCTCGGGGTCGAATCGGAAGTTGCCGATGAGATCGATGACCTGCGCCAGTCCGGCTGCGAGCGTGTACCCACCGCCGAACGGGTGGCGCCGGAAGTACAGATTGAAGACCGCCTGCTCATCGGCTCGCCCAAGGTCCCAATACCCCGCTGACATGGTCAGCTGGTAGAGATCGGTGAGCATGGCGAGTGACTGACCGGCTGTGCTCACGGGCATCCTGGGCTCCTTAGTGTATTCAATACACTATATCCCAGGATTGTCAAGGCACCTCGCGAGCCGCGGTCGCCCAACTCGGAACCAGCGCCGGCACAGACAGAACGTCCGCCAACTGCAAGCTGGGCGTCGCGCCGCTCCGCTCGCGGCAGCAGTGCCTACCCCACGCGAACAGGGCGGCCTCGGCGAACTAGCACCCCTGTTGGAACGAAGCCAAGAAGGCGAAGAAATCGTTGGTGTTGATGTCGCCCTCGCCGGTCGCGTCGGCCCCCGGGTCCTGCGCCTGATAGAGCGCCAGGAAAGCGAAGAAGTCGTTGGTGTTGATCGCGTTGTCGTCGTTGATGTCCGGCGTGAACTCCGTGGTATCGAGCCGGTAGATGCGCCCGGAGAGCGTGGTGACGTACACACGTCCGAGCACGTCCCGCCCGAAGCTCGTGATCTGCCGGAGCGAACCCGACGTGACGTTGATCTGCGAGGTGATCTCTTCGGTTTCGAACACGCCCGGGGCGGTCTCGCGGATCGTGGAGACCGTGTGGGCGCAGAAGTCCGCGAACAGGTAAGCCCCATTGAGCGAGGGCATCCTGCAGCCGCGCACGACAAGCCCGCCGATGATCGCGCATCCGGAGTCGTGGTCGTACTCGTGCACGGGGAAGATCACGCCGCCCGGGCAATCGAGACTCGCCTCGCGTGTGCCCTCCCAGCACGACCAGCCGAAGTTCTCGCCACCGGTGCTGCCGGCCGGGAGTATGTCGACCTCTTCTCGCCAACCCTGGCCCACGTCGCCGATCCAGAGATCGCCGGTGGCAGGGTCGAAGTCGCAACGCCACGGCATGCGGAGGCCGATCGCCCACAGCGCGGGATCAGCGGCGGGGTTGCCGATGTAGGGGTTGCCCGGCGGGATCGCGTAGTTTCTGTTGTCGTCATCCGGGAACGCGTCCGGGTGATCCACATCCACCCGAAGGAGCCCGCCGCGGAGCGTCGCGAGGTCCTGCGCGTTGTCGTCCGGATCAAACCCCAGCGGGCCGCCATCGCCCATCGCGATCCAGAGATACCCGTCCGGACCGAACGACATCCACCCGCCGTTGTGAATCTGCGACGGCTGCGACACAACAAGGATGGTCTTCGGCGGCACGCTTGCGTCCGCAACCTGCGGCTGGGCGGGGTTGATCGAATACTCATCGATGACGGTCGAGCCGTCGGGTCGCGTGTACTTGATGAACGCGCGAGTCGGATCGGCGGGGTGGAACGCGACACCGAGCACACCCTGCGAGTTGCCGGTGCTGACCTCGATGGTCGCAAACGGATCGGGATGCAACGTGCCCGTGTTAACGTCGTAGGCCCGCACCCGTCCGGTCGTCCCCTCCCACTGCTCCGTGATGTACAGGAGGTTCGGGTACGCGCCTGACGCCACGACCTGCGTGGGACGCTTCAGCCCCAACAGTTCGAGTCGAGCCTCATACTGCGACAGTGCAGGGAAAGTCGCTCCCGCGATAACCGCTCCACACAAAACGCCAATCTGACGATCCATGGGCCCCTCCATCAAGCAACGTCGGCTTCGAACCGCGTTTCAGCATCCTCCCTGGTAGGCGGCGAGAAACGCGAAGAAGTCGTTCGAGTTAATGACTCCGTCAAACGCAAAGTCGGCGCCAGCGTCGTTCGCCTGAAAGAGCGCAAGAAACGCGAAGAAGTCGTTGGTGTCTACGGCGCCATCACCGGAGACATCAGGCACACACCGGCACCCCGTGCGCCCACAGAACACCGGCACCCGGGCGACAAGAGACTTCGCGACGCCCCCGACCGCGCCCGGGTCGGCGATCGACCACTGCAGGTAGATCACGTCACCGCCAGCGTACCCCTTCGGATCAAGCGGCCAATGCACCGTGCCCACGCCATCGCCGCCCACGATCGTCTGCCCGATCACCATGTCCGTGGCAATCACGCCGCCCGCCGGCGGCGTGCGTGACATGCCGAGCGTCGCCAGAGCACCCGGCAGCGCGTCGGCGACGCCGGTTCGGTAGGCGGCGCTCCCGACCATCGGGGGCGCTGACGAGATGATGGCCGGAACGCCGTTGGCGCCCGCAACCCCGCCACCGACAACACTCGCCTGATCCTCGTGACGATCACTGAACAGCGCCGGCTTATCGAAAGGGAATGTCTGCGCCGCGACGCGAGGATCGGTAAGCGCATTCTCCATGAAGTCAACCATCGGGATGATGTCTTGGTCGTCCACGACCACCACGAGCATGTCGAAATCAACGTTGTCAAAGAAGATGGGCGGCGCGTCGGGCGTCTGCGCGTAGAACCGAACCACTTGCTCCAGGTTCGTGAACATGCCGTTGTGCATGAAGGTCCGCTTTAGGGCGACGTTGCGGAGCCCCGGCGTCTTGAACTTGCCGCGATCGTCCGGGTCTCCTGTGACCACCTGTCGCCCGGCGTCTTCCGCGATGGGCCGCAGACCGATAGCCCTGAAGCTGTGGTCCGTGAACTCACCGCCGTCGTCGGTATGGCACGCGGCGCAGTTGCCGTTGACAAACGCGTCGAACCCCTGCACCTGCTGCGAGGTCAGAGCGCCCGCATCGCCATCGATCCACGCGTCATAGGGCGTCTGGTCGGAGATGAGTGTGCGTTCGTAGGTCGCGATCGCGAACGCGACTCGCTCCGACGTGATCTGCCCGTCGCCGAACGCGGCGGAGAACAACTCGGGATAGGTCGCCCCCCCCGCCAGTGCCGCTTCCACGTCCGCCGGTAGTTCGCGCGCGAGAGCGAGCGGCGTCGCACCGGCGAGCTTGGCGACAAGGTCGTCCCACGAGATATCCTCGTGCCCCATCTCCACATCGGATGTCGGAGGACCGACCGCCTGGCTCTCAAGCCCGCCGCCGGACGCGATCGACACCTGACCAGTCTGCGGATCAATGAACTGGCTCGTCGCCCGGCCATCCCAGAAGAGTGCGGGCGCGTAGGCCGCGTTGATCACACTGTTCGCCGAGCGTCCCGTCGACTGGGGCTTTACGCCAAACGTCGCGTCGCGCCGGTAGTCGCCTTCATAGGTCGAGCGAATGACGCCCCGGGAGCCACGCGCGTCATCGGGCGTGCCCAGTTGCCCATCCAAGCCAGGATGGATGCCCGGGCCACGCGGATCGCTGCCGCCGCCGCCTGCCGTGTGGCACGTGCCGCACGCCATGGTGTTGCTCGTGCTGAGTTGCTCATCCCAGAACAAGATCTTCCCAAGCACGCGCTTCGGCTCGGTGATGGGGTTCTCCGCCGGCACCGGGACCGGCGGAAGGTCCGCGTAGCTCACGTACGCGACGCTCAGCACCACGCCCACAAGCCCCAACGGAACCGCGAAACCGCACCGCAACACATGCATTGGTCGTCGTCCGAGCAAAGCGACTCCTCCCTGCTTAACAACTAGATCCGACCAGGCGATTGTACTGGCGATGACTGCTTTCCCAACCACCCACTTGCAGTTTTAACCAAGCGATCAGCTCGGTGCCGCAGGTCCGAACTCGACCCACACCCCCTCAGGCCCTGCGTTGATCACCCGTGACTCCCCTAGACGCGTATCCGTCCCCCACGAATCATGGACGTGCCCGCAGACCACGAGGCGTGGTCGTGCGCGCTCAATCGTCTCACGAACCGATTCCGCGCCGATGTGATCGCCCGAAGAGGTTCGGTCTGCGCACTGCACCGGCGGGGAGTGCGTGACCAGCAGATCGACGCCCTCAGGGCATGCCGCGAGGGCGCCGCGCGCCTGGCTCTCGGTCGCGTCGAAGCTCCAATCGGCGCCGAGCGGTGGTACCGCACCGCCGAATCCGAAGCAGGACACCCCAGCGAGGCGGCATCCGCTGCCATGCAGGACCCGGGCCGCGGGCCAGTCTTCGCACGCGTCGCGCAGCTCAGCATCACTCTCCGCGTTTCCGGGCACCACGACCGTCGGCGCCGTGATCGTCCGAAGGACACCGATCACTTCCTCAAGCCCTTCACGATGCGAGGCGAAGTCTCCCGCTCCAATGACGAGATCCGCGCTGCCCGCAAGCTTGACCAAACGGCGACATGCCTCGAGATCGCAATGCACGTCACTGAAGAGCAAGAGGCGCATCGCAGCAGCCTAAGGCAGATGCAATCCGCGTGCACGCGCCAATCCCCGCGGCCCAGGTAGCATGTCCCAATGACCAATGCCATGTGCAACGCCCTGGGGCTCACGGCCCCTCTCGTCGGTTCGTCCGATGGACAGGCTGCTGGCTCCGCGCTGGAGTCGCAGAACCCCGCGACCGGAAGCCCGATCGCGACACTGCGCCAAGCGACGCCAGCCGACTATGAGCGCGTGGTCTCAACCGCACGGGGCGCATTCCAACCATGGCGCATCACGCCGGCCCCGCAACGCGGCGAGGTCGTCCGCCAACTCGGCGAAGAACTCCGACGACACAAGGACGACCTTGGTCGTCTTGTCTCGCTCGAGTGCGGCAAGATCCTCTCCGAAGGGCTCGGCGAGGTGCAGGAGATGATCGATATCTGCGACTTCGCCGTCGGGCTCTCGCGACAGCTCCACGGGCTCACTATGCACTCCGAACGCCGGAACCACCGCATGTACGAGCAGTGGCACCCGCTGGGCGTGGTCGGCGTGATCAGCGCGTTCAACTTCCCCGTCGCGGTCTGGGCGTGGAACGCGGCGATCGCAGCGGTCTGCGGCAACACCATCCTCTGGAAGCCCTCCGAGAAAACGCCGCTCACGGCCCTCGCGGTGCAACGCATCTGCGACCGCGTGATGGAGCGCACCGGGGCGACGAGCGTGTTCAACCTCTTGATCGGCGAGGTGGGCGAGATCGGGGAGCGCCTCATCGCGGACGCGCGCATCCCGCTTGTCTCGGCGACCGGCTCCACGCGCATGGGGCGGCGCGTCGCGCAGGTGGTCGCGGGACGCATGGGACGCACGCTCCTCGAACTCGGCGGCAACAACGCCCTCATCGTGATGCCCGACGCGGATATGGAGATGGCGCTGCGGGCGGTGCTGTTCGGCGCCGTCGGCACCGCGGGGCAACGCTGCACCACCACCCGCCGACTGCTCCTGCACACGGACATCGCCGAGGCGTTCACCGACCGCCTCCTCAAGGCATACGCACAGGTTCGCATCGGCGATCCGCTCGACGAATCGACGCTGATGGGCCCTGTGATCGACGATGACGCGGTGCAGGGGATGATGCGCGCGCTCGATGCCGCCCGCGACCAGGGCGGCCAAGTGCTCACGGGCGGCAATCGGCTCGATCGCGCGGGGTACTTCGTCGAACCCACGATCGTGCGCGCAACACCCGACATGCCCATCGTGCGCGAGGAGACCTTCGCCCCACTGCTCTACACGCTGCAGTTTGGCGAACTCGAGGAGGCGATCGCGATCCAGAATGACGTGCCGCAGGGCTTGTCGAGCGCAATCTTCACCGACTCGCTCCGCCACGCGGAGCGGTTTCTCTCGCACGCGGGGTCCGATTGCGGCATCGCGAACGTCAACCTCGGCACCTCCGGCGCAGAGATCGGCGGCGCCTTCGGCGGCGAGAAGGACACCGGCGGCGGACGCGAATCGGGGTCGGACGCATGGCGCGCCTACATGCGCCGCCAGACCAACACCATCAACTGGGGCGAAGACCTGCCGCTCGCGCAGGGTGTGAAGTTCGACCTATAGTCGTCTCTATGCGCGGATGGCGCTCGCGAGCGGGTGTTCCGGGTGGCCGGTGCGTGCGCTCAGGAGGGCGGCCTGGGCCACCGAGAGAAGGCGCGCCGGATCGCCGGGCCGCTCGTCGGAGGCGGCCGGGTGGAGCGCGCGCTCGATCGCGCCCGCGATGACCCGCGGTGCGGCGCGATCCTCTGGCGTGCCGCCCGAGTCGATCGATCCGTCCGTGCGGACCCACCGGAAGCCCGCCTCACCGATCTCGAGCGTGCCCTCGATCGCGTGCACCGACACGCGGCGCGACCATGCGCCGCCCGGCGCCACCGAGATCGACGCGACGCGCCCCTCCGTGCCGCGGACCACCGCGGCGCAGTGCCCGCGAAGCGCACGGAGTGTCTCGGCGCTCTCCCCGCCCGAGGCGGCGTCGATCGTGTCGATCTCGCCGACGAGCGACTCGACCACGTTGATCGCGTCGTAGAGGAGCGCGCCGGTGCTGACCGCGGCGGGCGTCGCCGTCATGGCGACCGAGATCGCGCGCACATCGCCGAGCAGTTCGAAGACATCGCGGGCCGACCGCCACCCGTCGCCAGCCCGGGTCGCGGGCACGAAGGTCGCGATATCGATCGCCCGTGAGGTGCCCGCGCGTGCCGACCACGCCGGATCGCCCGCTTCGAGCCCGGACGCGGGGATGGGCGTGTGTGTGATCACGCGCACGCCACGCTCAGCCGCCCGGAGGAGGGCGCGCGCGTCGCCCGGGTCGGCGCCGAAGTCGCCCGCGTCCATGAGCCACACGCACTCGGCGTCGCCCTCGACGAGGGTGACGCGCAGGTCGTCGACGCTCGGCACGCGCAGGCTCGCGGGGGCTCCGGCGCGCGCCCGATCCGCGCTGCCCGCGCCGACGAGCTTCAGCCCTGCTGCGCGAGCGACGTCGTGCGCCAGCGCCGCCTGATCCTCACGCAGCCAGACCACCGTCCGTGTCATCCCGCGCGATGGTACACGCGGACCTGGATCATGGATGAGCTATGCGAGCCTCCCCGCGCAAGCGGAAGGAGTTGGGCCTCGCTCGCGCGAGGGGCTCGCGAACCACGTCACCACGCCGCGCGTACCATGGGCCCAGCGCAGGAAGGCGGTCGCACGTCGGATTGACCGGCGTGAGGAACGTCCGAGCACGACAGGACACAGCGGTGGGTAACGCCCACCCGGGGAGACCGGTTTCGCCCCGAGGGAAAGTGCAACAGAAAGCAAACCGCCGATGGCCGGCCCGTCCGGCACAGGCAAGGGTGAAAGGGTGCGGTAAGAGCGCACCGCCCGCGTGGCGACACGCGGGGCACGGCAAACCCCGCTGCGTGCTAGCCCAAGCAGTCTCGCGGGTGGTCCGCCCGATCGGGACGGGTAGGGTGCTGGGAGCGTCACAGGCTTCGGCCGAAGCGCTCCTCACCGCGTCGGCAACGGCGCGGGCAGAGAAATGGCTGCCCACGGCGCCAGGCCCGAGCCTCGGCTCGCGGAACCAACGCCCGGACAGAACTCGGCGTATCACCTGCGCGAAACCGAACGCGGGCCTCCGGGAGACCGGGGGCCCGCGGCCGTTTTGGGGTCCCCGTAAGCTGGCGGGGTGTCAGCACTCGCCGAGATCACCGACAAGGTGGCGTCTTTCGGGCTGACATTCCTGGTCCATGCCGCGTTCGCGTTGGTCTTCTTCGCTCTGGGCCGCATCCGATGGTGGCTCAGCACGCTCGCCCTGCTGTGGGCGGTCCTCGGGATCTACCTGCTGTGGGCCGAGCTTCTGTCGCCCAGATTCGGCGAGACCCTCTTGTCAGAACTTGGGTGGTCGGGTGTCGTCGGACAGCACCTCGCGATCGCCACGCCTCAGTTGGCGGCTGTCGGTGCGAGCTATCTGCTCCACCGTCGTGACCAGCGCCGACGCCGGATCGGGGACGGCGAGTGCCCCGCTTGTGGATATCCGGTCGCCGGTTCGCGGTGCCCGGAGTGCGGGCGTCGCACGCCCTAGCCGCACGGG
>JAUIFD010000160.1 GCA_030429485.1 Phycisphaerae bacterium | reverse complement strand
CTTCGCCGGGCAGCTCTTTGGCGACCGCGACGACTGGGCCTCCCTGCCCGACCGTTCCCACCAGACCCGCCCCGAGATCGAGGCCATGCTCCGCCCGTTCGAGCTCATCCGGTTCGACGAGGAGGAAAAGGACGCAAACGATGCCTTCGAGAATCCCAAACATTGGCATGTGTTCCACGTCGTGGGACGCAAACGCGCGGAGGGAGCCTCTTGACCACCGTTGACTACGCCATCGACCTCACCGACGTCCACAAGACCTACCGCGGCAAGATCAAGGCCCTCCGCGGCGTCACCATGCGCGTCCACCGCGGCGAGGTGTTCGGTCTGCTCGGGCCCAACGGCGCCGGCAAGAGCACACTCGTCAAGATCCTCATGACCGTCATCCGCGCCTCGCGCTGCCAGGGCGGCGTGCTCGGCCGCCCCGTCGGCGACAAGGAGGCGCTCGGGCGCGTCGGGTACCTGCCCGAGCACCACCGCTTCCCGCCGTATCTCACGGGCGCTCAGGTGCTGGATTTCTACGGCGCCCTCGGCAAGGTGCCGCGCGAGGAGCGACGCCGGCGCACGAGCGAGATGCTCGAACTCGTGGACATGAAGGATTGGGCCAAGACCAAGGTCGGGCGATACTCCAAGGGCATGCGCCAGCGCATCGGCATCGCCCAGGCGCTCATGAACAGCCCGGACCTCGTGCTGCTCGACGAGCCGACCGACGGCGTCGACCCCGTCGGGCGTCGCGACATCCGCAACATCGTCGCCCGCATGCGCGACGAGGGCAAGACCGTCCTCATCAACTCGCACCTGCTCTCCGAGCTCGAGATGGTGTGCGACCGCGTGTCGATCCTCGTGCAGGGGCAGGTGCGCCAGCAGGGCACGCTCGACGAACTCACCGCCGATCAGCGCCACTACGCGATCGAACTCGCGAGCGACCCCGCGTCGGCGCGCGAGACGTTCCGCGCCGCGCTCCCCGGGGCCGTCGGCCTTTCGGAGCAGTCGCGTTTGCTCATGGCGCCGCCCGACGCCCCGCCCGAGGATGGTCCGGCGTCGCGCGCTGGGCTCGCTGCCCGTCGCCACCTGCGCGAGGAACTCCCTTCCGGCGAGTGGATCGAGATCGAGCGTTCGACCATCCGCGTCGGCACCACCGACCCAAACGCGATGTCGCCGATCATCGACGCGCTCCGCGCGCACGGCGCGGTCATCCGCTCGATGGGCCCGCACCGCCCGTCGCTCGAAGACCTGTTCATGGCCGCCGTCACGACCGACGACGGGCACACGCTCGGCCCGGGTGCCGCGGAGGGGAGCCGCTGATGTGGATTCAAACCTGGGCGTTGATGTTGGATGCGTATCGCGAGCTCAATGCACGCAAGCTGTTCTGGATCACGCTGATCCTCACGGGGCTGGTCGTGCTGGTGTGCGCGACGCTCGGGATCGACGAGAACGGCGTGACGTTCCTGTGGTTTGATCTGCCTCTCCCGATCAACTCCACGGTGGTGCCGGTGAAGGTCTTCTATCTTTCGCTCTTCACCGGGTTCGGCGTGTCGCTCTGGTTGACCTGGATCGCGACGATACTCGCACTTGTCGGGACGGCGGGCATCATCCCCGATCTCATCGCTTCGGGTTCGATCGAGACGATGCTCTCCAAGCCAATCTCGCGCCTTCGTCTCTTCATGACCAAGTACGTGTTCGGGCTGCTCTTTATGGCGCTCCAGCTCCTGCTCTTCTGCGGCGGGTTCTTCATGCTCATCGGCGTCCGCGGCGGTAGTTGGCAGCCGGGCATCTTCCTCGCCATCCCCATCGTGCTGCTGTTCTTCAGCTATCTCTTCAGCGTGTGCGTCCTGCTCGGCATGCTGACACGATCGACCGTCGCGTCGCTCCTCATCACGCTCCTCCTCTGGTTTGGACTCTTCGGCATCAACCTGACCGACGCGCTCATGATCAGCGCACGCGCCGCGGCCCAGCTCAACCTTCAAGATCGACAGGAGAGCCTCGACAATGAGATCGGCATCGCCGAGCGTCACCTCGACCTCATGCGGCGCGACGGCGAACCAATCCCCGGCGAGGCGGGTGTGCCGCTGGCGGCCGGCGCCACCAACACGCTCGAGTCGGTCAACGAGCGCATCCAGCGCCGGCGCGAGAACATCCCGGAGGCGGAGGATCGCCTGGAGAGGGCGAAGAAGTGGGAGGGACGCATCTTCTTGATCAAGACCGTGTTCCCGAAGACCAGCGAGACCATCGGGCTCCTCGAGCGCAACCTCATCTCTGATGAGGACCTCGACCGGATGATGCCCGAAGAGGAGCAGGACGACAAAGTGCTCGGCACCATGGCCGACAAGCGCATCAACCCCATCGTGCAAGACACCATCCGCTCGCGATCGATGACGTGGATCATCGGCACCTCGGTCGTGTTCGAGCTGGTTGTGCTCGGGGCCGCCGCCTTCATCTTCGCCCGGCGCGACTTCTAGCGCCGCACCTACGCTTCCACATGCCGCCCTCGAAAGAGCGCACCTCGATCAAAGTCCAGGCCGAGCGTTCGGTCTTGGCCGCCGTGCGCCTGCCCGAGTCGCGATTCGACCCCTCCGACCCGTTCGGCGAGCTGTCGTCACTGGCCGAGCAGGCCGGCGCGGTGGTCGTCGGCGAGATCTCACAGAGCCTTCCGACCCCCGTCGCTGGCACGTTCATGGGGCGCGGCAAGATCGAGGAGCTGCGCGGGCTCTGCGAGCGGCTCGAAGCGTCCACGATCATCTTCGACCACGACCTCTCGCCGCGCCAGATCGCGAACATCGAGAAGGCGACCGAATGCAAGGTGCTCGATCGTTCGGAGCTGATCCTCGACATCTTCGCTAGCCGCGCGACCACGCACGAGGCGAAGCTCCAGGTCGAGCTCGCCCAGCTCGAGTACACCTACCCGCGCCTCCGCGCGATGTGGAGCCACCTCGAGCGCATCGTCGGCGCGGGCGGCGCGTCGTCGCTCACCGGCGGCGTGGGCACGCGCGGTCCTGGTGAGCAGCAGATCGAGATCGACCGACGCCTCGTGCAGCGGCGCAAGATCGATCTCCAACGCGAGCTCCAGGTGATCCAGGGGCGCAAACGCCGGGCCGTGCGCGAGCGCAACGCCGATCACTTCACGATCGGGCTCGTCGGGTACACCAACGCGGGCAAGTCCACGCTCTTCAACACGCTCACCGCTGGCGGCGCGTACGCCGACGACCGCCTCTTCGCGACGCTCATGACGCGCACGCGGAAGTGGGAGGTTGGGCGCGGGATCGAGGTCATGCTCTCGGACACGGTCGGGTTTGTGCGCGATCTACCGCACAACCTCGTCGCGAGCTTCAAAGCGACGCTCGAGGAAGCGACGCACGCCGATCTGCTCCTGATTGTGCTCGATATCTCCGACCCAGCCGCCGAGCTGCACGAGCGCACGGTGCAGACCACGCTGGATGCCCTGTTCGAGGAAGCACGCGAGGCGGAAGGTGAGGAGTTCATCGAGCCCGAACGTGTGCTGCTGCTCAACAAGGTCGACCGCCTGCGCGACAACGCCGAGGTGCTCGTCTGGCAGCACAAGCGCCCAGGGTCGATCGCGGTCTCCGCGCTCCCGGATGCGGAGGGGCTCCCGCGCCTCGGCGCGGCGGCGCTCGCGGATCGAGTCGTGGAGATCGCGCGCGGGCAGGTGATGGAACTCGACCTCATCATCCCGATGCGCGAGGGCAAGACCATCCACGCTATCGAGCGTCGCGGCGAAGTGCTCTCACGCGACTACGACGCCGACAAAGTCACCCTCCGCGCACGCGTCGGGCGTCGGCTGCTTGATCAGCTCCGCGCCCAGGGCGCGCACATCGAGACGCCCGAACTCCCGATCCCGGCGAGGGCCCCTTGGCCTGGCATCCCCGGCAAAGGGGCCGACCCAGCCACCGACTAGCCGCATCCTCGAAGCACCGAGGCAACTTGGGTTTCGATCCCGGGGCGTGTTACCCGGCCTTTGCCGCGACGAACCCCGAGCACGCGGAGACCGCCGTCACCCTGAGCCCGAGACCCTCGTGCTGCGGGTGGCCGCAGGGCTCGACCAGATCCTCCGGCGCCTGACCAGCGACCCGAAGCTGAACGATCCGCTGCTGCTCCGGCTGGGAGGCGTGTTCGCCAAAGTGTGCGCAAAGTCCGCACTGTCCGTCGTTGATGCTGAGCATGACTTCCCCTTGGTACGAATGACCTGCCGCGACCGCGGCTCGCCGAGAGTGTCGCCGATCCCGGGGCCGATTCGTGGGAGAATGGGTCTCATGGTTTGAATCGCGACCGAATCTCAGTCTCCGTCGCGTTCCCGGGCTTCGCGTACGCAATCTGTGCGGGATAACCGTTTCCGGAGCCCATCACCCTCGTTTGCCGACGAACCCGGAGCCCTCGGGCCGAGAACAATCCGAGACCTTTGGAGACACCCCATGCTTCGACCCGTGGCCCTCGCCGCTGCCCTCTTGACCTGCTCGTTCGTTTACTCGGCAGACGCCCAGTCCGAGGATGCCGCGTCGCGAGTGGTCTCGCGCTCGGCTTTGCGCGAACAGGCGATCAGCGCGCTGGTCGAACTCTCACTCTCGCCAGACGCGCAGATCAGAGCGAACGCGATCGAGGGGCTCGGGCGGGCGCCCGCGCGGGTGCGTGACGTCGTCGCCCGCGGTCTCCGCGATGGCAACGAGGGCGTGCGCGCCGTTTCGGCGGTCGTCGCGGGCCGGTCCGACCTGACGGAACTCGCCCCCGCGATCCGCCCCCTCGTGGACGACCGCTCGCCATACGTCCAGGCCTCCGCGATCTTCGCGCTGCGGAAGCTCGGGCAGACCGACGTCGACCCGACGCCGCTCGCGGGGCTCTTGCTGGGGCACCCGGAGATCGGGGTGCGCGCGCAGGCCGCCTGGGTGTTGGGTGAACTCGGTGACGACTCGGCCGTGGGGCTCCTTCGCACAGCGGTCTCGAAGCCGATGAACCGGGCGACGGTGGGGGAGACGCGTGTGCTGCGCCTCCAGATCGCCGAGGCCCTCTACAAGCTCGGGCAGGACGGGGAACTCGACACGCTGCGTGCGGCCCTCTACCCGTCGTCGCCTGAGGAACTCGAAGGGGCAGCCCTGGCGGCGCAGTCGCTCGGGACGATCGACGGGCGGATCGCGACGCGCGAGCTCAAGAACCTCGTCGTGTACCGCGATGAGCAGGGCGGCAAGATGCCGCCCGAGGTGCGACTCGCCGCGGTGCGCTCGCTCGGGCAGCTCGGCGAACGCGACGGCGAGGCGTACGTCAACGAGTACCTTGACGCGACCAGCCCGCTCGTGCGCGCGCAGGTCGCCCTCGCGCTCGGGCAGTGCGACGGGTCGGACGTCCTCTCACGGCTCGCGGCGATGATGAGCGGAGCAGAACCAGAGATCGTCCGCGTCGCCGCCGCGACCGCAGCGCTGGAGCAGACAAGCTCACGCTCCGCACGCGGGCGGTAACCATCGGCTTGCGAGGTAGACCTGTGACACTGACCCTGAGGTCAGTGTGTATCACTTGCGCGCAACCTCGAAGCAGGTCAGTGCCACGTCAGTGCGAGCGCTATTCGCCCCGCATCGCGCGGATCACGCCAGCGCGGTCGGCGGGGGGCTTGCTGAAGATCGCGGACGCGGCGACGAGCATGTCGCACCCTGCGTCGATGCACGCGGGGGCGGTCTCGGGGGAGACGCCGCCGTCGATCTCGATGCGGAGGTTGGGGGCGAGATCGCGGATCGTGCGCGCCTTGGGGAGCACTTCCGGCATGAACGCCTGCCCCGAGAAGCCGGGCTCGACGCTCATGATGAGCACGAGGTCGAGCGCACCGAGCAGCCCGGTGATCGCCTCGGCGGGTGTGGCGGGCTTGATGGAGACGCCGGCCGCCATGCCGTGCGCGCGGATGGTTGCACACAGCGCGCGCGCATCCTCGACGCGCGGGGCTTCGATGTGGAACGTGAACGAATCCGCCCCTGCGCGGGCAAACGGCTCGACGAACATCGCCGGGTCCTCGACCATCAGGTGGACGTCGAGGAACGCGTCGGGCAGCGCCCTCCGCACGGATCGGCACAGCGCGGGGCCCATCGTGAGGTTGGGCACGAAGTGCCCATCCATGACGTCGAGGTGCAGCCCGTCGGCGCCCGCGTCGAGCACGCCGCGGGAGTCGTCGGCGAGGTGTGCGAAGTCGGCGGAGAGGATCGACGGGAGCACCATCGGGAGGCGCGCAGGCGAGGCGAGGTCGATCGGCATGCCGGAAGGTAGCACAGCGGGCGCGGCGTGCGTGTACCATCGCGCCCACCACTGGAGGAACCCATGACGGATGTCGATGCGGTGCGGGAGCGTCTGCGGGCGGTCGAACAAGACCATCTGGTGCGATTCGCGGGCGAGCTGAGCGACGAGGCGAGGGCGACACTCGTGCGCGAGATCGAATCGATCGAGCCCGAATCGCTCCCGCGCGTGATCGATCGATACGTGCGACAGAAGCCGGAGTTTGCCGTGCCCGAGGGCGTGGAGCCGGCGCCGTACTACCCCAACGATCCGGCGCGCGGCCCGCGGCAGTGGGACAGGCAGGCGGCGCGGGCCGCGGGCGAGGCACTCCTGCGGGCGGGCAAGGTCGCGTGCTTTACGGTCGCGGGCGGGCAGGGTTCGCGCCTGGGATACGACGGCCCCAAGGGGTGCTACCCGGCGGGCGCGATCACGAAGCGTCCGCTGTTTCAGTTCTTCGCGGAGGGGATTCGAAAGACCGGCGCGAAGTACGGCGTGACGCCGGCGTGGTACATCATGACGAGCCCGCAGAATCACGAGACGACGGTCGCGTTCTTTGAGGCGAACGACTACTTCGGGCTTGGGCGCACGGATGTCGTGTTCTTCCCGCAGGGGGTGATGCCCGCGTTTGATCGCGAGACGGGGCGCGTGCTGCTCGCGGAGAAGGGGCGGCTCGCGCTCACGCCCGACGGGCACGGGGGCTCGCTCAAGGCGCTGCACGTGTCGGGTTCGCTCGACGACATGGCGCGGCGTGGCGTGGAGCACATCTCGTACTTCCAGGTGGATAACCCGATCGTGCGCGTCGCGGACCCGGTGTTTCTTGGTTTGCACGCGAGTGTGCCGGATTCGTCGGGCGAGATGTCGAGCAAGATGCTGCCGAAGGTCGCGCCGGAAGAGCGGGTGGGGATCTTCTGCCGCGTGGACGGTCGCACGACGGTGATCGAGTATTCGGATATGCCGATGGAGCGACAACGCGAGCGGCTCGAAGACGGGAGCCTGCGCTTTCTCGCGGGCTCGATCGCGATTCACGCGATGGGCGTGGAGTTTGTGCGTCGCTTGAACGAGGACCCGGACTTCGAACTGCCGTTTCACAGGGCGGATAAGAAGGTGGCGTGCGTGGACGTCGAGACGGGGGAGGCGCTGACGCCGAGCGTGGCGAACGCGGTGAAGCTGGAGCGGTTTGTGTTCGATGCGGTGCCGCTGGCGCGCGCATCGATCGTGTACGAGACGGAGCGCGTGGAGGAGTTTGCGCCGATCAAGAACGCGGAGGGCACGGACAGCCCGGCGAGTTCGACCGCGATCCAGACGGAGCGTGCGGCGCGGTGGCTCGAGGCGGTGGGGGTAGATGTGCCACGCGGTGCCGATGGCGAGGCGGATTGTGTGATCGAGTTGAGCCCGCTAACCGCGGTGGAGGCGGAGGACCTGCGCGGAGTGGACCTCCCGAAGGTCGAGCGTGGGGCGCGGGTGGTGATGTAGGCACGGAGCACTGACCCCAGAGCAGGTCAGCGGCACGAGTGGAGTCGTTCCCTCGCTTGCGATTCGGGCTCGCGTGTGCATCGCGCTACAGATAGACCTTGCGGTTGTAGACCCACCACTCGAACATGAGGACGGCGAGCACGGCGGCGAGGAGCCAGGGCCACACGCGGCGGTTGACCTGCGCGGTGCCGGCGCTCGCCTGGAGCTGCGTCGCGGCGAGTTCGAGCGTCTCGGCGGCCGGAATGTCGGATTCGCCCTGGTCGAGCAGATTGGCGGCGTACGCGCGGACGACGCGGTTTCCGTCAACACCATCGGAAGGTCCAGAGGGGCCCGTCCACGTTGCGCGGTAGACGCCGACGTCGCGCACCGGGCCGTGGACGATTCGTCCGTCGGGGGCGGGCTGCAGGGTGATGGTGTCGCCGTCGCGTGCGCCCTGCGGCGGTTCGAGTCGGACGTTCTGCACGC
>JAUIFD010000159.1 GCA_030429485.1 Phycisphaerae bacterium | reverse complement strand
ATCGAACCCTGCGCGACCCCCCCCATCGCCAGAGGGCGACACCGAGAGCCACGTGCCAGAGCCCTACACTCCTCCATGAGCGAGCATCGCACAGTCGCGGTCACCGGAGCGTCGGGGTTTGTTGGGCGGCACGCCGTGCGCGAGCTGCTCCGGCGCGGGTGGCGCGTGCGGGCGCTCGTGCGTGACGCAGACAAGGCGGCTCGCGCCCTGCCGACCGACGCGGACGGGCTCGAACTCGTCGTCGGCGACGTGCTCGACGGCAGGGCACCCTCACGCCTGGTGAGCGGCACCGACGCGTGCGTACACCTCATCGGGATCATCCGGGAGGCGCCGGGCGGGCAGACCTTCCGACGGATGCACATCCACGCGACCGAGGCGATCACCGAGGCCGCCAAGCACGCCGGCGTCGAGCGGTTCGTCCACATGTCGGCGATCGGGGCCGATCCCGACGAGCGCACGCCGTATTGGCGATCGAAGGGCACGGCCGAGCAAATCGTGCGTCGATCGGGCCTCGCGTGGACGATCCTCCGTGCGAGCATGATCCACGGCCCGGACGGCGAGTTCATGCAGCAAGTCAAGGGATGGGTCACCGGGCGCACGCTGCCCTTCCTCTTCATGCCCTACTTCAACCGCGTCGTCAGCCCCGGCCCGCCGCCAGAGTTCGAGGCGCCGGTCGTGCAGCCGGTGCACGTCGAAGACGTCGCCAAGGTCCTCGGCGAGTGCCTCGAGAGCCGCCAAGCGGTCGGCGAGGTCTACGCCCTCGCGGGGTCTGAGCGACTCACGTGGCCAGAACTGCTCGAGTGCGCCCGCGACTCCATCCCCAACGCGAAGCACAAGCTCAAGGCGATCGGCATCCCCGGCGAGTTCGCCGCGCTCAAGGCCAAAGGATGGGCGATGCTCGGGCTCAAGTACGCGATGCCCTTCGACGAAGGCATGGCGATCATGGGTCAGACCGATTCCACCGCGCGCACCGGCAAGGCTGAGGACCAGCTCGGCGTGCGCTTCCGCCCCTTCCGATCATCGATGCGCGAATACGCGTCGGCGATGTGAGCGAGGGCGCGCTCTTTCGCGGCGTTGCGCCGCCAGGATTCTCCTATGCGCTACCAGGGACGCTTGCTCTCCCATCTCAAGGACGATTCGTACGAACCGGCCAAGATCGACCAGCTCGTGGACGATCTCCGCATCGATGATCCCGAGGCCTTCGAGCGCGAGGTGCGCTCGATGGCCAAAGATGGGCTCATCGACGTTGACGACAAAGACGTCGTGCGTCTGCCCTCGATCGAATCGCTCGGCGAAGAACTCGTCGGCACGATCAAGATCACGCAGCGCGGGTTCGCCTTTGTCACACCCGAGCTCAAGACGCGCGAGGGCGACGTCTTCATCCCCCGCGGGCAGACCGCCGACGCGCTGAGCGGCGACATCGTGCGTATCGCGTTCGAACGCGACCGCCACCGCGAGAAGCGATCGAACGAGCCGGGGCCGTCGTACCGCGGCGAGGTGCTCGAAGTGCTCGAGCGAAAGCGCGGGTGTTTCACCGGCGAGGTGTACCAGCAGGGCTCCACGTGGCTCGTCCACCCCGACGGCAAGGAGATGACCGATCCGATCGTCGTGCGAGACGCCGCGTCGAAGAACGTCAAAGCGGGCGACAAGGTCGTCGTCGATATCGTCGATTACCCCGAGGACGGGCAGCTTGCCGAGGGCGTGATCACCCGCGTGCTCGGCGACGCCGGGCGACCCGACGTCGAAACCGAAGCCGTCATCGCCGCGTTCGGGCTGCCGGGCGAGTTTCCGGAAGCGTGCCTCGACCAGGCGCGCGACGCGACGCGCGCCTTCGACGAGGAGATCGAAGCGTGGGAAGCGCGCGGCGCCGAAGCCCTGACGCTGCGCGAAGATCGCACCGACGAGTTCATCCTCACGATCGACCCGCCCGACGCGAAGGACTACGACGACGCGATCTCCATCAAGCGCATCAAAGACGGGTGGGAACTCGGGGTCTTCATCGCGGACGTGGCGCACTTCATCGTGCCCGGATCGGCCCTCGATGTCGAAGCCGAGAAGCGCGGCAACTCCGTGTATCTCCCGCGGCTCGTCATCCCGATGCTCCCCGAGATCCTCTCCAACGGCATCTGCTCGCTCCAGGAAGGCGTGCCGAGATTCGTCAAGGCGGCGTACATGCGCTACGACCGCGACGGGAAGCGCGTCGCGGAAGGCGCGGGGCAGGCGCTGATCAAGAGCCGCAAGCGGCTGACCTACCTCGAAGCGCAGGCGATCATCGATGGTGACCTCGAAGAGGCCAAGAAGCACGCGAAGACCGAGCCCAACTACACCGACGAGCTGGTTGGCGCGGTCAAAGAGATGAACCGCCTCGCCCAGGCGATCCGCGGCAGACGCGAGCGCCAGGGCATGATCTCGCTCGATCTACCCGACGTCGACCTGGTGTTTGACGACGACGGGCACGTGATCGACGCGGTGCCCGAGGACGACGCCTTCACCCACACGCTCATCGAGATGTTCATGGTCGAGGCGAACGAGGTGCTCGCGCGCCTCTTCGAGGACATGGACGTGCCGCTGCTCCGACGCACACACCCCGAGCCCACGCCTGGCGATGCGGACGGGCTGCGCGTCGCCGCCAAGGTCGCGGGGTTCACGATCCCCAAAAGCCCAACGCGTGAAGAGCTGCAAGGCCTGCTCAACGCGACTCGTGGCACGCCGCAAGCCCGCGCGATCCACATGGCGGTCCTTCGCACACTGACCAAAGCAACCTACTCGCCAGCGCTCGTCGGACACTTCGCCCTCGCGAGCGAGGCGTACGCCCACTTCACGAGCCCCATCCGACGCTACCCCGACCTCACCGTCCACCGCGCACTCGCGGCATACCTCGAGCAGACCGACAACGCCCAAGATCGCCCGAAGGGCGACGGCGCCAAGCGCGCGCTCGGACGCGAGCTGCGCGATGATCCGCGGTGCCTCCCGATGGATGAGCTGGTGCGCATCGGTCGCCACTGCACGATGACCGAGCAGAACGCCGAAGACGCCGAGCGCCAGCTGCGCAACTTTCTCGTGCTCCAGGTGCTCGCCGAGCAGCACCTCGAAGAGGAGCACGAGGGCGTGGTCACGGGCGTCTCCCCGCGCGGCATCTACGTGCAACTGTCGAAGTACCTCGCTGAGGGCATGATCAACGCCGACGACCTGCCCGGCGACACGGCGCGCGATAACAAGCGGCCAAACTGGAAGCTCGACCGCCAGACCAACGCCCTGGTCGATCTCAACTCCGGACGCTCGTTCGCCGCCGGTCACCTCGTGCGCGTGCGCATCCTCTCCATCGATCTCGCGAAGCGCCAGATGGACCTCGTGCTCGCCGACTCCGGTTCGCGCGCCGCGGGCAAGGGCAAGGTCCCCGGACTCACGCTCGGGCAGGGCGGGGGCGGGCTTGGCTCGTCTGAGGGCGCGGGCTTCAAACAACAGAAGACCGGCTCGCAGCGTCGCTCACAGCGTTCCAGAAGCCGCGACAAGCGGAAGAAGGACTACCGACGCGGCAAGTGACCGGCGGCGACGCAGGTACTCCGCCGCGTTAGGCTCTTCGGATGTTGAAGTCGATGCTCCGTGTTGTGGTCTCCGTGTGCTTGGTTGTCGTGCTGCCGGCCTGCCGGAGCGCACCGCGCCACGTCACGCTGTCCACTCTTGAGGACGCCGATCAAGCGGAGCGCCTGGCGGACGAGTACTGGAGCATCACGCCCGAACCGCTCGCTGCAGCGTCCGCGGGCAACTCCCACCTCGGCGCGTACACGGTGGTCTTCATCACCGCGAAGAAGGAGATGCCCTTCGAGAGTCAGCCCGTCGCGGGCATGCCGCCCATCACGCCATTCGCGATCGGGCTCGAACTCACGGGGCTCGGCCAGAAGCGCGTCGCGTTCGATGCCGATCTCGAGGATCGGGTCGGCGCCACGCTGCGGGACGCGTTCACGACCGCCCTGACCACCCGCGATCGCTCGCTCGGCGACGGCGCGTCGCTGCTGGAGACCGCGGCCCTCCGCGAGCTGCGCACCACCAATGGCACCCAGACGAGTGTTGTGCAACTCGCGAACTTCCTCTCGAGCGACACCGGGCAGGTGCGCGCAGCGCACGCCCGTCCCGCCCCGGGCAGCCGCATGATCGCGGCCGCCGACGCGGGAGAGAAGCTCGCGCCAACCATCCAACTCGCCCTCGGAGAATCGGGCGCGAGTGAGGCGTACATCGTGCGCATGCGCCTCGGCCTCTACCGCAGCCGGGCGGTGCTCGAATCGGGCTCGTTCGTGGAGGTCGTGACCGCTGATGGACCGACCCGTGAGGCGCGCTTGCTGCGTTCGCTGGTTTCCGAACGGTCGGTCGTCGCGTCCAGCAAGTTCAAGCCCGTCACCGGCGACCGGTACGTGCTCGATGACGACGCGTTTGAGCAGGCGGTCGACCGCCTCGCGCAGGTCGCCTTTGACTTGCTCACGCGTCAGCTCTTCGAGCCGAGCGCGACGAGCACGGTCTCGATCGCCCGCTGAATCTCCGGGTGCGAGCCCGAGTCGCTCTCGGCGAGCTTGATCGCCCGCCGCGCGCGATCGCGGACACGCTCCCGAGCGTCGGGCGCCGCCGAATCGGAATCACCCACGTTGTCGAGCACATCGCCGAGCTTGATCAGCCGTGCGCGCCAATCCGCATCACGCAACCCACGGTCGTACTCCGCCTCGCGCCGCGTCTCGGGGAGAGCCGCGTTCTTCGTCAGGGCCGCCACAAGATCGGCCACTTCCGCGCCGAAGGCCTCCGCCAGGTCTTCGTAGTCGGTCGTGGTGTCCTCGATCGTGTCGTGCAGCATCGCTGCCGCGAGCGTGGCCTCGTCCTCGCAGCCGAACGTGTGGCGCACGTGCATCGCGACGCGGTAGACGTGCGCCACATACGGGGTCACGCCGTCCTTTCGCACCTGCCCCGCGTGCGCACGGGCCGCAAACGCGGCCGCCTGCGCCCACGCCGGCACAACATCATTCACGCCTGCCCCACGGGCGCGTCGCCGTGCACAAACAGCACACGCGTCGGATTGCCGCCGTGCTCATCGAACAGGATGAGCTCGTTCGCGCTGTCGGTCTCAAGCCACGGCTCGGGCAGGTACCACCGCGTTTGCGGCGGGACGTGCTTGCCCGTCGTCGTCGCCAGGAAGTACCGCCCCACGTCGTGACCGTTGAGGTACACCTGCCCCTTCGTCATACCCGTCAGGTCCACGAACAACGGGCGTGACGTTTCCGAAACCTCAAACCGGCAGCGCCACCACGTAGGCCCGCCGCGCGGTGTGGCGTCGGTCTCCTCCAGCTTCTTGAACGCCGTCGGAGCGGGCGGCTCCCACTTGGCGAACGCGAACTCCGCCTTCTCCGTCACGCATGCTGCGCCCTCGGTGATGTCCGTCGCGTGGGCGAGGTCGCTCAACGCCGCGGAGAGATCCCCCGGCGCAACCGCCTCCGCGGAGAGCGCCAACTGGAGCGTGTTGTTGCCCCGGTTGAGTGTGTCCTGATCGAGCACGAGCCGGTCAAACCCGGAGCGGTCGAGGTAGTGGATGGGCTTGCCGTTGAGCACCACGAGCCCCTGCGCCACGAACTTCGAGATCGTGATGAAGATCGGGTTCTTCTTTCGGTGCATGAACTGCCACGTTGCGCGCACGGGATGGGTCACGTCGCCGCGACGGGTATCCGCGAGCGGCGTGCGGAAGGAGAGCAGCTCGAGCGGCTCCTCCTCCACGAGGCGCATCCGCCCCGCCTTGAACGGCGCGGTATCCCAAAGATGGCCGCGCAGCCCCTTCGCCTCCCCAAGATTGTCTCCCGACGAGTACCGCCCGAGATTGTCGGCGAGGACGACAAGCGAATGTGCGCCCTTCTTGAGCGAGATCGGGAGCGTCGACTCCGCCCCCGCGCCCACGCCGACGATGCCGAGGTACTCCTCGTCGAGGAACAGGTGCAGACGGTCACCGCTCTCCGGCGCGACGATCTTGTGACGCTTCGCGCTGCCCGACCGGAACTGCAGGCGGTACCACCCGTACCCGAACGGCGCGCCGAGGGCCGAAAGCGAGTCCGGCCCCGCGATCGCTGCAAAGCGCGGACTCTTGCCGGCGACATAGTCGGACGACGGCGCCGCCCACCAGCCGTGGATCTGCACGCGGGGCGTCGTGGCGCCGGCCGCTGTGGGCTCAAACGTCGTGACCTCGCCCGTTCGCGAGATGCGCGTCGCTTTGCCCGAACCTGCCGCGATCGCCTCGCCTTCGGAGGTGAGCCCCGCGACGCCCACGTACACCGCATCCGAGTCCACGAACGTCTGCTCGATCTGATGCTCGTTGCAGAGCACGATCGTGATGCCCTCGTGCTTGGTGATGAGCGGCGACTTCGTGCGCGCCTTCGGCACGACCAGGTCGATCGGCGAGTCGTTGATCGAAACCGACGCCTCCGCACCGTCCGGACCGAACAGCACGAGCACCGAGCCCACCAGCGCAAACACGCTGAACGCCGAGTAGTCGAGCGTCGAACGAGCGGCGAGGTGTGTATCGAACAGGCACCACGCGACAGGGAAGTGCCCGAGCGGCACCTGCAGCAGTGAGCCGTCGGGGAGCACCAGGCTCACCGCGTCGCCGGAGCGCTTCTTCGCCGGCTCGGGACCGTCGGCGTGGAAGATGAACGCCACGCCGCCCTGCGCGCCACGAGCCGGCGCAACCGTCGGCTGGCCCGGCGCGGGCGTCAGGATCGCCGGCTGGTCCGCGGGATCGAGCGACGCGAGCACACGCGGGAAGTGCGACGCGAAAGTGGTGATCCGGCGCATCGCGTGGTACGAAGCGCCCGCCATGCCGCCCTCACCGAGCGGTGCGGCCTGGTCGTGCGAGCAGGTGACAAACGAGCGCCCATCAAACGGCGCCCGCCCGCCGAGAAACTCGAAGTTCGTCCCGCCGTGGAAGGGCGACACCACGAACTGCCCGCCGGCGGAGAGCACCTCGGCAAGCGTGCGCATGACCGCGCCCGGCAGCATCGGGGGCGGGCTTGGCTCGCCCCACACGCTCGCCTCACCGATCCGCAAGTCGGCGACGAGGCGTGGGCTCTTGGGGTTGTACTGGTGCAGTTGCCGCATCATGGCGAGCAGGTTGTCCCCCTGATCGCCGTACCACGCATCGACCTCGCCCTCGACGCTCTGCCAGAGGTTGTTCGTGTTGATGGTCGGAACCGTGATGCCCGCCTCGCGCAGATACCGCGCAAGCTCGCCCAGATAGACCTTCGCCGCGTCGTCGTCGCCGCACGTCCAGTGGCTCTCGTTCTGGACCAGCAGGATCGGGCCTCCCGCGCCGGGGCTCGTGACCTGGAGGTCCTTGACCTGATCCGCCACCGCCCCAATGAACCGCGAGACTGGCTCGAGAAACTGCGGGCTGCCGGCCCGAAGCCGCACCTCGGGTGTCGCGCTCACCCAGGGCGGGATTCCGCCCTGGTCATACGATGACCCAACGAACGGCCCCATGCGGAGGATGCAGTGCAGCCCGGCCCGACCGATCAGCTCAACAAAGTGGCGCAGATCGTTGTCGCCCGTGAAGTCGAAGTGCCCGGGGCGGGGTTCGTGGCGAACCCAGAGCACCGGGGTCTCGATCGTGTTGAGCCCCGCGAGCTTGGCGGCGTGAATCCGTTGACGCCAGAGATCGCGCGGCGTGCGGGCGTAGTGAATCGACCCGCCGACGATCCACGTCCGCCGTCCGTCGATCATGAAGCTCCGACCGTCGTAGGTCACTGCGGGCATGTGCCCTCCCTGAAGTTCGTGTTCTGCAAGGATTCCGGGCTCGTCGGCGAACCAAAGATAGGATAATGTTTGGGCTCAACCGACCGGAAGACCAAAGGGTATGGTCGGTACTTACAAACGGCAATGTCGCGCGCGACCAGAACGAGGGGTTCTTGCATGGATGGAAGCTTCCGGGGCCGGATGCCCGCTGCCGCGCTACTCAGCGCGTGCGTCCTCACGGGTGGGTGCACCGACCCGATGTCTCGGATTGACCGGCGCGTCGATGCCGCGGTCGCGGAGCGATCCGGCTGGGTCGGCACCGAGTCCCCCGTCCTCGAGCCCCCGAGCGGGGAGATCGCCCCCCGGTCGGAGCGGATCAACCCCCGCCCAGCGACCACCAACCCGTCCGCCGAGACGCTCCGGTACGAGACCGCGGACACAGCCGGGCTGACCCCGGACGAGGTGACCGACCGGGTGACGACCCGCCTTCGTGACTACG
>JAUIFD010000004.1 GCA_030429485.1 Phycisphaerae bacterium | reverse complement strand
CCCAGGACGATGGCAACTCCCCCGCCGACGCGCGCCACAACAGCAAGGCGAACGTCGCCTTCCTCGACGGGCACGCCCAGCCTCTGGGGCTCGTCGAACTCGGCTACAGACCGCTCGACCGCAGCACCGGCGAGGTCGAGCACGACTTCGGTGACAACGGGCTGTGGAACGGCCTCGGATTCGACTCCGAAGCCGATCACTGAACGCCCGAGAACCACGCAAACCAGGCAAGAACTGTGCGCGTTTGGGGGCCGCGTGCGCGTGTCCGCCCTGCGGGATGCGCGGCTTGGCTCGCGATGAGCCGATCAACCAACAGGAGGTGCCTCGTTGCTCCGTGTGCCGATCGCACTCGCCCGAGAGGGCATGGTGCTGGCTCAGGGCATCTGTCACCCTCGGCGTGCCGAGCGGGTGCTGTTGCGCGCGGGGGTCGAGCTCGACGCGGTCATGATCCCGCGCCTCGCTTCGGTGGGCATCACCGAGGTATGGGTCCGATATCCCGGGCTTGAGTTCATCGCGGCCCATATGAGCCCCGAGCTCTCGAACGCGAAGCACGAGCTCCGTGTGACCATCGCGCGGGCCTTCCACCGCCCGTTGCGCAACGCCCACGCGCCGCTCGACTTTGACCGGTTCCACCGTGCCGTGCGCGGCGTGCTCTCCTCGCTCCTCACCAATCCGCGCGCCCCGCTCTTTCTTGAGGAACTCGGCTCCGCGGGGTCGCCCGCCCTTCGCCACGCCGGCAACGTCTGCTTCGTCTCGCTGCTGCTCGGCCTCCGCCTCTCTGATTACCTCCTCGCCGAGCGCCGCCGACTCGCGGGGCACATCGCCAAAGACGTGACGAACCTCGGCGTCGCGGGCATGCTCCACGACGTAGGGATGCTCCGCCTTTCGCGGGCTGTCCTGCAGCGGTGGAACGAGACCCAGGACGAGAGCGACCCCGAGTGGCGCGAACACGTTCACCTGGGATACGAGACCGTTCGCGGGAGCATCGAGCCGGCCGCCGCGGCCGCCGTGCTGCACCACCACCAGCGCTTCGATGGGTCGGGATTCCCAATGCAGCGCCAGCACGACGGAACACGACTGCCCATCGGGGGCCGGCGTATCCACGTGTTTGCGCGCATCCTCGCGGTCGCCGACCTGTTTGACCGCCTGCGCAACCCCGCGCACGCGCCGCTCGCCAACTTCACGCACGCCGAGTCGATCCCGACGGTGCGCGCGCTCCGCATGCTCCGGGAGGCGCCGCTCGCGGAGCGCTTCGACCCGCTCGTCATCTCAGGGCTGCTCGCGGTCGTTCCGCCCTACCCGCCAGGATCGGTCGTGCGCCTGAGCACAGGGGACGAAGCGGTTGTCACCGCGTGGCACGCTGAGGACCCCTGTAGGCCCACTGTTACGCTCACACCCGGGTTCTCCCACGGGCGGATCGCCTCGGCACACGAGCTCGTGCCGGTGGACCTGCGCGAGTTTCCGAGCGTGATGGTCGCCGAAGCCGACGGGTTCAGCGTCCTCGATGACAACTTCTTCGCGCGCACGCCGCGCGAGTTCGACCTCGACGCGAAGCTCCGCGCGCTGGTCGCCCGCCCGCGCGACGAGGCCGCCTAGTTCTGGTGTTCGGGCGGCGGGGTCGCGTTGAGGCGCGCCACCGCGTCGTCCACCGTCGGGTCCAGGCGGAAGAAGGTGTCGAGCTTCGTAAACCGCATCAGGCGGATGATCTCCTCGCAGGCCTCCGCGAGTCGGATCGATCCGCCGGATCGCCCGAGCGTCCGGTGCAGGATCACCAGCGTCGCGAGCCCCGCCGACGAGATGATCGGCAGCTTTTCGAGCGACACCACCACCCTTGGGTGGTCCGCGTTGTCACGCACCCAGTCCTTGAACTCCCGCTCGATCCGGCACGCCCTGAGCGCTTCATCCTCCGGACGAAGCACCAGCACACCATCCATCTCCTCGGCTTGTGCAACGGGCATCCGGGCGGAGTGTATCTTCCAAACCAGATCACACCCGACCCCTCCCAACACGCCCGAGACCACCTGAAAGGACACCCATGGGCCGCTCATCGCGTCTGATCCTCGCCCTCAGCGCCGCCGCGATCGCAGGCGTCGTCGCGGTCTCCGCAGCCCCGTCGCCGGTCGATACCGACCGTGAGGCGATCAAGGAAGCGGTTGGCGCGCTCTACGCGGTGATCTCGGGCCCAGCCGGGCAGGAGCGCGATTGGGACGCCATGCGTGGCATGTTCACGCCGACGGGCCGCCTCACCGCGATGGTCCGCGAGATCGAGTCCGGCAACCCACGCCAGTTCGAGATGACCGTCGACGAGTACATCGAGACCTCGGGCGCCGCCCTCACCGCCCGGGGGTTCCGCGAGCACGAGATCGCGAGCCGAACCGAGGTCTTCGGCACGATCGCCCACGTGTGGACCACCTACGAGGGATTCGTCGACGGCGGCGAGGAGCCGTTCGTGCGCGGGATCAACTCGATCCAGCTCGTGAAGGTCGGCGGCGAGTGGAAGATCGCCACCGTGCTCTGGGACTCCGAACGTGAGGGCCAGGCGATCCCGACCGAGTATCTCCCAGGCGAATAGCGGATTCCGTTACGCTCTGGTCATGGGCAGGCGTCACGTCGCGGTCTTCCCGGGCTCGTTCGATCCCATCACCCACGGGCACCTCGACGTCGTGGCGCGCGGGCGCCGCCTGTTCGACGAGGTGATCGTCGCGGTCGGACGCAACCCCTCCAAGACGCAGCTCTTCACCGCCGACGAGCGCGTGGAGATGGTGCGCGAGCTCACCGCCCGCATGGTCGAGGCCGAGGTGGACGACGCACCGGTGCGGGTGGAGTCGTTCGAGGGGCTCACGGTTGACTTCGCGGTGCGTGCCGGCGCGACGGTGCTGCTCCGCGGCATCCGCAACCTGTCCGACCTGCAATACGAGATCCAGCAGGCGGCCACCAACCGTCAGGTCGCGGGGCTGGAGACAGCGTTTGTCGTCGCGGGCGAGTCGTTCGCGTACGTCAGTTCGAGCCTCATCCGGCAGATCACCGCCATGGGCGACGATCTCTCAAAGCTCGAAGCGATGGTGCCGCCCGAGATCATCGAACGCCTTCGCGAGAAGAAGCGCGAACGCCACCCTGTGCTCGAGGCACTCCGCGCCGGGGCGGAGTAGCTAGGCGTGCGACGTGACGAACAGCACCACGATGTACCCCACGTAGAGCAAGAACAGCACCGCGCCTTGGATGCGCCCGATCGACCAGTTCGTGCGCATGAACGGCACGGCGAGCAGCGCCACGCCCATCATCGCCGGCACGTCGCGCACGAGCACGCCATCGGGCACGTGCGAGGGATAGAGCGCGCTCGTTAACCCGAGCACGCACAGCGTGTTGAACACGTTCGACCCGATGATGTTGCCCACCGCGATCGCCGACTCTCGCCGCATCGCCGCCCGCGCCGACGTCGCCAACTCCGGCAGCGACGTCCCCACCGCCACCATCGAAAGCCCGATCACCGCCTCCGGCACGTGCATCGCCCGCGCGATCGTCGTCGACCCGTAGACGAGCAGGTGCGCCCCGACCGTTAGCCCAACGCCACCCGTGAGCAGCAGCACCACCCGACGCACCCACCAACCAAGACCCAGCTTCGGGCGCGACTCGGTCTCGTCCTGCGGGAGCGCCGGCACGTCGAGCTCGAACACCCCGGGCTCGGCGCGCGACGCGCGATACTGGTGCGCGACATACGCGATGATGAACAGAAACAGGATGATGCCGTCGGAGTGCGACACCCGCCCGTCGAGCATCACCAGCACGCCCAGCCCCATCGCCGCCAGCATCAGCGGCATCTCCTTGTAGACGACCGCCGGCGGGCACTGGACGGGGCGCAGCATCGCCGTGATCCCAAAAATCAACGCGACGTTGGCGATGTTCGAGCCGACGACCGCCCCAACCACCAGGTCGCCCGCCCCCACCAACGCGGGATTGTTCGCGGCCTTCCACGCGGCGCCGAGACTCGCGGCCAGCTCGGGGGCGCTCGTCCCAAACGCCACGATCGTCAGCCCGACCACCAGAGGCGGCACGCCGACGCCCTCGGCGATCAGCGATGCCGACTCGATGAGCCAGTCCGCGCCCTTGACGAGCAGCGTCATGCCCACCAGAAAGGCCGCGATGGCGAGGGAGAGTTCCATGGTCGGGGCGATCACGGTAGCGGTCAGGGCGCGAGCACGCCGAACCGTGTCGGTGTGCGGGGCACCAACACGAGCACCAGTCGCATCTCGCTCTCGTGCGACCCGGGCGCCCCGCCGAGGAGCATGCGACCGAGTCGCGGGAAGTCCGGAAGCGGCGGTCCCACGCCGTCGTCCGTGGCTTGGGGGGCGGGCGGTTCATCCGCGAACACCACGAACGCCTCTTCGCCCTCGGCCACCAACTCGAGCTCCAGACGGTGGTACACCGGGCCCGCATCCTCGTCGCGCGAGAGGCGCGGGGCGTTGACAAACTCCTGCGGGTCCCGGTCCGACGGACCAGCCTCGACAAACTGCGGCGCAAGATCCACCCTCAGACGCGGGCGGTCGCCCCCGGGGGCCGGAGGAAGAGGCCAGGCGCGCCCAAGGAGCCTCAGGCGGCCGGCGCCGAGCTCCAGCGTGCCCGCATCGAGTTCGGCGCCCGAATCCGACGCCAGCGGCGGGCCCGAAGCCAGAACCGACCATTCGTGGAGCATCCCGAGCCACTGCGTCTGCCGCGGGCCCACCGTCCGCACCGACGCCAGCAAGTCCGGGACGTCCTCGGCCGACACGCTCGCCACCGCGAGGCCGTTGGCGCGCCAGAGCGCGAGCTGCGCCGGCGGGGCAGGCGGTGTGCCCCGCTCAAACGCGCCGATCGAGCGCCGCATCGCGTCGCCCTCAACCACCCAGAGCCTCAGCTCAAGCCCCGACTCCGTCGGCGCCGTCGGCGAAGCCTCGGGCCCCGCCTCCCTGGCGGTCGGGCTCGAGGCGCACCCGCCGAGCCACGCCAGAACCGCGATGCACCACATCCAACGCACAGCCCGATCGTACCGCGCCGGCCTTCCGATCTAGCGCCAGGGTGCGAGCCACTCCCCCGCCGCCGCCTCAAACCACGCCTCCCACTCCCCGTTGCGGTACCGCTTCCAGTCTCCGGGCTGGCCGCGTCGGAAGAAGGACGTCGGGTCGTCGTGGGCGAACCCCGCACGAGTGTGGTCCTCGGCTCGCAAGGGGGCCGCCTCAGCGGGGTCGAGATCGAGGAACCGGTAGACGCGCACTCGCTCGGTGTCGGTGTCGCGGTGCAGAGTCTCGTACAGCACGTCACACACGCGCCCCGTGAACGCGCCGGCGTGCGCCGCGTCGTCGAGCCGCGCTCGATCGCGCATGAACGTCCCCCAGTGGCGTGCGGTCTCGCGCACCCAGGCCTCGTCCGTGAGCAGTTGCTCCGGATGCCGAAGGAAGTGCGTCGGGTCCTCCGCGAACTGTGCCCGATGTCGCTCCATGCGCGTGCGGTAGGGCTCCGCGAACGGGCCGCCGGTGTTGAGCTGGTGGAACGTCCAACTCACCAGCACGTCCCGTCCGTCGCGGGCGATATGCAGGTACCGCGCACCCGGGAGGAACTCCTCGATCACGGCGGGTGTGCGATCGCCTATCCAATCGACCCGCGCCTTCTCGGGCGCCCCCGGCAGCCCCGCGACGCGCCCCTCACACGCATCCACCATCGACGACCGCACCAGCCCAGCGACGGCATCGCTCGCGCGGCTGCGGATGGGCTCTCGCGAGCCGAGCGACCAGCCCTCGTTCATGAACCTGTGCATGCCCCGATACGCGAGCTCGAAATGGAACTCGCCGCCGACCCACACGCGAGGGTGGAGGTTGAGGAGGTTCGCCAGCCAGTTGGTGCCGGACCGCATGTGCCCCCGCACGAAGAAGAGGCGGTAGGTCCGCCCGTCGGCGCCGGTGGCGGTGGGGTCCATCACCCCGAAGACTACTCCGAACGACCGGGAACCACCGATAGGATGCTCACGGCTCCGCGCGCAGAACGCGCATCTTTCGCGCGCGTGCCGAGGAGCACACCCGGTGGACCTCTGGCCCAGAATGCAGGACTTGTGGGGACGCCTCGGCGCCTACCCGCCCCTGCCGGTGGTCATCGAACTGGCGATCATCTGGATCGTCGTTTGGCTCGTCGTCCGGTTCGTCCAGGGAACGAGAGCGGCGGGCGCCATCAAGGGCGTGCTCTTCCTGCTGCTCGTCGGCACACTCGCCGTGCAGATCTTCGGCGGTTCCCAGACGCTGCCCCGCCTCGCCTACCTCTACGACCGCCTGCTCGCGGTGGTCGCGATCGGGCTTGTCGTGATCTTCCAGCCCGAACTCCGTCGGGCCCTGATCCGCATCGGCGAGGCCAACCCCTTTGGCTCGCGCTCTGGGGCGATCGCCGACGTGGTGCAGCCCGTGGTCGGCGCGTCCTCGTACCTCGCCAAGGCCCGCTTCGGAGCGATCATCGTCATCCAGCGCCAGATCGGGCTCGAGGGTCTGGTCGAAGGCGGCACGGTGCTCGACGCCAAACTCTCCGAGGCGGTGATCCAGACGATCTTCTTCCCGGGCACCGCGCTCCACGACCTGGCGGTGATCGTCAAGGGCAAGGTGGTGCACGCTGCCGGCGTGCAGCTGCCCATGGCCGAGCCCAGCGACATGCCCGACCCTTCGATGGGCGCGCGCCACCGAGCCGCTGTCGGCCTGACCAAAGAGTGCGATGCGCTGGTGATCGTCGTCTCCGAAGAGACCGGGCACATCCGGATCGCTGAACGAGGCCGACTGACCGAACCGCTCGGGCCCGACGGCCTGCGCACCGCGCTGACCGCGCGCCTGGGCAGCGTGCCCGAGGCAAAGACCGCGGGCGAGACGGCCGAGGAGAGCGACCTCATCGACGACGAACCCAACTCGGGGCGGCGCGAGGAGCCCGCCGCATGAAGCAGCACCTGCGCACCGCGGCGATCGTGACACTCGTCGCCGCGATGATCTGGGTCTTCGCGGAGGGCGCGAGCCTCCAGCGCCGGACCCGCCGCGCCGAGCTGGTCTGGGTCGCCATGCCCGCGTCCGGGCGTTCGGTGCGTGTTGCGGACCCCGACTGGACCGGCTCGGTCGACGTCGTGCTCGACGGGTCTGCGGCCGCGCTCGACCGGCTCGAGAGTTTGTGGCTCGAGCCGGTGCTCGTCGAGCCTGGGCAGGAAGGGGTGCCCACCGCCCCCGGCGAACACGTCATCGACCTCCGAGAGGTGCTCCGAGCGCGCCCGGAGCTTCGCGACTCGGGCGCGAGCGTGGTGCGATGCGACCCGCCGACCGTGCGAATCGAGACCGATGAAATGGTCGAGGCGACCGCGGGGGTTGTTGTCGAACTGCCCGAGACCGAGCCCGACGCGGAGGCGATCCCCTCCGTCGAGAGCGTGGTGGTCCGATTGCCGCGCCGACGCCTCGAGGCGCTCGACGCCCCGATGCAGGTGGTCGCCCGCATCGATCCCGCAGCCCTGCGCGGCGCGGTGCGTGGGCGACCGGAGAACGTCCGGCGGGTCCGCCTCGATCCCCTCGCGCCACTCTCCGGCGTCGAGGGCGCGGTCATTGAGCCGGCCCGAATCGACGTCTCGGTCACGCTCCGAACGCGAACCGCGAGCGTGGTGCTCGCCACGGTGCCCGTGGTGGTCGAGCTCTCGCCGCTCGATCAGGCTCGGTGGAATGTCAGCATCCCGCCCGAGGACCAGGTGCTGCGCAACGTACGTGTCTCCGGACCGGCCGACCTCGTCGGGGCGATCGAGCGAGGCGAGACGCGCGTGTCTGCGTTCGTCCCGCTCTCGTTCGAAGACCTCGAGGGCGCGGTCACCTCCAAGCGCGCCGAGTTCACGCGCCTGCCGTCGTCGCTCACGTTTGAAGTCGAGGACCGAGTCGTCACCCTGACGATCACGGCGCGCGAATAGTGGCGATCAGCCGGCCTTCGGCCGCGTGTAGAACGGCATCTCCGTGATCACGCCCTCCAACACCGCCTTGCCGGTGTCCACCGTGACCACGGCGCCGAGCTCCGACGACTCGCGCGCGACATACCCCATCGCGATCGGGAATCCGAGTGTGGGGCTCAGGCACCCACTTGTCACACGCCCGACCTCCCGGTCTCCGACACGGATCGACGCGCCTTGTCGCGCGCCGCGCTTGCCTTCAAGACGGATCCCGACGAGCTTCTCCGCCGGCCCGCCCTCGTCGCGCGTGCGCTTGAGGGCCTCCATACCGATGAACGCCTCGCCGCGGTCGTCCGTGTCCTTGTCGAGGGCGATCGCGAAATCGAGCCCGGCGCCCAGGGCATTGGTCTCTTCGCCCAGTTCGTGGCCGTAGAGGGGCATGCCGGCTTCGAGGCGGAGCGTGTCGCGCGCACCGAGCCCCGCGGGCTTCACCGGCGCGTCGTCGGACGCCATGTCCGTGTCCTTGAGGAGCAGGCCCATCGCGGTCTTGACCGCCTTCGCCGGCAGGATGACCTCGACGCCGTCTTCCCCCGTGTACCCGGTGCGCGAGACGGTGACCTTGATCACGAGCAGGTTCTTCACGGTGAAGCGGTAGCGCTTGAGGGTCGGGATCTCCTTGGAGAACGAGGAGATCATGTCCATTACGCGCGGACCCTGCACCGCAACCATCGCGGTCTGCTGCGTTTCGTCGGTGATGGTGCAGGTCAGCTCGCCCGCCGCTTTCACCTGCTCGAAGTGCCCGAGCATCTTCTCACGGTTGGCGCCGTTGACGACGACAAGGAAGTCGTCATCGTCGTATCGATAGACGAGCACGTCGTCGCGCACGCCGCCCTGCTCGTTGCACATGAGCGAGTACCTGGCCTGCCCGTCCTGCATGTCGTGGATGCGCCGCGTGCAGAGGCGCTCCAGGATGCGCCGGGCGTGACGCCCCTTGAACCGCACACGCCCCATGTGCGAGACGTCGAACACGCCGCCGGCGTTGCGCGTCTGGTGGTGCTCTGCGAGCACCGAGCCGTAGTGCAGCGGCATCTCCCACCCGGCGTACTCGACCATGTGGGCGCCGTGTTCGACGTGGAAGTCATGCAGGGGCGTTCGAAGCATGCGCGGGCCTCCGGGGTGCGCGCGAGCGCACGGGCCAGCACGCTAGCTCGCGACCGACCCGTCCGCCACCGGGCGCACACCCCTGGCCTCGAGCCACCCGCTCGCGCGGAGGGAATCGGGCATCGGCGCAAACTGGAGCCCCATCACGTGCCCTCGCCCCGGCACGTACCGAACGTGGCGAACCGTGCCGAACGCCGCAGCGGGGTCGTTGGCGCTGATCACGACGATGCAACTCTGCCCAGGGCAGAGCAAGCGCGGGCTGAGAATCCCCACCCCCCCGCGCGAGAGGTCGAGCGTCTGGCACGAGTGCTCCCGGCCTGGATGCCCGTGCTCGTCCACCACGATCACCGCGACCGCGGCTTTCACCGCCCGCCGGGCGTGGACGCGTTGTGAGATCGCTTGGTCCGGGCTCATCGCTTGGTCACCTGAGTTCGCACCGGATCGCGTCGGCCGGTTCAGGCGCCCGCTTGATCGGTCGGCTCTTCCCAGACGCCCACGTCTTGGTTATCGATCAGCCTCACCATCCCGACCCGCGCCGCCACCAGGGCGCGGCGCGGTCGCCCTCGGCGAGGAGCCTCAAGCGTCTCCGCGTCTCGGACCACCGCGTACTCCACCTCGATCGCAGCACCCAGCAGCCCGCGGCGCAGCATGCGCTCGAGCACCGGGGCGTTATCGGCCGGCGAAAGCGCCCCGAGCGCGCGCGGGATCGCCAGCGCCTCGGCACGCTCCTCATCCGACAAAAAGCGGTTGCGGCTGGACAGGGCCAGCCCGTCCTTGTCGCGAACTGTGGGCGCGGACAGGACCTCGACCCGGTGCTGCGCACCCGCCATCGCGCGCACGACCTGGAGTTGCTGCCAGTCCTTCTCCCCAAAGACCGCTGCCTGCGGCGCGGCAAGCTCGAACAGGCGCGACACCACCTGGCACACGCCCGCGAAGTGCCCGGGGCGGTGGCGATCCTCAAGCCCGGGCGCGGTCGCGACCCGGGGTAGCTCACCCGCCCACTCCGCTGGACCGTCGGGATACACCTCGCGCACGTCGGGCGCGTACACCGCGTCGGCGCCGCCGCGCTCGGCGATCGCGGTATCCGCGTCGAGTGTCCGCGGGTATCGCTCGAAGTCCGCAGACTCGTTGAACTGTGTGGGGTTGACGAAGACCGTCACGACGACCGGCGACCGGCGCTCGTCGGCAACCGCCCGCGCCCGTGCGATCAGGGACTCGTGCCCGGCGTGCAGGGCGCCCATCGTCGGCACCAAGACCCCCGCGCCCATGCCGCTGGCGATCAGGTCCGCCGATGATGAGTAGACCCGCACCGCCAAGCGTGCGCGCGCCGGACGCTCTGGTCAACTCCCTCTAGACTCGCCAGCCTGTGTCCCAACTCCACGTCCTCATCGCAACCCACACGCCCGATCGGCTCGCGCCCGCCCTGCTCGCGCTGGCCCGCCAGAGCCGGGCCCCTGACTCGGTCGTCGTTTCGGTCGATGGCGTCGATCCGGAGATCGAGTCCGTCACTCAGCGGGCTGCCGAGCGGTTCCGGGCGTCGGAGAGCCACACAAGGCTGATCCTCGCTCAGCGCGCCCACACCGGCGAGGCGAGGCTCAACCAGGTCCGCAACAACGGGCTGCGCGGGCTCAGTGAACGGGTGAGCCTTGGGGACGCCGACCTCGTCGTCACGCTCGACGGTGACATCGTGCTGCACCCCGACACCCTTCGGGAGCATGCGGGCCGCGAGGCCGACGTGGTCGCCGCGTCCCGCGTGAACCTCGACGCAGACCGATCCACCCGCTTGGCGGCGGCGATCGAAGACGATGCGATGACCGATGGGCTCTGGGAGGAACTCACGACCGCCGCCGATCGGGCGGACCTCGCGCGGCGCGCGGCGAGGGCGAACCGCGCCGCGACGCTCCGGCGCTCTGGGCTGTCGGTGTTGGTGAAGGCACACAAGCCCAAGCTGCTAGGGGCGCACCACGGCGTGCGTGTGCGCGCGCTGCGGGCCGTCAACGGGTACGACGAGGCATACGTCGGTTACGGGTACGACGACGACGACCTCGCCCGCCGGCTCCACGCGGCGAGGGTCTTCAGGTGGTCGATCGCGATTGAGCCGGCGCTGGCGTATCACCTCCACCACGCCACGCGCGCGCCCGACCGACCGACCGAAGCCCCAGGCTTCTCGCGCTTCGAGAGCCGGGGTTGGACACCTCGGGCGGCTGCGGGGTGGACCTCACCCGCGGACCAGCCCGACGTGGAGGTCACCGAACTCTAAAAACCAGGCGCTCAACTCGGACCTCTGGGTGATAGGTTGTTGCTTGGCATACCACGAGAGGGCCCGCTTGGTCGCGGGCCGGTATCACGACGCCAGAGAGGAATCCCCATGCGCACCAAGTCCGTCGCTGTCCTCGCCTCGCTCGCTGCCATCGGCGGCGCGGGGCTCACCTCGCTCGCGACCTCGATCCAACGGGCGGACGATCCCGGCAAGGAGCTCGCCGAGCAGAAGATCGCCCGGATGTCCGACCCGGCCGCCCAGGAGGCCTGGATGAAGACGATCGAGCCGGGTCTGGCCCATGAGTTCCTCGCGACGTTCGCGGGCGAGTGGAACATCACGACCCGCATGTGGTTGGACCCGAGCGACCCGCCCCAAGAGTCGAAGGGCACCTCCACCGCGACGATGGTCTTTGGCGGGCGCTACCTCAAGGAGGAGATGAACGGCGAGTTCTTCGGTGAGCCCTTCGAGGGCATGGGCATGTCCGGGTATGACAACAACCGCCAGCTGTTCGTCAGCACCTGGTGCGACTCCATGGGCACCGGCATCTTCACCTCCTACGGCAGCATCGACGAGTCCGGCAAGGTGCTCACGTACATCGGCACCATGGACGAGCCCATGTCTGGTGAGATCGGCAAGGCGGTCAAAATGACGCTGACGCGCAACGACGAAGATCACCACACCTTCTCGATGTACGAGATCCTCTACGGCGACCCCTTCAAGGTGTTTGAGATCGAGTATTCACGCAAGTAGCCCAGGCGTCACAGACGGACCTGCGACCCCGTGCAGCTCGGCACGCGCCTCGCCCGGTGCGGTTTGTTTCGCATATTGGGGGTGTGTGCCCCGGCCCCTTCCCCAGGGGCTGGTTCTGCGACGGCGGCCGCCTGCCGCCCGCGTGTGTGTGGACCCCGCGTCACGCCTCATCGACGCGGGGTCCGCTTTTTTTGGCACCTGTGGCATGAACGCCGAGTTGTCACTCTCCGGGCGGCCGGTGACCCGAAGCCACCGCCTCGTTGCATCTACTGCCCAAAGAGATTGCGCTGGGCGAACATGCCGGCGCTCTCGAAGTGGGTCAGGGCCTCTTCGACGGACGAGAACACACGCGTCGCGGTTTCGGTGATGAACGGCGACGGGGCCTTGGCGGGCTTCCAGACGACGTAGACCTCTTTGGTGTGCTCGAACGCGTGCTGGAGCTCACGCTCGACGCCCGAGGAAAGGCCGGGCACGCCGCCTGGCAGTTCGGGGATGTAGCTGACGATCATGTCGGACTGGTCGATCAGCTTGAAGTCGCGCATGTAGATCTGGCCGTCGATATCGCCGGCAATGTCGAGCACTTCGCGGACGCGCACGCGGATCGGTTCGGCCTTGGCTTTGCTCCCGCCGAAGGCGTGCGGCGCGACCTCGAGCCACCCGTCGACCTTGCCCTCTTTCGCTGCGGCGACGGCGCGATCGAGCAGGAGCTTCTCGTCCACATCCCCGGGGTCGAACGTGATGAACTGCTCGGCGAGCGCCGCACGGAAGCGGTCGATCTCGGCGAGCACGTCGGGCATGTCGACGACGTGGCTCATCGGGAAGCTCGGGTAGACCTTGCGCATCTCGGGGCGGCAGATGAGGCGGAAGAGTGAGCGTGAGGTGTCTTGGTGTCGCCCGCGCGAGAGGATGTAGAACTTCGAGCCGCGCACCGCTTTGGACATCAGTTCGGTCGCGAGGATCTCTTCCTCGCGCCAGACCATGCAGTCTTTGAGTGTCGCGTCGATCTCGTGCTCGGCGTGCAGACGGTGGTGCACGACCTCGATGTTGTCGACGAGGCAGACGAACACCTCCGGGTGCAGCTTCTCGATCTGGTCGAAGTCGAAGGCAGCAAAGAGGCCGTGGTGCCACCGGAAGGTCGCGTGCGTGTTGACGAGGATGTGGCGTTCGTCAGCGGAGCCGGTGATGACGTCCTTGAACGCGGCGCGGCGGAGCGAGTTGAGCCGGGAGAGCGGGAGGTCCAGGATCTTGCCGGGGCGTACGTCGGGCGCCTCGGTGTACATGAGATCGCCGACGTGGTAGACCTCGACCGGCTCGCCCTGCTCGCCGGCAAATCGCGCGACCGCGTCGAGGTAGGGCTTCTTGTCCATGCCAACCTGGCCGGTGACAATCGCTCGCATCGCAAGCTCCGCAAAAGTGACATCGCGTAAGGAAGCCGGGGAGTCTACGACGCCTCGTGCGGGCGTCCGCACTCCGGGCATGTGGGGCCTGAGGTTGCGCGCAGGTCGTATCCGCACACCAGGCACGCGCCCCGGCGGCGCCTGAGGAACCGGCGGACACCAAACGGAACCCACGCACCCAGCGCCCACAGCACCGCGATCATGCCCGCGAACAGCCCGACATCCGCGACAAAGCCGGCCCATTTGACACGCAACGGGAGCGGTACCGGCCCGCCCACGAGCGTCCACGCGGGGAGCCAGATCGCGTGATCCACTGTGGTGCCGACGCGGCGGACGTCACGCTGCTCCCACGCGAGCGCGGGCTCGGGCCAGCCGTAGGCGAACTCGCTCACGACGTCGTCGGTGGCGTTGTCCCAGATGTCACTCGCGTCCCAGAGCGCACGGCGTTGCGACCACTCGATCTGCGGCACGCCCGAGCCGCCGAGCTCGACACGCCGAAACTCCGGCCAGCTCGTGAGGCGGACCGACCCAAACGCGGCCTGCCGCTCGCCGAGCGCGATGCCGTCGCGGACGACGAACACGGATCGCCCCCATCCCGCGATCCGGATGCCGTGCTGCGCGCAGGCCCACGAAGCGAGAACGCACGCCAGAACCCCCGCCACGAGGATCACCGCGGCGCGCACCAAGACTCGACGCAAGACTCGCACGTTGTCTCTGACCGCGCCCAGCCGCTCGCGGTTCCCACGAGGTGCGCCAACACTTGTCGGTGCTGACCGCTGAGGAACGCATCTCGCACGCGCTCGCGAAAGACGTTCAGCGAACACGTTCGCTCTCCGGGGGGTGTATCGCGGACGTGCGCCTGGCCGAGCTCGCCGACGGGTCCCGGGTCGTCGCCAAGATCGCCCCGTTGGGATCGGCGTCGAATCTCGACCTTGAGGGGTGGATGCTCGACCAGCTGCGCGAGCGATCCTCCTTGCCTGTCCCGCTGGTGTTGCACGCCGCATCGGACCTGCTGATCCTGGAGTACATCGAGGCCTCGGGCCCGATCACGCGTGACGTGCAACTCCACGCAGCGGAACTCCTGGCTGCCTTGCACTCGATCACCACGGACCGGTACGGGCTTGAGCGCGACACGCTGATCGGTCCCCTGAACCAGCCGAACGGGTGGATGGAGGACTGGCGGACGTTCTACGCCGATCGTCGCCTGATGGCGTTCGGGCGGATCGCCCTGGAGCGCCGCGGGATCGACGCCGGCGCCATGCGTTCGATCGAACGGGTCTGCGCCAACCTCCCGACGCTGATCCCGGAGCCCAACCCGCCCTCGCTCATCCATGGCGACGTTTGGGGCGGAAACGTGCTGTGCGCGGGCGGGCGCGTCGCGGCCTTCATCGACCCCGCGATCTACTTCGCCGACGCGGAGATCGAGCTCGCGTTCACCACGCTCTTCAGCACCTTCGGCGAGGCGTTCTTCGAGCGGT
Source organism: Phycisphaerae bacterium (assembly GCA_030429485.1). GTDB lineage: Bacteria > Planctomycetota > Phycisphaerae > Phycisphaerales > UBA1924 > JAUIFD01. The sequence continues at coordinate 38,184 of JAUIFD010000004.1, read as the reverse complement.
ACAACGAGTTGCGCCCCCTACGACCGGGCTTCTTCGAGACGCGGCGCGAGGTCTACCTGCTCTACCCCCTGCTCGTGCATGCGGCGCTGTTCGGGCCTTCGTACGGCGAGCAGGTGCGGGCCATTTGTGAGCGCTTCGGATAAGGGAGCGCGCGCACGACTCGGGGCGACATGCGATGATCTCGGCGATGACGCGAGCAGCCGAGCCAAGCCCGCGCCTGATGCAGAGCCTCACGCTCAAGTGGCGCGTGCTCGTGGTGTATTGGCTTGCGCACGCGGTGCTGGCGTACGCCATCATGGGCGCGTGGTGGGCGATGTCGGGCGAGGTGGACGGGCCGAGTGGCGAGTACTTCGGCTTCGACGGCATCGGGCAGACACCCGAGGTCTGGCTCGATCCGGGCTTCGCGCTGCAGATGGCGGCGTACGTCGGCGTCTGGGTGGTGCTGCAGCTGTTACTGGTGTTGCCCTACCGCGCGCCGTCACGATCGGCGCGGGGGGTTCCGGTCTGGCTCTCGATCACCGCGGCCGCGTTGATCTTCGCGGGGCTGGTGGTGGGGCTCATCGCCGCGTTCGTTTGGATGCTGGGTGAGTACGACCTGATGGATGAGCTGCCGATCGACGACTGGCTGGGGCTTGGCGTCGTGGTCGCGCTGCATTGGATGCTGCTCACGCCTGTGGTCGCGGCGTTCGCCCGCAAGTCGAGGGATCGCGAGACCATGACGCGCCGTCTCGCGAGAGCGGTGTTCGCGGGGAGCGTCTTGGACTTCGCGCTGATGATCCCGCTCGACGTGATGATCCGACGCAAGACGAGCTGCTACTGCTGGAGCGCGACGCAAGTGACGCTGCCCGCAGCGGCGGCGCTCGCGCTGCTGGCCCTCGGGCCGATGTTCTGGCTCCCGCTCGCCGCGAAGCGCCGGCGGCGGCCGCTCTGCCGGCAGTGCGGATACGACCTGTCGTCGACGCCGGGCGATCAGTGTCCGGAGTGCGGGGCGAACCCCGCACGCCTCGAACCTCCCTCCAACAATGCCACGTGAGCATCGACAACCGCGCCTATCTCACCGTCGTCGAGTGGCCGAGACACTGGTCGGAGGCGCACTGCGTCACCGGCCTGGCCCAAGCGGCGGGGCTCGACCCTTACAACGCCGAACTCGCGGTGAAGCGCGGCATCCCGGGCGTGGTGGCGATGATCGACGTCTCACAGCGCGAGGCGGCGCTCAAGCTGCTGCGCGAGCACCACGCGACCGCGCTTGCGCCCACGCGGTACGACCTCGAGGCAGCTCCCCAGCCCATCGACCTCAAGGGCCTCACGCTCGAACAAGCACCGGGCGGACCCGTGTGGAGGTTTACCTCCTGGAGGCGGGTGGAAGGCGAGATGGAAGGAGCGTTCTCGGCTTCTCAACTCTTCTTGCTGGTTCGCGCGACGCTCCGATCCTCCGAGTCGACCTCGCGCCGGGGCTCGCGCGGCGCCGCGGCCTCGGGGGCCGCGGTCGGGTTTCTCGCGGCCGGCGTCGCCGGGGCCGCGATCGGCGCAGCCATCGGCGCCTCCCATGAGGCGAGCGGGAGTTCGTCGACCAGCACCAAGCTCTCGGAGATACTGGACCTCTACACCACCGACGATCGACGATTCCGGATCGTCGGCGCGCGCTTCGACTACGAATCGGTGCTCGCGCAGCGGCACCGCTCGCCGCGCGAGAACCTCGACGAACTGACGAAGATGCTGACGGGCATGAGCCCGCGCATGCTGACCGACAACGGGTTCATGGAGTTTCGCTGCTCGCCCGACATCGCGCGCACGTTCACAAGCTCGACGTCGGCCGGCACCACGCGACGCAGCTCGCAAGCGCCGGCGTTCGACTTCTACAGCGCGTGGGCTTGGCTGCTCTACCGCCAACTCACCGGCGCGGCGCAATAAACAGGCGGCTGAGTGTGCCCACGCAGCCGCCCGGAGGGAGAAAGAGAGAGAGACCTGATCGCCGGGGCGCTCTCGCCCGCGGCGGATGTGTTACGCCAGGAGGTCGCCGGCCTCCTCGATCTCGGTCGGGAGCCGCTCGATGAGCTTCTCCATCACTTCGTTGGTGATCTTCAGGTGCTCGCGCACTTCGGATGCCACGCTCAAGTCGGGCAGGTCCACGCGGTACCCATGTTCGAGGCCCGCGGCCAGGCGATCCGCCACGTAGATCACGCACGGCAGCGTGCGCGCGTCGGTCGCGAGCTTCATCGGGTTGTGGTGATGCCCGGTGACCTGCACGAACGAGTTGGGGAACTTCCACTTCTCGCACAGCGCCATCCCGAAGGCCTGGTGGTCGGCGCCGAAGTGCTCGCGCTCGACGTCGCGGAGGTCCTGCGCGGGCACGCCGCCGCCGTCGAGTCCAACGCCCTCGATCACCTCGATCAGCTTGGAGCGGTCGTACTGCAGCTCGACCATGAGCCCGATGTCGTGCATAAGCCCCGCGAGGAACGCCTCGTCCGCGAGACCGAGCTTGAGCTGATCGGCGATCATCTTGGAGGCGATCGCGACCGCGTTCGAGTGTTGCCAGACGTGCTTGGCGGAGAAGTTCGGCGTGAGTTCGCCGCCGCGGTAGAGCTTCGCCAGGCTCGCGGCGATCGCGATGTTCTTGACCGCGTTGAGCCCGAGGAGCACGACCGCCCGGTCGATGGAGCCGATCTGCCCGGGCAGACCATAGAACGACGAGTTGACGACCTTCAGGATGCGGCTTGAGAGCGCCGGATCCTGCGAGATCACCTTGTGGAGTTGCTGGGCCGAAGACTTCGGGTCTTCGACCAGCTCGATGATCTGGAGTGTGATCTCAGGCAGTGTTGCGATATGGCTGATCTCGCGGATCGCCGTCGCCAGTACCTGCTCTCGTTCGGCAGTTTCGCTCATGCGATCTCCCCGGTCTGCCGGAAGATCGGCCGTCCGGCGTGGGGACTTCGCTGGATTGTCGGACTACCTGACGAATGGCCGGCAAGCCGGCTAGTACGCGCACCGTTTGCGGAGCATCGTCGGGTCGCGGGGGTCGTGGACCGCGAGGAGTCGGGCGATGCGCGCGCCCGCGCGTCCGTCGCCGTAGGGGTGCGTGAGCTTGGCGCGATCGAGCGCACGCGCACGGTTGATCGCGCGGGAGATCGCTTCGGGGGTCTCCGAGTCGGCATGTACGACGTTGGGCGGTGTCTCTCGGCCGCGCTGGCGCGGTCCGATATCAACCGCGGGTAACCGGAGCGCCGCCGCTTCAATCAACCCGGCGGAAGAGTTGCCCACCAACAGCCCGCCGCGGTCCGCGACGCTCTTGAGCAGACCGACGAAGACCTCGCGCGGGAGATGGGGCACAACGTGGGCCCGCCCTTCGCCTTCGCGTAGCGCCTTGAGGACGCCGTCGCGCCCGGGGTCGTGGTTGGGGTGCAGCGCGAGCACCCTCGTCGGTCTCACCGCTTCGAGCACGCTCGACGCCACGCTTTCCTCCAACTCCGAGTGCCGACCGGCTGGGTGCATGAGCACGACCACCTCAGGAGGTTCGGGCTCGCCGCAGACCTCGGCGAGCGCCGTGGGAGAGAGAGCCTGGATGGCCTCGAGCCCGTCGATGGCGGGCGAGCCAACCGCGTGGACGAACCGCTCGGGCTCGCCCATGCGGACGATCCGCTCGCGGGACGCCGGGGTCGCCGGCAGGTGCAGGTGTGCGAGCTTGGTGATCGCGTGACGGAGCGCCTCGTCTGCGATGCCCTCAGCCCGGTCTCCGCCATGGATGTGCGCGACCGCAATTCCGGCGATCGAAGCGGCGGCGGCGGCGGCGAACGCCTCGATCCGATCACCCAGCACGACCACCCAGTCGGGGCGACTCCCTTGGAACGAGCGCGCGAAGCGAGCGACGCCCGTGCCGGTCGCCTCGGCCGCGTCGATGCGGGAGTTGCGGCCTGCTCGCTGCATGGGGACCGAGTCCGCGACCTCGAACCGGGCCCGGACGTCACGGAAGGTCAGCGCGGGCTGGATGAGGTGCTCACCCGCGGCGACAACCAGAAGCTCCAGCCCCGGCTCGGCTGCGACGGCGTGCATGACGGGCGCGAGCAACCCGAACTCGGACCGTGAACCGGTGACGACCGCGACACGACGGCGCGGCGCCGGGTCGGCCCCCGTCCCCGAGTGTGGCCTGGTCGATGGCTCCCCGTCCCAACCGTCGCCGATCATGCGCGCCTCCGTAGGTCCGATGAGGTTACGCGTGTATTCGAAGCACGTTGGACGGGCTTCGGCGGGGTTGCGTCGGCGCTGTGCAGGATGTGTGGAATCCCGGCCAAGGCGAGGCGCTGGAGGTCGGCGAAGCGCGCCCCTGTTCACCGGCGCGCGGGGGACCGGTCTGGCGCTGCCTCGCGCCGTGGGGCGCGCGCGTCCGGCGAAGCGCCAGGCTTTGCAGAACGGCGTCGCACCCTCTAAATACAGGCATTCACGCGTCTTCCGTGCGCCAGGGCCGCGCAACCCCCAAAGCGCCATGACTCAATTCGAGGAGGAGGGAGATCTCTTCCCTTCTAGGAGAGAAGAGAACCAGACACTCGGTCACTCGTCCGTTCTTCGGCTCGCCTGACCGATGTGGAAGAACCTCCACCGAGCTGACACTGTGGACACCAAACGGTCGTGCGTTGGGCAACCTGCCCGCGGGCCAATGTGGTCCCGCAACGTAGGCACGGCTCGCCGCCCCGCCCGTAGACGCGGTGCGAGAGCTGTGTGGACCCTGGACGTCCAAGGGCGTCGCGATAATCACGGATCGTCGACCCGCCTCGCTCGATTCCCCGGGCGAGCACCCGGCGGATGGCGCCGGCGAGGGCGCGCGTCTCGCTGGCCTCCAGGCAGACAGCGGACGCGAGGGGGCTGATGCGGGCCTCCCAGAGGGCTTCGTCGGCGTAGATGTTCCCGACCCCCGCCAGACGCGACTGGTCGAGGAGGAGGCTCTTGACGGCTCGGTGGGCGGACCCGCACACGCGACGGAGTTCGCGCGCCGTCAGCGTCAGCGCGTCGGCCCCGAGGGCGCGCCAGACCCGCTCGACTGCCACGGGGGTGGCGTGCGGCGTGAGGCGACCAAATCGGCGGGGATCGCGATACGCGACCGACCGACCATCATCCAACCACCACCGGACGTGGGTGTGATCGGGGTGAGGCTCGCGGCTGGCGAGGATGCGGAGTGCCCCGGTCATGCCAAGCTGAACGACGACGCGTCGGCCGTCGTCGACACCGAGCGCGAGTTGCTTGCCATGACGAGCCGGCTCGGTAAGGCGCCCCCCGCGGAGCAACGCCAGGGCGACGCTCTCGCCCGCGACGACGTCACTGCGGAAGACGCGCACCCGAGTGACTCGACGCCCGACGATGGTCGCCAATGAGCGGCGTAGGCACTCGACCTCGGGCAGTTCAGGCACCTATCGCCCCCGCAGCTCGCGGAAGAACTCGCGCAGCAGGCGACCGCAGGCCTCGGCTTCAACACCTGCCACAACTTCAGGACGGTGGTTGAGCTTCGGGTGCGCCAGCAAGTCCACCACCGATCCACCTGCGCCCGCTTTCGGATCGTGTGCGCCGAACACCACACGCCCGACGCGCGCGTTGACGATCGCACCGGCACACATCGGGCACGGTTCGAGCGTGACGACGAGCGTGCAGTGGTTGAGTCGCCAATCGCCGGTGCGGGCCGCTGCGGCGCGTATCGCGAGAACCTCGGCATGGGCAAGAGGGTCGGCGTCGGTCTCGCGCCGGTTGTGGGCTTCGGCGAGAAGCGATCCGCTCGCGGTGTCGTAGACCACGGCGCCCACAGGGGTCTCACCCGCTGCCGCGGCGTCACGCGCGAGGGCGAGGGCGCGCGCCATCCATTGGGCGTCGGCTGGCGTGGGGGTCAAGGGTCAGCCTCACCGTCGCCTTCCCGGTCGCGCTCAGGACCAGCGACGCGATCCGCCGGCAGGAGCCACAGCAGCACGCCGCCCAGTTCGAAGAGCAGATAGAGCGGAACCGCGAGCAGGATCATCGACCCGGGGTCGGCGGGCGTGAGCACCGCGGAGGCGACGGCGCACGCCATCATCACCTGCTTGCGGTACCTCGAGAGCAGACGACGGTCGATCAACCCCGCCCAGCCGAGCAGCAGGACCACGACGGGCGTCTGGAACCCGAGCGCGAACCCGAGCGTCATGTTCAGGAAGGTCTTCATGTACTCCGAGATGCGGTACTGCTGTTCGATCCCGGTTGCGGCCGACAGCGAGATGCCCAGGATCTCCACGCCGCTCTTGCTCGGCACCGCAATCCGCAGTTGCCGCAGCTCCGGGAGCACCCACATCTGGCCCGATTCGGGCGCGCTCGGGTCGGCCTGCAGCATGGGGACGGTCGGCAACTCGATGCCGGGTGGGACGTCGGCCTTCGGCGCGCGGTCGGCGCCGATGCCGGCGCCGAACTGGATGAAGAACGCCAGGATCACGGGGAGGATCGCGAAGTACAGGAACGCGACGCCGACCGCGGTCAAGACCGTGCTGAGCGGGAGGAGCACGTACACGAACCTGCGCTCGGCTGAGTAGAGCCCGGGCCGAACGAACTGCCAGAGCTGGAAGAGGATCCAGGGGCTTGAGATCAGCACGGTGACGACGATCGCCAGGTGCATGTAGATACCGAACGTCTCGAGGAAGTTCGTCGCGAGCATGACCGGCGTCTGGTTGGCGGCGATCAACGCACGCTGCACCGGCAGGATCAGGATGCCCATCAGGTCTTTGGCGAAGACCAGGGCGAGGACGAAGACCGGGATGGCGCCGCCGAGTCCGAGAATCAGCCGTTTGCGCAGCTCCTCCAGATGGTCGCCCAGAGGCATGACCGCTTCGAGGAGGTGATGGTCGGTGTGTGGGGAGGGGGGCATCGGGCTGGGTGATCCTGGTGGCGAGTTGCTCCCGCCTCGAACGATGACGGTATGCGGGACGTATCGGGCGTTGCGCCGAGACTCCGGTGACGGGTGGAGGCGCGGCGCGCATCTCGGGTATTGGAGCGCGGAAGCTTGGCAGGTTTGCAGGGCGATCTTGAACGGCAGGACGCCGCCGCGGCGATGCGGGGGGACGCCGAGGCTCTGCGCCGGGTGTGGGAGGCCAACCGGCGTTGGGTGGCGGGCGTGCTCTTGGCGTTCAAGCCCCGCGAGGCCGAGCTTGAGGACCTGTTGCAGGAAGTGGCGATGGCATTTGTCCGGAAGATCACGGAGTTGCGAGACCCTGGGGCGCTTCGCCCGTGGCTGCGCACCATCGCGATCAACGCGGCTCGGCTCGATGCACGCCGGACGAAGTCGCGCCCGGACCGGGGGCGGACCACGCTGCGACTGAGCGGGCAGGAGCCGGAGCAGCCGAACCCCGAGGAGCGGCACCTCGACGACAGCGCCCGCGAGGAGGCACACCGAGTGCTGGACCTCGCGCAGGAACTGCCCGAGGCCTACCGCGAGCCTGTGCTGCTGCGCTGTGTGCGGGGGATGAGCTATCGCGAGATTTCGGAGGTCACGGGGCTTCCGGAGACAACGATCGAGACGCGAATCGCCCGTGGCAGGCGCATGCTCCGCGAGCGGATCAAGGCGGCGACAAGTCCCCAGGGTGGGGCGCAGGAGCCCAAGTCGGCAGGTCGTGACGAGGGCGTATCACCGAGGAGTGTGTCATGAGCGGCGTGGATCGCGACGTGCTTTTGTCGCGCGTGCTGGACGGCGAGGCTTCGCCCGAGGATTGGCAGGCGTTCAAGGCGCTGGCGGCACGCGACCAGAGCGTGTGGCATGAGCTCGCCGAGGCGCAGCAGGACCTGGCGGAGCTTGGGCACGCGGTCTCGGAGGCGGTTGCGATCGCCGATTCGATCGACCTGCCCATCGAGGAGCACCTGGGCGAAGGGCTCGCGGTACGCGCTCGGCGTCTGGCGACCTGGGGCGGTTGGCTTGCGGCGGCGGTGGTCGCTCTCGCAGCGATGCTGGGGAACCCGAACTCCTCGCCGGTGGCGGGGGCGCAGCAGGCGGGCCTGCTCACGGGGCTTTCGCCGGATGAGGCGCTGCGGGCGTATTTCGACAAGGGACGCGAGGAGGGACGGGTGGTCGGGGAGATGCCCGAGCGTGTGGTCGTGCAGGCCGAACCGACGGATGAGGGGCGGTACGAGGTGCTGTACATCCGCCAGATCGTCGAGCGGGCGATCGTGGATGACCTGTACCGCTTCGGCGCCGACGAGCTTGGACAGGCGGTGCCGATTCGAGTGGAGCCTCCGGTCCGCATGCATGGGGCGTTCTGACTCGATTTGAGACTTTGTTTCGATGACGGGAAGACCCGTCGTGAGCATCAGAATTCAGGACCGGCGCTGCAACGCAACGCCTCCAAAACCGTAAGGAGTATGACCATGACCGGATCGACGAGGTGGTTCACGAGAGCGGCGATGATCGTTGCTGCGGCAGGCGGGCTGTCGGCGGCAGGCGGTTGGTCGGCCTGCCCCGAGGATCCCGATGATTGCACCGGCGCTTGCTGCGGCGAGTCGTGCGATGACGAGGTCTGCGAGGAAGTCGAAGAGTTGGTGTTCTCGGAGCTGGCGAACCCCATCGCGGTGAACGTCCGTCAGGCGTCCATTGACCCGGACGATGTCGTCGTGCGTCGGATGGTCATGACCCAGAAGGCTGGCGACAGGACGATCACGGTCAAGATCAACAACGACGACGTGGTGGCGCTGATCAACGGCAAGCAGATCGACGGCTCCCGCGTGAAGCAGTCGAACGGGCACGTCATCGTTCTGGGCGACGGCGGCGACGAGATCGCGAACTTCGCGGTCGTGATTCCGGACGCGAGTGGGCCGAGGGTTCGGGCCCAGACCATGCAGCTCAAGAGCGCTCCGAATGATGGGTACGAGTTGCGTGTCGTGCCGGAGATCCGTGGGCTCGCGGTCGCACCCCGGGTGACCGGGCACGTGGGCGACGGAAACGTGGTCTTCGAGACCGCTCCGGGCGGGATGGTCAAGTTTGGTGACGACGACGACGTGGCGTTCTCACCGCCGCCGGTGATGGTTGGTATCTCGATGGGCGAGCCGGGCGAGGGCCTCCGCGAGCACTTCGGGTTTGGTGAGGGCGATGCGATCCTCGTGATCGGCGTCGCTGACGGGTTGCCCGCCGCGAAAGCCGGGATCAAGGTGCACGACATCATCACCGAGATCAACGGCGAGGGGCCCGCGAACTCGGCGCGCCTGCTCGAGGCGCTCAAGGACATGAGCCCTGGCGATTCGCTCGACCTGACGGTGATCCGCAAGGGCCGCGAGCGCGAAGTGTCGTTGGCGACGGTCGCCTACAGCGCCGATCGCCTCGCGAGGCTGCCGCGTCCCGCGTCGCCAGATGCGGAGGGCGTACCTGCGGCGCCGGCGGCGCCCAATGTGCAGCGGTACTGGTCTCCGGAGGGCGGCGGGCGTGGTTTCTCGTTCACGATCCCCGACATCAACATCACATCGCCGGAGCTCTCGGACGAGGCTCGCGTGGAGATGGAGAAGCAGATCGCGAAGCTCGCCGAGGAGTTCGCCGCCCAGGGCAACTGGGAGGAGATGGCGAACAAGTCCAAGGAGTATGTTGAGAAGTACGCCCGGGAGTTGGCCGCCGAGGCGAATCAGCAGGCGCATCGCTTCCGCTTGAACCCAGAGCCCGGATTCACCGAAGCGCCGAACGTGTTTGTCGCGCCCCAGCGTCGTGCACCGGCCGGTGACGACCGCATGGAGCGACTGGAGAACCGTCTGGAGCGTCTGGAGGCGTCCCTCGATCGACTGATCGAGCGTCTCGAGCGTGACCAGGCCGACCGGGAAGTTCGCGACGAGCGAACCCGCCGAGGCTCGGGCCGGTAGAAGAACTAGCCTTCCCCCAATCGCGCCGCCTTTCCAGAGCGGCGCACTCCGCGACGCGACCGCACGGGTCAACACCCGTGCGGTCGTTTCCTTTTGCACCCCTCATCGCGGCGACCGATACCATCGGGCAGGAGGTGCTGCATGACCAGCCCCGATCGCATCGACCAGGACGCTGAACGCTTGCTCGGGCACGTGCGCGAGGCGCACGACAAGCTCCGCGCGGAGATCTCCAAGGTGATCGTGGGGCAGGACGACGTGGTCGAGCAGGTGCTCGTCGCGATCTTCTGCCGCGGGCACACGGTGGTCGAGGGGGTGCCGGGGTTGGCGAAGACGCTCCTGATCTCGACGCTCGCCAAGGCGCTGCACCTCTCGTTCAACCGCATCCAGTTCACGCCCGACCTGATGCCCTCGGACATCACGGGCACCGAGGTGATCGCGGAGGACAAGACGACGGGCGAGCGCTCGCTGCGGTTTGTGAAGGGCCCGATCTTCGCCAACGTGATTCTGGCCGACGAGATCAACCGCACGCCGCCCAAGACCCAGGCGGCGCTGCTTGAGGCGATGCAGGAGCGGCAGGTCTCGATCGGCGGCGAGGCGCACAAGCTGCCCGCGCCGTTCTTCGTGCTCGCGACGCAGAACCCGATCGAGCAGGAGGGCACCTACCCGCTGCCCGAGGCGCAGCTCGACCGCTTCATGTTCCAGATCAAGATCAACTACCCGACCGCGGACGAGGAGCTCGAGATCATTCGGCGGTCGTCGTCTTCCTCGCGGGCGGACGTGCACCCGGTGCTCGACGCAGAGAGCCTGGAGACGGTGCAGACGCTTGTGCGCCAGATGCCGGTCGCCGAGCACGTGATGCGGTATGCGCTGCGGCTCGTGCGCGCGACGCGCATCTCGGAAGCGGATAAGCCCGGCGTGGAGTTGCCAGCGGTGGTGCGCGAGTATGTGGGCTGGGGCGCCGGGCCGCGCGCCTCGGAGTATCTCGTGCTCGCGGCGAAGGCGAAGGCAGTGCTCGACTCCTCCACGCACGTGACGCCCGAGCACGTCCGCTCGGTCGCCAAGCCGGTGCTCCGGCACCGGATCCTGACCAACTTCAACGCCGAGGCGGATCAGGTGACGACGGACAAGATCATCGACGGGCTGCTGGAGGCGGTGCCGGTGGAAGCGGCGAGCGCCGGGGAGCAGAAGGCGATGGACCGGGTGATGGGGTAGCTATCCGATCGCCGCATCCCCACGCTCGCCGTTGCGGATGCGGACGCAGTCTTCGAGCCTGATGATGAAGATCTTGCCGTCGCCGACGGTGCCGGGGTCGGCCTCGTCGTTGGGCGTGCGCGCGCCTTCGAGGATCGCCTTGACGGTCTTGTCGACGTACTCCTCGTTGACGGCGATCTCGAGGCGGATGCGTTTGTGGAGGTCGATCTCCACCGCTGCGCCGCGGTAGGTCTCTTGGTAGGTCTGCTCGTCGCCGTGCCCGAGGGCGTTGGAGACGGAGATCTTGAAGATCTCGCTCTGGATGAGGCGTGTCTTCACGTCGGAGAGGCGTTCTGGTCTGATGTACGCGATGATGAGGTGCATGGTCGGCTCCGGTGCCGGGTGTCGTGGTGAATGGGGGCTGCGGAAACGCGCGGGCTTACTGGTTGGAGAAGAACTGGAAGCTTGAGTAGGCCTCCATGCCGTGCTCGGAGAGGTCGAGCCCCTTGAGCTCTTCGGTGCGCGAGACGCGGACGCCGACGGTGAACTTGAGGATGTAGAAGATCGCGAGTGCCGCGGGGAAGCAGAGGAGCCCCGCGGTGGCGACGCCGACGAACTGGGCGGGGAATGACATGTCCTTGCCGAAGATGCCGACCGCGAGCGTGCCCCACACACCGCAGACCAGGTGTACGGAGATGGCGCCGACGGGATCGTCGAGGCGGATGCGATCGAGCGCGATGACCGAGAGCACGACGAGCACGCCGGCGATGAGCCCGACGATGATCGAGCCGGTCGGCGTGATGACATCGGCGCCCGCGGTGATGCCGACGAGCCCGGCGAGGATGCCGTTGAGCACCATGGTGAGGTCGGGCTCGCGCTGCACGATCCAGCTCGTGAACATGGCGCCGAAGATGCCCGCCGCTGCAGCGAGGCAGGTGGTGACGAAGACGTAGGAGACCGCCTCGGGATCGGCCGAGAGCACCGACCCGCCATTAAACCCGAACCACCCGAACCACAGCAGGAACACGCCGATCGCTGCGAGGGGCATGGAGTGCCCCATGATGGGCTTGATGGCGGTCTTGCCGTCGCCGGTGGTGACGTACTTGCCCACGCGAGGGCCGAGGGCGATGACGCCCGCGAGGGCGCCCCACCCGCCGACGGAGTGGACGAGGGTGGAGCCGGCGAAGTCGTGGAACCCCGGTGCGCCTTCGCCGCCGAAGGTCGCCATGAAGCCCTTCCCCCACGTCCACGAGCCGACGATCGGGTAGATGATCGCGACGTAGAGCGTGGAGAAGACGAGGAAGGGCCCGAGTTTGACGCGCTCCGCGACCGCGCCCGAGACGATCGTCGCCGCGGTGGCCGCGAACATGCCCTGGAAGATGAAATCGGTCCAGTAGGTGTACCCCGCGTTGTACCCGCCGGTCGCGGAATCGGGCGGAGCGGAGATACCGAAGGCGAACATGTCACCCAGGATGTTGGTGACCCACCAATCGCTCGGGTACATGAGGTTAAAGCCGATGAGGGCGTAGGTGAGCAAGCCGATCCCGACGATGGCGACGTTCTTGAAGAGGATGTTGACCGTGTTCTTGGCCCTGGTGAGCCCGGTCTCGAGCGTGGCGAAGCCGAGGTGCATGATGAAGACCAGGCACGTCGCGACGAGCATCCAGGTGTTGTTGACGGTGAAGATCGCCGGATCGGGCAGCGCCGCGGCCGCCGTCTCGGCGCCGTCGCCGGCTTGGTCTTGAGCCCACGCGATCGCGGGGAAGACCAAGACGGGCAGCGAGGCCGCGAGGCGGACGATGGGCGGACTGATCATCTGGGGACCTCCACGGGCCGGTCGCTCGGACCAGCCCTGAAGGGATCACACACTCACGGCTTTCCGCGGCTGTGTCAAGAACGCCCGCACTCGACGCGAGAGGCCGCCGTCACCTGCACAACCTGTCGCCAGCGGCGCGTGGCTAGTCCTCCGACGTCGCAAGGGCGGCGACGGTGCTGAGGTCCTCGAGGGTCGAGACGTCCTGCGTCACTTCGGTCTTGCCCGCCGCGATGTCGCGGAGCAGGCGCCGCATGATCTTGCCCGACCGCGTCTTGGGCAGGGCGGCCGCGAAGCGGATCTGGTCGGGCTTGGCGATGGCGCCGATCTCCTTCGCCACGTGCTCTCGAAGCTCCGCCTTGAGCGCGTCGCTCGGCTCGCGCCCGCCCGCGAGCGTACAGAACGCCGCGATCCCGTCGCCCTTGATCTCGTGCGGCATGCCGACGACCGCCGCCTCGACGACCGCGGGGTGCGAGACGAGCGCGCTCTCGACCTCCATCGTGCCGAGGCGGTGCCCGGAGACGTTGATGACGTCGTCGACACGCCCCATGATCCAGAAGTACCCGTCTTCATCGCGGCGCGCGCCGTCGCCCGCGAAGTACATGCCGGGAAGGCGTGTGAAGTAGGTTTCGATGAAGCGTTGTCGATCGCCGTACACGCCGCGGAGCATCGAGGGCCAGGGCTTGCGGATCGCGAGGAGCCCGCCCGAACCGTGGGCGACTTCTTGCCCTTGCTCGTCGACGATCGCCGCATCGACGCCGAAGAACGGGAGTGTGCACGAGCCGGGCTTGGTGGTGGTCGCGCCGGGGAGCGGCGTGATCATGTGTCCGCCGGTTTCAGTCTGCCAGTACGTGTCCACGATCGGGCACCGTCCCTCGCCGATGTGATCGTGATACCACATCCACGCCTCGGGGTTGATCGGCTCGCCGACCGTGCCGAGCACGCGGAGCGACGAGAGATCGTGCTTGGCGGGGTGCTCATCGCCCCACTTCATGAAGGCGCGGATGGCGGTCGGCGCGGTGTAGAACTGCGTAACCCTGTGGCGATCGATGATCGACCAGAAGCGATCGTCTCCTGGGAAGTTGGGCGCGCCCTCGTACATGACGCTCGGCACGCGGTTGGCGAGGATGCCGTAGAGGATGTAGGAGTGCCCGGTGATCCACCCGATGTCCGCGGTGCACCAATACACCTGCCCCGCGTCGGGCTGAAGGTTGAACACGAGCTTGGAGGTGAGGTACGTGTAGACCATGTACCCGCCGATGGTGTGCTCGATGCCCTTGGGCTTGCCGGTGGAGCCCGAGGTGTAGAGCAGGAAGCTCATGTGCTCGCTGTCGAGCGGTTCGCAGGGGCGGTCGTCGGACGCCCCCCCCACCGCTTCGCGCCACTCGATATCGCGTCCTTCCGCCATCGTGATGTCGTTGCGGCAGCGCCTGACCACGAGCACGCGCTCGACGTATTCGCCATCGAGGATCTTGATCGCCTCGTCCACGTTGTCTTTGAGGGGCACGACCTTGCCGCGCCGCCACGCCCCGTCACATGTGATGACGATCTTGGAGTTGGCGTCGGTCACACGGTCGGCGATCGCTTGGGCGCTGAACCCGCCGAAGATCACCGAGTGTGCAGCACCGATGCGCGCACACGCGAGCACCGCGATCGCGAGCTCCGGCACCATGCCCATGTAGATGGTGACGACGTCGCCCTTGCGCACGCCCATCGCCTCGAGGGCGTTGGCGCACTTTGCGGTCTCGCGCTGGAGATCGCGGTAGGTGAGTGTGCGCGTCTCGGGGCCTTCGTTTCCGACAGGCTCCGCCTCCCAGATGATCGCGGTCTCGCCGCCGTGCCCGCTCTCGACGTGCCGATCGACGCAGTTGAAGCAGAGGTTGGTCTTGCCGCAGGCAAACCACTCGGCGTCGGGCATCTCACCCTTGACCACCTCGCGCCACGGCTCAAACCAGTGCAGGTCGCTCGCGACCTCGCCCCAAAACCCCGCAGGGTTCTCGATCGATCGCTTGTGCAGGGCGCGATACTCCTCGATCGAGCCGACCTGCCACCGCTCGAAACCCAGCGTGCCCGCGTCGGGCGGGGCGAAGCGACGGTTCTCCTGCATGGCGGACTCGATTGCGGCGTCGGGCATAGTGGCCTCCACAGTGTTCCCCAGCCTATCGCCGGGGTCGCATGACCTTCCCGCCTGGGCAGGATTCCGGCGAAACCCGACTTCTTGCTTTCCCAAGCGTCAGGTAGCATGGCGCCAGGAGCCGGACTATGGGCGAGATCGTCATTGTCGTGTTAGGGTCGTTCGCCGCCGTTGTTGCGATTTGTTGGGCGGGTGTCGAGATCGCCAACGTGGTGAGCCGCTCGCGGACCCGACGCGATGTGCTCGCCTATGTCGCGGAAGGCACCATCTCACCCGAGGACGCCGCCAAGCTCATCGAACTCGCCGAGCGAGCCGACCTTCGGCGCAAGGTGCTCCGCACCGCAGATTGGGACAGCGACTGGGACCGGTGGCGCCAGACCGTCAAGGAGGTCTTTGGCGACGACTTCGGCAAGCCCGAGAGCGCTAAACCGGCCGAGGCGCGGGCCTAGAGCGTCGCCTCGGTCACACGGAAGATCTCCTGGATGGTCGTCAGGCCCTGCGAGATCTTGTTGAGTCCGTCTTGGCGGAGCGTCTTCATGCCGCGCTCGCAGCAGAGGCGGCGGAACTCCGACACGTTCGGGTTGCGGGCGACGATGTCGCGCAGGTGGTCATCGACGACCAGAAGCTCATAGAGACCCACGCGCCCCGAGTACCCGGTGTTGCGGCACTTGTCGCACCCCTTGGGCTGCCAGAGCTTGTCCACCGGCATCCCCTGCATCTCGAGGTAGTCGGCAAACTCCTCGCTCGGCGCCTCCTCAACCTTGCAGACTTGGCACAGACGGCGCGCCAGGCGCTGGGCGATGATCGCGTTGACCGCAGCACCCACCAGGAACGGTTCAAGCCCGATGTTCACCAGCCGCGTCACGCTCGACGGCGCGTCGTTGGTGTGGAGCGTGCTGAGCACCAAGTGCCCCGTGAGCGCCGCCTGGATCGCGATGTGCGCCGTCTCATGGTCGCGAATCTCGCCCAGCATGATGACGTCAGGGTCCTGGCGCAGAAGGGCGCGCAGCGCCTTGGCGAACGTCATGCCGACCTTGTCGTGCGTCTGTGTCTGCGTGATGCCGTCGAGGTGATACTCGACGGGGTCCTCGACCGTAGAGATGTTGAGCTTGTTCTTGTCGAGCTGACGGATCGACGCGTAGAGCGTGGTCGTCTTACCTGAACCGGTCGGCCCCGTGACGAGGATGATCCCGTGCGGGTTCTTGATCTGTGTCTTCCACACGTCGAGCGTCGACTCGTCGAAACCGAGCTGCTCGAGCTCGACGTTGATCGAGCGCGTATCGAGGATACGCATCACGACCTTTTCGCCCACAGGCGTCGGGAGCGTCGACACACGAAGATCGAGCTTGCGCCCCTGCACCACACATCGGATGCGCCCGTCCTGAGGCAGGCGGCGCTCCGAGATATCGAGGTTGCCCATGATCTTCAGGCGCGACGTGATCGCCGCCGCCATCGTGCGGGGCGGGTTCATCATCTCGTACAGCACGCCGTCGATGCGGAACCGCACCTTCATCTTCTTCTCGGTGGGCTCGATGTGGATGTCCGAGGCGCCTTCCTTCACAGCGGTCTGGATGATGTAGTTCACGTAGCGGATGACCGGCGACTCGCCGGCCTGCTGCTCGAGGTCCACCGCGGCGTCCGACTCGACACGCGAAACCTCGACGTCGCCTTCTTCGACATCCGCGAGAATCTCGGAAAGATCCACGTCGTCCGCGCCGGCCTCACTCACCGAATCGAGCGCCGCCTTGAGTTCCGACGGCATGACAAGCACAGGCTTGACCGACGGGACGCCCAGCTTGCGCCGGACCTCGTCAAAGACGAACGCGTCGTCCGGCGAGAGGGCCGCGATGAAGACACGCTGCCCTTCGCGCCGGAGGGGGAGCACCGCCTGCTGCTTGCAATAGTCGGGTGTCAGGCGTTGGAGCAGCGCGCCGTCGAACCCGCCGTCGATGCCCCTTCCGAGATCGATGTGCTCAAAGGCGACACCAGCCCGCTGCGCGACCGCTCGCTGCACACGCTCCTCGTCGGCGCCCTGCTCCATCAGCAAGTGGGCGAGCGACTCTCCGGCGCCCTGCTTGATGACCTGGTAGGCGGCGGTGAGCTGCTCGCGCGTGATCGAGCCGTCCGCAACGAGAAAGTCGCCGAGGTCTCCTTTGTGGCGTGCCGGCGCGTGATCGCCGTCGGGGGTGTACACGTCGAGCAGGGCGTTGCCCGGCGTCGTGGGTCCCTGCGACTTTGGGGGTTCGGGCGTCCGCTCGCGCTCTGACGGCGCGCGAAGCGTTGACTTCGGGATCGGGCGAGCGTCTTGATTCGCCGGGACCGCGGGGAGCGGGCTGAAGGCCTCGGGTCCGGGGGAGCTCGGCTCAGGCAGCGCCGAGGGCTCCCGTGAGCGGCGTGGCGACGGCTCGCGCGATCGTCGAGGCGCGTGTCCGAGCGCGTCGTCATCGAGCCCGAGCTCGTTCAGGATGTCGTCGACGTTATCCCGAGCCATGACAACTCCCGCTCACTTGCTGTCCGGAAGGCGGACCGCGTCCGCCACCCCGAGCTCGAGCATGTAGCGACGCTCGTCCACGGCGATGACGACCTCGCGCCCCTCGATCGACTCCACGACAAACCGTGCCTCGGACGAGCCCGCCTCGAGCGCCGAACCGACCTGCACAACCTTGTTGTTGATTCGCGCCACCGGGCGTGACCCGCCGACGATGCTCTGGAGCTCGAAGCCCCGGATCGCCGCGTCGATCGACGCCTCGTACTGCTCTCGACGCTGGCGCTCGAGCGCCTGCTGCCGCAGGAGCTCGCGCGCGTTGAGTTCCTCTTCGGTGAGCGACGAGTTCGCGGTGTCCGCGTTGGCGGACCTGAGCAAGAACGGGTTGCGCTCGACCAAGTCCGAGGGGACCTGCACCGCGCGGCGTGAGCGGTCGAGCCCGTCAAGGAGGTCCTGCGGGACGTCAACATTGGTCAGCCCCGGGCGTGAGAGGTCGACCGTGATCGCCGCCAGCACCGTCGCGGCGCCGAGCCCGACCAACCGCATCGCGAGGATGCCCACCGCGGCACCCACCACGACGAGCGCCCCCACGATCACACGCCGACGGCGTGGCGAAGCGGGAGCGGCGTACTGCTGCGCCTGCGCGCCGAAGTCGGGCAGCAGCGGCATATTCGAGTCGCCCTCGGGCCCGCCGGAGTCGAGAAGATCCTCGTTGAACCTGTCGTCGCTCACGCTCCGTCCTCCAAGAAGAAGATGCTGAGCGTGAAGGTCACGTCCACGACCTCCTGCTCGTCCTTCGTGACGCGCCGGAAGTCAAAGTCCGGGATGCGCGTGATCCGCGGCAGGCGCTCGAGCCGCTGAAGAAACGCGTAGAGGCCGTCGAAGTCACCGCTCGTTTTCATTTCGAGCGGCTGCTCCATGTACATCGCCGCCTCGATGGGCTTCCCGCTCTTGATCGCCGGGGGCTGCAACCCCGAGCCGATCGCGAGATCGGTGACCTGGCGCACGATCGCATCGACTTCCTTGCCGGTCGGGAGCCGAGCCTCGATCTCGGCGATGCGGTCGTGGATCTCCTCGTTGGCGCGGGCGAGGTCGGCGTTACGCGCCGTTTCCGCCTGCAGCTCTTCGAGGATCTCCAGCTTGTGGTCGATCTCCAGCTCCGCCGCCGCGATGGCCGCGTTCTGCGGCACAAACACGAGGAAGTAGGCGGCGATGGGGATCATCAGAACCAAGCTCAGCATCAACAGTTCACGTGCGCCGAATCGCATCTCACCCTCCCTTCGCCGCCGCGTACTCGTCGGCAAGCTCGACTTCCTCTGCGTCGGGCACGAGGCGCGCGTCCGCGTCGTTGCGAACCTCGACGACGATCTCGAACTTCCGATACTGCCCCGTGTCGATCCGCTCCTCCGCGATGTACTGCAGCTCGACGTTGGCGAGGAGAGGCGATCGCTTCAGCCCACGCAGGTAGTCGGCGACGAAGTTGTTCTCGAGCGAGGCCCCCACGATGGTCAGGGCGTACTCGAACTTCGGCGCTTGCACTTTGGGCTTCTTGGGCTCGCTGTCCTCTTTGCCGGTCAGCGATTTGGTCTTGGCTTTGGTCTTGGCGGCGCCGGCCGCGGGGGGCGGGAGCTCCTCGCGCACGCGCTTGGACTCCATCTTCACCTGCAGGAGCGTCACGCCCTCGGGGAGGTTGGTCACGAGTTCGGCCATGAGCACGGACCGCGGCACCGGCTCGAGCAGCGCGGTCGTGACCTCGGCTTTCTCGAGCATCTCTTGACGCTGCCCCTCGAGGTCACGCAGCTGATCGAGCTTCGAGGCCTCGTCCTCGTACTGCGTGCTGATCGTCCGTTGCTGCTCGCGCACGTCCGACCAACGCTGGTTGGTCACGACGAACGCGCCGGCGACGGCGAGCATGACAATCAGAAAGAGCACCACGACGATCGCGTAGAAGCGACCCTCGGTCTTGTGCTCCACGTACTCGGCCGGCAAGAACCCCTGCGAGGTCGCCCGTGGGTCAGCCGTGTTGCCCTTCGCCTTGCGCAAGGTCGTCCTCCTACAGGTCCGTGGGGCTCAGACACAGCCCGACGGGCAACGTCCAGCCGGGCTGCGCCGAGTCCATCGACACCCCGGTGACAGGCTCCTTCCCGCTGCGCGCGAAGCGCGCCATCGGGTCGGCGATCTGGGCCGGCACGTGGAGCACCCGAGCGATCGGGCGGCACAGTGCCGACGAGCTCGACTCGCCTCCGACAAACACCGCCCCGTCCAGCCGGCGAGCGCCGAAAAGCGACTCGTAGTAACGCACGCACAGCGCGACTTCGTCCGCGAGAATCTCGATCGGCTCGGCCAACGCGGGATCGGCACGGTCGAGATCCACCGGCGCGGGTGCGAGCCCCGGTGCAGACTGTCCCATGCGACGGTCGCTGGTTGACTCGCCGCCCACAGCAGCGGGAACCGGCGCCGGCGCGGGCTCGCCCGAAGCGCGTGCCCGCCGACGGTCGGCCCGGGCCTGCTCGATCGACATCCCGTAGTGCCCGGCGTACGCCTGGTCGAACGCGTCGCCGCCGATCTCGATCGTGCGCGCGAAGACGAGGTCCTTCCCGTGGGCGATCACGACACGCGACCCGGAGGCGCCGAGATCGAGGTAGAGGGTCGCCCGCTCGGCGTCTTCCTTGCGCTGCGTGACGTAGTCGAACGCCCGGAGCAGCCCGACGAACTCCGTGTGCATCCCGACCGGCTCGAGCTTCGCGACCTTGATCGCGCCCATCAGGCGCGAAACGCACCCGCGCGACGCCGCCATGCACACGACCTCCGTGCGCCCGCCGCCCGAAGCCGCGGCCCCATGCACCGGGAAGTACCGGTGCACGAGCGAGACCGCGTCGCAATGCAACTCGGCCGCGAGCATCGACTGCACCATCGCGGCGAGTTCATGCTCCTCAACCTTGGGGAACTGGGCGTGCTTGCAGAACGTGTTGGCGGATGGGATCGCGCAGACCGCCCGCTTGCCCTTGAACCCGCCCTTGCGCACCAACCGCGCGACTTCCTTCGATTGGAACTCGAAGCGCTTCGTGTCATCGTCGCGCAGCTCGTCGGGCGTCGGGACGCACGCCGCCGCGATCAGCGACGCGGGCTCCGACGTATTCAGCTGCAGCATTTTGAGCGCATCGCGCCCGAAGTCGATCGCGATCGGCGTGGGGCCCGCGCGCAGCATCGCGGGCGACGGGATCGCAGGCCGTGGAATCTTGCCCTTCTTGAACGCACCGAACGCCATTGGCCCTCCCCGAGGTGTGGGGTCCAATGAGGCGATCGGTTGTCCGTACCGGTCGGATGAGCCGTCTCGCTCATGCGGGCGAGTTCGCAGACCGTGGGCGCTGGTCAGCCCGTACGGGGTCGTCCGAGAACTACAGACCGGCAGCGAATCGGCGGAGGGTGGCGAGCGCGAGGCTCATGTCCCAGCCCTGGTGCGCTCGGTCACCTGTCCGGTTGCTGATGACCCGCACCTCGGCGAACGGAACCCCCGCCCTTGCTGCCGCCAGGGCCACCGCGGCGCCTTCCATCGCCTCCGCGATCGCGCCGGTCCGCTCAGCGATCGCCTCCGACGACGCGTCGTTGCCGGAGCAGGTGGAGACCGTGGCGATCGGGCCGGCGATCCCCGCGGAGCTGAGCACTTGGAGCAGGCCCTGATCAGCGGGGAATCGATCGTCAACCCCAGGAGACGCGAACCCCAACTCTGAAAGTCCGATAAATCGATCCGGCGTGCTCACCCCTTCATCGGCGAAGAGGCTCAGGGTCGCGAGGACCACCGAGCCGACCTCTAACGGTCCCGACTTTCTCGGCAAGGCCCCCGCGATTCCGACGTTAATCACCGCAGCGGGGGGCGAGCCGCCTGCGAGCGCGGAAGCGGTCGCTTGGGCGGCGTTGGTCTTCCCGACCCCGCTCACGACGAGGTCGAACGCGCGGTCGCCTCTTGAGACCTCGCCGCGCACGGGCGGGGCAAGACCGATTCCCTCCGCGAACGCCGATGCTTCCACCTCCGATGCCAGAACGAACAGCACCCGCCCGGCACGCGCGATCGGGCCCAAGAGCCCGGAATCTCGGAAGGGAGTGGAACCCACGGTCGTACAGTAGATATGAACATTCGGCGCGCGGGCGTTCGCCCGGGTTTGGTGCGCGCCGGCACGCCAGGATCACCCGTCAGGAGGGGCCTCGGTCATGACCAAGTGGATCACCGCGATCGGTGCGATTGTCATCCTGTCTGCCCTCGCGTACGTCGGGTGGCGATCATCCTCGAGCACGGAGACCAACCAGCCCACCCTGGAGCTGGCGGTCGCGTCGGTCTCGAGCTTCGAGATCACGACCACCGCGACGGGCGAGCTTGAGGCCCGCAACCAGGTGGAGGTCCGGTCGAAGCTGGAGACCTCGGCGGGCGTCATCGAACTCGTGCCCGAGGGGTCGCGCGTCAAGAAGGGCGACGTCCTCATTCGCCTCGATACCGCGTCGATCGAAGACCAGCTCAACGACCGGCGAATCCGCGTGAACGACGCGCAGCTCGAGGTCAACAACGCCGAGAGCGCCCTCGTGCTCCAGCAGAGCGAGAACCTCTCGCGCGTCCGGGCGGGCAACCTCAAGATCGATCTGGCGAGCCTGGCGCTCGACCAGTGGGAGAAGGGCGACGACAAGAAGAAGGAACTCCAGCTCCAGCTGGAGGTTGAGCAGGCGCAGAAGGACCTCAAGCGCCTCAAGGACCGACTCGATCTCGCCCGCGAGCTGCGCGCCCAGGAGTTCCTCTCCGAGAACGAGTTCCAGCTCGACGAGCTGGCGTACGACAAGGCGGTCGCCCGCCTCGAGACGGCGGAGCTCGACAAGCTCGCGTACGAGAAGTACCAGCGAGAGCGCGACGAGCGGACAAAGAAGTCGGACCTCGAGGAAGCCGAGGCCGAGCTCGAGCGCATCATGGAGCAGAACGAGATCAACCTGAGCCAGAAGCAATCCTCGCTCGATTCGAGGAAGGAGCGCCTTCGCATCGAACAGGAGAAGCTCCAGGAGCTTGAGGAGCAGCTGCAGGCCGCGACGATCATCGCGGAGCGCGACGGGCTCGTGGTCTACGCGACCAGCCTCCAGCGCGACATGTTCCGCGGCAACAACGAGGGCCCGCTGCAGATCGGGCAGACCGTCCGCCCGAACGACCTGCTCATGATCCTGCCCGACACGTCCGAGATGGTCGCGTCGGTGCGGGTGCACGAGAGCCTCGCCGGGCGGGTGCGCCCCGGGCTTCGGGCACGGGTGAAGGTCGACGCGGCGGGCGACGAGCTCTTCAACGGCACGGTGGAGTCGATCGGCGTGCTCGCGGAGGGCGGCGGATGGCGCGACCCGAACCGGCGCGAGTACACCGTGCGCATCGCGCTCGACGCGAGCAACCAGTCCGAGCGGCTGAAGCCGTCGATGCGGGCCGAGGCCGAGATCACGCTCTCTCGCGTCGACGACGCGCTCGCGGTCCCGGTGCAGGCGGTGTTCAACGAGGGCCCGGTTCGCTACGTGTATGTGCCCGAGGGCGAGCGGTTCGCGAAGCTGCCGGTCCAGCTGGGTCAGATCTCCGACACCAACGCCGAGATCAAGGGTGGGCTCAACGCCGGCGTCCGCGTGCTGCTCCGTCAGCCGGTCGCGGGGGAGATTGTCGATCGTCCGTGGTCAGCCGAGCAGCTCCAGGCCGTTGGACTTTCGATGAACGAGGACGGGCAGATCATGCGAGTCATGCCGGCGCGCACTGGCGGCGGTGGTGAGAGCGAAGGCGGCTCGGCGGCAACTGGCGGAGGCGGCGAAGCGAGACGTGGTGGCGGCGGCGAGCGGACGCGTCAGCCCGCCGCTGGCGGCGCCTGAACGCGCCGAACGATCGGCGCATGAATCGAGTATTCCTCGTGGCGATCCCAACGCCCGCCCGCGTGCAGGCTGTGCCGCTGTCCGTCCATCGCAAACCCGATGCGATCCGCGAGGCGGCGAGACCTTGAGTTCGACGGCTGGATCATCGCGTAGATCCGCGTGAGCCCGAGCCCGCGCGGTAGGTCGAGAAACGCGAAGTCGATCATCGCGCCGAGAGCCTCGGTCATGTAGCCCTGGCGCACGAACTCGCGCCCGAGCCACCAGTTGGCATCGCCATCGAAACTGATCCCGCGGCGGACTTCGATCAGGTTGCATGCGCCCGCGAGACGCCCGTCTTCGAGTACGACCATGCGGCGCCACGCGCGTCCGGTTCGGTCGCCACGCTCGGTCAGGGCAAGCTGGCGTTCGAAGAGTCCATCGTCGGACTCGCCCGGCTCGCGCAGCGGGTTGAAGGGCGCCAGGTGGCGCGAGCTGTCACGCACCAGGCGGATGAACCCCGCCCGGTCGGTCGTGCGGAGCGGGCGGAGGACGAGCCGCGGCGTACGAATCAGCGACGGGCTGAAGACATCAACCGGGCCGTGCGGCAACATGTTGGCCAGCGCGCGGGGACCGCTCACCCTGGCGGGAATCTCCGACATGCTCGGCGTTGTCGGCTAGCTCCCGCTCAGGCCTCCACTTGCGGGCGACCGTCCTCGGGCCAGTCGAGATGGAAGTGCCTGCCCCGGGGCTGGTCAACCCGCTCGTAGGTATGCGCCCCGAAGTAGTCCCGCTGCGCCTGAATCAGGTTCGCGGAGACGCGCGCAGAGCGGTATCCGTCGAAATAGGCCAGGGCGCTCGCCATCGCGGGGACGGGCGTGCCACGCTCGCATGCGCGGGCGACGACCCTCCGCCACGCCTGCTGCCCGTCGCGCAGCACCTGCGCGAACGACGACGCCACCATGAGGTTCGCCAGCTTCGGGTCGGCCCGATAGGCCAGGGTGATCTCCTGGAGCAGGCGTGCTCGGATGATGCACCCGCCACGCCAGATCTGCGCGATCGTGGCGAAGTCGAGCTCCCATCCCTTCTCCGCGGATCGCGCGCCCATAAGTGCGAAGCCCTGGGCGTAGGCGCAGATCTTGGAGCAGAGCAGCGCCGTGCGCATGTCGTCAACGAACGCGGCCTGGTCATCGATCGTCGCCAACGTCGGTCCGCTCAGGACCTCCGCGGCCGCGACGCGCTCCTCCTTGATTGCGCTGAGGCTCCGTGCGAACACCGCCTCGGCGATGCTCGGCGCGGGCACGCCCGCTTCGAGGGCGGCGATACCCGTCCATGCCCCGGTGCCCTTCTGCCCGGCAGCGTCCAGGACGACATCGACGAACGGCTCGCCGGTGACCGGGTCGCGCTGCCCGAGCACGTCCGCCGTGATCTCGATGAGGAACGAATCGAGCGGGCCTTGGTTCCAGGATGCAAACACGGGCGCAAGCTCGGGGGCGCTCACGCCGAGCCCGTCTCGGAGCATCTGATACGCCTCGGCGATGAGCTGCATGTCCGCGTACTCGATCCCGTTGTGCACCATCTTCACGAAGTGCCCGCTCGCCCCGGGGCCGATCCAGGCGGTGCAGGTCTCGGCATGCGGTGCGTCGGCGGGCGCCCCCGCCGTGCCTTCGGGGATGGGCTTGCCCGTCTTGGCGTCGACCTTCGCCGCGATCGCCTCCCACACGGGCTGCAGCGACGCCCACCCCTCTCGCGAGCCGCCCGGCATGAGCGAGGGCCCGAAGCGCGCGCCCAGCTCTCCGCCGGAGACACCCGAGCCCACGAAGTGGATGCCTTTGGCTTCGAGGGCCTCGAGGCGGCGCTCGGTGTCGGCCCAGTGCGCGTTGCCGCCGTCGACGATGACGTCACCCTTCTCCAGGAGAGGCGCGAGCTGATCGATGACCGCGTCGGTGGGTCGGCCCGCCTTGATGAGGAGCACAGCAACGCGCGGGCGCTTGAGCGAGGCGACAAACGCCTCGAGGCTCTCGGCGCCAACGAGCCGTCCCGGTCCGCGCCCGCGATACCCCGCGCCGAGCGAGCCGTCCGGGTGTTCGGCGAGCATCGTGTCGGTGACGCTGGTGGTGCGGTTGTAGACCGCGGTGACAAACCCGTGGTCGGCGATGTTGAGGGCGAGATTCTGCCCCATCACGGCCAGCCCGATCACGCCCACGTCCGCTGCGCCGATGTCGCTCATGCCGTGAGCCTATAGCCGACGCGCGGCGGACGCCGCTCCACTCACAGGACCGTGCCGCGCAGGAAGAGCATCGCGACGGCGAAGTAGATCGCCAGGCCCGAGACGTCCATGAGGGTGGCGACGAGTGGCGAGGAACTGGTCGCGGGGTCGAGCCCGAGCTTGTCGAGCAGGAGGGGCAACAGCGATCCGATGAGCGTGCCCCACATCACGATCGCGACGATCGTGGTGCCGACCACGAAACCGACGCGTGGCGCGTGCTCGTGCTGGGCGATGCCCAGCTGGTCGAGGACAACCACAACGCTCATCCCGAGAACGCCGAGCACGGAGCCGAGGCAGAGCCCCGTGGCGAGTTCCTTGCGCACGATGCGCCACCAGTCCGAGGGCGAGACTTCCCGCAGCGCGAGCGCGCGGGTGAGCAGCGACGCGGCTTGCGTGCCCGTGTTGCCGCCCGAAGAGATGATGAGCGGCACAAACACCGCGAGGATCACCGCGCGTTCGAGCTGCTCATCGAACGACGACATCACGAAGATCGTCAGCACCTGCATCACCAACAGAGCCGCGAGCCAGCCCCCCCGCTTCTTCAGCATGGCGGCGAAGCGCGTGGTCATGTAGGGCTGATCGAGCGCTTCGAGACCGCCGAGCTTGTGGACGTCCTCCGTGAACTCCTCTTCCGCAACGTCGGCGATGTCGTCGGCCGTCACGATGCCGATCAGGTACCCGCGCGAGTCGATCACGGGGAGGGCTGTCCGGTCGTACCGGCTCATCATGCGCACGGCTTCTTCGCGGTCCTCGCTCGCTTCGAGCGCGACGAAGGCGCCGTCCATGACCGACGCGACCGTCGCCTCCGGATCGGCGAGCAGGAGCTGGCGGAGGTGCAGGTCATCGATCAGCTTGCCCGCGTGATCGACGACAAACACCCAGTTGATCGTCTCGGCGTCACGCCCCTTCCGACGGAGGTGCTCGATCGCGTGCGCGAGCGTCCAATCCGACCGCACGCGCACATAGTCGGGCGTCGCGAGACGCCCGACGGAATCCTCCGCGTAGTTCAGAATCCGCTGAGTGACGCGCCGGTTTTCCTCGGAGAGCTGGTTGATCAGACGGGTCGCGGCGGATTCGGGCAGCTCGTCGAGCAGCGCCGCGCGGTCGTCGGCGTCCATCTCCTCAAGCACGCGGACCGCTCGCGCATCGCCGAGGGCCTCGATCAGGCCCTGCTGATGCTCTCCATCGAGTTCCGCGAGCACTTCGCCGGCTGCGTCACGGTGGAGCAGGCGAAAGACCACCACCGATTCCTCGGACAGCAGGTCGCTCACGAGCTCGGCGACGTCGGCCGGCGCGACCGACTCGAGCGAGTCGCGAAGCTCGGCGAAGCGTCGGCCCGCGATCAGCTCGCGCACCTCCGGCTCCAGGAGCATCGCGGTCGGGTTCATACGAAGATGCTACAGGGCGTCCTCACGACGCACGATGCCCTCGGCCTCGATCTCGACGAGCATCTCCGGCTCGATGAGGCGGGAGACCTCCACCATCGTCAGGCATGGGCGGTGCTCGCCGAAGAACTGGCGGTGCGCTCGACCGAACTCGTCGGCCCGCTTGATGTCGGTCACGAACATGCGGGTACGCACGAGGCAGGCCCTCGTTGCGCCGAGCCGCTGCAACGCCGCTTCGATGATCTCGTAGCACCGCAGCGTTTGGGCGTGCGCATCGCCCTTGCCATGCACCCCCCCGTCGGCGCCGACGGGCGCCGTCCCGGTGAGCACGATGAGGTCGGTGTCTTCACTCGTGGGCACGCGTATCGCGCGCGAATACCCGTAGCGCTCTTCCCATTCGGTGCCGGTCGACGTGCCCCTCACGGGCGATCGTACGCCCGCCCCGTATCATCGGAAGAGGAAAGGAGCACCCGATGCCGGCGGAACTCACCTACCTCGGCCACGCCGCGGTCATGATCCGGTCGGGCCCGACGACCCTCCTGATCGACCCGTTCCTGACGGGCAACCCGGCGGCGCCCAACACCGCGGGGCTCACGGCCGACGACATCCCCGCGACCCACATCGCGATCACGCACGGACACAACGACCACGTGGGGGATGCCGTCGCGATCGCGAAGAGGACCGGCGCGACGATCTACGGGGCGTTCGAGCTGTGCAACCTGCTCGAAGCGCACTTCGGGCTTACGAGGCTCGAGAGCATGAACCCGGGGGGGCGTGTCGAAACGCCGTTCGGGTTCATCGCGCTGACCCAGGCGTTCCACTCCTCTTCATACGCGATGGACGGTCGCGACCATTACACCGGCCAGCCCTGCGGTGTCGTGGCGAGCGTGGGTGGATCGGTGGTCTACCACTGCGGCGACACCGCCCTGTTCAGCGACCTCAAGCTCATCGGGCAGCTCTACAAGCCCGAGGTCGCCCTCGTGCCTTGCGGCGACCGCTTCACGATGGGCCCGGAGCACGCGTCGATGGCGGCCGAGTTGATCGCCCCGCGCCACGTGGTGCCGATCCACTACAACACCTGGCCGCCGATCAAGGTCGATCTGGGGTCGTTCCGCCCGGCCGGGGTGGTGGTGCATGCGTTGGCCCCCGGGGAGACCCTGCAGATCCACTAGGCGGCCCGGGGGCTGGTGGTCTCCTAGAGTCTCCGCCTCGCGAAAGCTGTTCGCGCCGACTCCCATAGACCTCACGGAACGCGCCATGCTCACTCTCGCTCTCGACCAGGCCGTCGTCGCCGCGCTGCTCGGCGTGCTCTTTCTCGCGGTGTCTGTCGTTTTGATCCTGACGGTGCTGATCCAGCGCCCGCAGGGCGGCGGGCTCTCGGGCGCGTTCGGTGCCGGCGGGTCGGGCGAGACCGCCTTCGGCGCGCGCACGGGCGATGCGCTGACGATCGCAACGATCAGCTTCTTCGTGATCTGGCTTTGCGTCGCAGTGGCGCTCGTCTATGCCACACGCCCGGCGGATCTGACCGCCACGCCGGCCTCCGCCACGTCGACGAACCCGACAGAGACGGACGACCAGCCCGCGACCGGGGCGGGTGAGGATGGGGGCGCCGCGGAGGCTCCGCCACCGGGTGACCCGGAGGCGGTATCACCTCCCGACGAAGGCAACGAAGGTGGTGATGATCAGCCTGAGCCCGAGACGAATGAACCACCCGCCGACCCCTCAAGCTCTGACGGGGGATGAGCCGACTCCGGACTGGACACGTGGCTTTCGTGTAGGCTGCAGACGGGTGTTCGCGGTCGGGGAGCGACCCCGGGCAGGAGGGGTATCGTGATCCGAAGCATGACTGGCTTCGGCGAGGCATCCGCACAGATCGACGGCGTGCACTATCTCGTCGAACTCCGGTCACTCAACAACAAGTACTTCAAAGCGGTCATTCGCTTGCAGGAGGAGTTTCAGGCTCTGGAAGCGGAGCTGGAATCTGAGCTGCGCCGACGGATCAACCGCGGAACGGTCACACTCACAGCCACCTGCACCGATACGTCGGAGGGCGCCGCGGTGGAGATCAACCATCGCGCTCTGGACAAGTACGTCGAACAGCTCCGCAAGGTCTCGGCGGTCTCCAGTGGGGAACTCGCGATCGACGTCGGGACGCTGCTCACGCTCCCGGGCGTGCTCCAGCCGCCGCATGACGAAGAGCAACGCCTTCGGCGAGCGCGCGAGGCGTTCAAGAAGCTGACGCGCGAGGCTTGCCAGGGGCTCCTCGTGATGCGCGGGCGCGAGGGCGAGGCGCTGCTTGAGGAACTCCGGTCGCACCGCGACACCATCGCCGACCGGCTGGCGAAGATCGCCGAGTTGGCTCCTGGCGTGGTGCAGACCTACGAGAAGCGCCTCCGTGAGCGGATCGACGCGCTCGTGACCGACGCGGGGCTGAGCATCGAGCCCGGCGATCTGGTGCGTGAACTCGCGGTATTCGCCGAGAAGACGGACATCGCCGAAGAGACCGTGCGCCTCCGTGGTCACATCGAGCAGTTCTCGGAGATGATCGACGGGCCCGACGAGAAGCCGATCGGCCGAACGCTCGACTTCCTGGCCCAGGAGATGCTCCGCGAGGCGAACACGATCGCCAGCAAGAGCCCGGACGCCCAGATCTCTCGTCTGATCGTCGAGGTGAAGGGCTCCATCGATCGGATCAAGGAGCAGGTGCAGAACGCCGAGTGACCCGACCCACCCCGAGGGGGGGCTCACGCCAGGCGAGCTCGCGATCGTCGCCGAGCGGTTCGGGCTCGGGCGCGTGGTCGCCGCTGCGCCTCTGGCGCGGGGCTCGACGGCCGCGCCGAAGGTGCGGGCAAGGACGGACCGAGGCGACTTCCTGATCAAGCGGCGAGCGCCCAACAAGGCCGACCCGCTCCGCGTCGCCGCCTCGCACGAGGTGCAGGTGCGACTCGTCGACACCGGTTTCCCGGCTCCGGCGCTCTGTGCGATGCCGGGCGACGGGGCGACCGCCCTGCATCACGCGGGACATGTCTACGAGGCGATGGCGTGGGTTGCGGGTGATCGCTACGCGAGGGCGCCCGCACAGGCCCGCGACTCGGGCGCGCTGCTCGCGAGGTTCCACGCCGGGATGAACGGTTTCTCTCCCCGGTTCGCCCTCGCGAAGGGGCGCCTGCACGCATCATCCCGGGTGGTCGAGTGGCTCTCGCGACGCGAGCGGTCGACTCCCGAGCGCACGACGCGCGAGCTGCGCCGCCTCTACAACAGGGCCGCGGAGCGCGTCGAGGCTGCCGGACTTGCGAAGTGGGAGGCCCGCGTGATCCACGGCGACTGGCATCCTGGGAACCTCCTGTTTGTGCCCGGGGGGGTGGCTGCGGCGGTCGACTTTGACGCCGTGCGCCGGGGCACGGCGGCGGAGGACGTCGCCGTGGGGGCTGTCTACTTCTCGCTCATCGGTGAGGGCGCGGATCGGTCGCGTTGGCCCGACGAGCCGGACGTCGGCCTGCTCGCCGCCTTTCTCTCGGGATACCGGTCGGCTGGCGCCCCGCCTTGGATCGCGCGGGGTGGGGCCGAGGCGATCCCCTACCTGATGGTGGAGTCGCTCCTCAGCGAGGCGGTGCTGACGCTGCGCATCGCCGAGCCCGACGCGTCTCCGGTGACGCGCGAGATGATCTACCGCAAGTGCTCGTGGATGGAGCAGCACGCGGGGCACATCGCGTCGCTCGCAGCAGGCGCTTGATCGGAGCGGCCGAATCGCGATGATGGTGGTATCGGAGCCCTCATGCGCCAACGCATTGTCGCTGTTGCGGTCCTTCTGCTCGCAGGCCCGGCTGTCGCGCAGTCGGTCGGCTCACAAGTGGAGGCGGTCGTCGCACGGCTCGACTCGGATGCGTACGCGGAGCGCGAGAGCGCGAGCGTGGCGCTGCTCCAGATCGACGGCATCTCGCACGTGGACGTGGAGCCGTGGCTCTCGCGTGAGGGGCTCTCCCCTGAACAGCGCGCCCGCCTGGAGCGCGCGGGATTCCAGTTGTTCCTGCAGGGTGGGCGGCCGGGGCTGGGCGTCGGATTCGCGTCCAACGAGCCGGTGGAGCTTCGCAACGTCGTCGAGGGCTTTGACGCGTTCGAAAGGCTGCGCCCCGGCGACGTGATCGTGGGTGTGGACGGGCGCGGTGTGCTCAACATCGCCGGTTTCCGGGCAGAGATCCTCTCCCGCTTGCCGGGCGAGACCATGCACCTGCTCGTGCTGCGCGGCGGAGAGCGGCGCGAAGTCGCGGTCAGGCTCGGGAAGTACGAGAACCTCGAGAACTCGCAGGGCCTGGATATCGCGTCGCTGGCGTCGGCGTGGGCGTGGCGTTTGGCGCGGCTGTCGCTGCGTGCCGAAGCGCCCCCGCTCGATCCGCTCGCGACGGAGGATGCCGAGCAATCCCCCCCACCGCCGGGGCCGCCCGTGGAGCGCACGGCTCTGGGGCGCACGCCCTCGCTGGTCGTCGGCGGCCAGCCGCGGGTCGGAAGCCGTCCGGCTGGATTTGTGCAGTCGCGGCGCATGCCGACTCAGATTGCTCAGGTTCCGCGGGCGGTCGACGCAAACGCACAGGATGTGGACGAACGCCTTGCCGCGTTGCTTCAGACCGTGGAACGCGACATCGGGCGTGCACAGATCCGCCTGAGCGAGGCTCTTGAGGCCGGAAATCGCGACGACGCCGAGCGCATTCGGCTTGATCTCGCGGCGCTCGAAGCCCGGCGCGAAATCGTGAAGCGGCAGCTCGACGGTCGCTGACCTCTCTATCGGACCCGGGATAACCGCTGGTTTGGCCGAGAGTTCCGCAGACTTGGCGCTGCCTCGTTGCCGGCCCGCCCGTTCCGACGGATCCTGGATAGAGCAGGGTTCACCCTGGCGGCCGTAGGTGCGGGCGCGTTGAGCGAGGAGACGAGAGATGTCGAAGAGTGTGCCCGTTGCAGTCGCCGCCTCGGTCTTCCTGACCAGCGGTGCGTTCGCGCAGGTCGAGGTGTTCAGCACCGACTTCAACTCCGGACTCCCGTCTGAGGTGTCGGGTGGAGCACTTGAGGGCGTTCTCGGGTTGGATGGGGCGGGCCACGCGCCCGACCTGTTCTCCGGGGATCTGCTCCGCAACACCGCATCCGGAGATCCGGCCGCAGCGACGACGCTCACGCTCGCGGGGCTGCCGTCGCACACGCACGTGTCGGTCGGGTTCCTGCTCGCGATGATCGACTCCTGGGATTCGACCAACGGCACGCCGGCGCCGGACTACTTCAATGTCGCGATCGATGGCGTTCCGGTGCTGCAGATCACTTCGGCGAACGCGTCGGGCAGCAACACGTACGCCGGCGACCAGATCTACTTCGCGAACGCCGGTTGGGGATCGTGGAACGAGCGGGCGTTCGACATGAACTCCGAGGCGGCGCTCCAGGACGTCCCGCACACGGGTTCGTCGCTCACGATCGACTTCTTCGCGTCGGGCGCGGGGTGGCAGGGCGGTGCTGACGAGTCGTGGGGCATCGACAACCTGCACGTCTCCGTCAACGTGCCCACGCCCGGCGTCGGCGCAGCGGGGATGATCGCGCTCGCTGGCGCAGCGGCCCGGCGTCGTCGGTAGCGACTACCGCCCGACCAAGCTTGGATCTGCGACGATCCCGATCGGGATAATGGTCTCGTCGCGCGTGTGCGAGGTCTCGTCGGTCACGATAATCTTGAGTTCGTAGGAGCCGACTGTCAGATTGGAAGGCAGGTCGACGCGCGTGACGAGGTAGAAGTCGCGACGCCGGGCGCCCGAGGTGTCGACCACGCGCTGCGCGGGCATCCGCCACGCCAAGCGCCCGTCGGCCTTGTGATAGAGCTGCAGCTCCTGGGTGAGGTCCACCGCGAACGTGTCTCCCGCGGACGCGCGCTCGCGTCGCGTGGCCTCGCGGTGGATGAAACGGTCGACCTCCACGTACACCAGAGCCGGGTTGTTGCGCCCCGC
The DNA here is from genome assembly GCA_030429485.1 of Phycisphaerae bacterium. Taxonomy (GTDB): domain Bacteria; phylum Planctomycetota; class Phycisphaerae; order Phycisphaerales; family UBA1924; genus JAUIFD01. The sequence goes on along the minus strand of JAUIFD010000004.1, from coordinate 5,254 downwards.
GAGAAACGTGTCGTGCTCGAACGGCACGTACGACCCGAATCCATCGACCCGTGTGCAGAGCACCGCACGCGGCAGACGCACCCCGACCTGTTCGCGGAGAGTCGAGGCCGCACGCGTGAGCGCCTGCTCCGCGGCGCTGGGATCGCCGGCCGAGTCGCGCATCTCGTTGATCAGCCCGTCGAGCGCGTCGATCGTCTGCCGCTCGGAGGGCGACAGGGCCGCGAGTGTCTGGCTATCGACCGAAGCTCCGGTGGTGTGGAGCCCTTCTGCGAGCTCAACCAGCGCTTCGCGGAACGCCTGCGAACCCTGACGCGCCGCCAAGCCGTCAAACTCCTGAGCGATCTGCCCGGGATCTCGGCGTGCCGGGGCGGGGGTCATCTCCAGCGGTGCGGGGGCGGCCGTCGGCGTGCGGTCGACGATGGCCATCGGCGCCGGTGGCTCGTGCGTTGGGGCGGCCTGGACCGGCGCGTCGTCGGTAAAGGCGGACAGGCCCATCGAAGCGCTCGGCTCTTCGCCGATGTTCCCCTCGGTCGCGAGCAGCGGCTCATCTTCGGTATCGACAGAGGCGAGCCCGATGCCCAGTCCGGACGTGTCCCGTCCGGTCGCGGGTGCGGGGCTGGTCGTTGGCTCGGCGGCGATCGGGCGCTCGGGGGTGTCGAGGTCGCCACTGGCGAGCAGGGCCTCGAGGTCGAGGGCTTGGCGGCGGACCCGCTCATCGAGCGGGTCGGCGCCGAGTGTTTCGTTGAGATCGGCGGCGATGTTGGCAGCCGGTCGCTGCGAGACCGAGAGGTGGTTGAGCCCGGTGTTGACCGGCCCCTTGCCCTCCGCCTGTGCTCCGCCCGACGTGCAAGCGCTCATGCTGCAAGCCAAACCCGCTCCGCACACGATTCGCGCAATCCTCAGCTTCATGGCGTCGGCCTCCTGCACTCGCCCGCTCCGGTCTTCGGCGAGCGGGCCGAATCGGCTCCTCCCCGGGCTCAAACTGCGCTCGGTCGCGCAGGTTCACGCGCCCCGCGCGACACGGGCGAACCCGATCGCCTGGCGCTCCAGGCGACGGCGCGGCGTACCGAGCCCAGACTTGATCGCGACATCCCCCTCCACGCACTCGCGAAAGAGGGCCAGCGCGCGGTCGGGGTCGACGCGGGGCGCAAGGTCGAGGATCGCGTCACGCGAGGGTCCCCACAAGCGCAACTTCTGCGCGATGAGCTGGGGCTTGGCGCCCGCCTTCGCGCCGCGGGCCGCGGCGTGGAGCTTCCGGGAGAGGTCCACCATCGCGTACGACACCACCACCGCGAGGTCGCGGGGCTGATCGCCAAGCACGTCGTCGAGGTGTCGCAGTGCGCTCTCCGGGCTCGGCGTGAGCAGCGGGCCCTGGATGGCCCATGGGTCGTCGCTCGCGGCGGTGAGCCCGAGCTCGTCGAGCGTCCCGGAGGTGATCTCGCCGGGCGAGCCGTCGGGGCTCGCGACTGCGGCGGCGAGCTTGGCGAGCTCGGCGTCGATCTTCGACATCTCGCCACGAAGGCGGTCGAAGAGCGCCTCGGCGGTCTGTCGCGAGATCTTGGCGCCGTGTCGGTCGGGCGTCTGTGCGGTGATCCATCGGACCGCCTCGGGGCGATCCCACCCGTCGCACTTCACGACGGCGCCGCCCGCCTCGGCGATGAGCTTGTCGAGCTTGCCTTTGTGCCACCGCTCGGTGCGCAGCACGAGCGTCGCGCCCGGACAGACCGCCGCCGCGTAGCGCTCCATGAGCGGACGGCTCGACTCCTTCACGAACTGGTCGGCATCGTCGACCACCACCAGTTTGTGCTGCTGCATGAGCCCGAGCGAGCGGCACTCGTCGAGCACCTCAGCGACGCTCGAGGTGGCGCCGTCATATCGGAGAACGTCGATCTCGCCGAACTCGCGTTCGGCAGCGGTCCGGAGGTCGTCGGTCAGGTGGGCCCTTAGCCAGGCGTCCTTGCCATGAAGCACCACAAGGGGCATAGAAGGTGCGAGTTCGGACTTGGGCGGCGCGGACCGGGGCACGCCGGAGCGTACGCGCGGGCCGCTATCCCTGCACCTTCCCGCACGCCCCGAGCAGCGCGTCGAGCTTGGGCTTGGCATCGGCGACGGTGCCTCGCACGAGGGCGGTCGCGGCCTCCTTCGCCATAGCGCCGAGACCCTCGAACCCCACAGGCGGGGCCGAGACCGAGACCTGGAGGCAGACAGAACGAGCGCCCGCCGTGTCGTCGCTTTGGACATATTCGCGAAGCCGTGTCGTCTGCTGCTTGAGGTCCTCGGCAAAGGTCTCAACGAGCGGGAAGTTCGGATGGTCTGCCGGGAGGGTGGATCGCACCACGCCGGCGCTCTGGGCCTCGCGCAGGTACTCCGCGAGTGCACGCAGCACGCGCGACTGGTCGAGGGGTTTGCTCAAGACCGCGGCGACCGGAGAGGCCTGGATCGCTCGGCGGAGGTCGGGCCCGGACTCGTCTGTCGCGAGTATCACCGGGACGTGCACGCCTTGAGCCCGGACCGTGTTGGCGAGGTTGAGGCCTGTGTCATCGCCGATGCGGTATGCCGTCAGCACGAGGTCGCAGCCCTCGTTGATGAGCGAGTGGCCCTCCTCGATGGAGTTGGCGGGCCGGAGCCGCACCTGCGTGCCTCGCAAGAAGTGGCGGACGAGTTTGTGGTCCATCGCCGAGTCGTCGATGTAGACGACGGTGCCCGCGAGGGAGGCTTCGTCGACGCGCTCGATGGAGAAGCTGTCCTCGAAGGGGTCGCGCTCGATGAACTGGCGGACATCGATGGTGTCGTCGAAGGCGATGCCGACCTCGTGCATGGTGCCGGAGACGTGGACACACCGGGCGACCCGCGCACTCACGTGGAGCGTCGCGCCGGTCAGCTCGTCCACTGGCAGATGGAGCGTGCAGCCCACCCCAACGTGGATGTAGGAGGAGTGGAGCACGCTGGCGCCGCCGCGAGAGAGGTTGCGGCAGGCGACACTGAGCGACGTGTGCTGTCCGGAGTCGCCCAAGGAGTGGAAGTCGATACGCACGCTTGAGCGACGGAACGGCCAGCGGATGAACTCTCGGTTGCGCTGGTGGCCCGGCGTGGCCGCGGCGTCGACGGCATCGAGCACCTTGTGCAGATCGCGGTCCGAGAGGTTGACGGTGTTGGGGCGCTTGGCCGTTTGGTCAGACTTTGGAACGCGTTGGGTGGGCAAGCGCATCCTCCTGGGGAGCCTCTGGGACATCGGCGAGGCGGCTGCGCGGAACGACGCGCCGTGCTCGGGCCGCACCAACGTCGGCGCCACCTGGGGCGCGTGCGCCGTTGGGGGCGTCCGGAAATCACATGTCGCCGAAGTGCGTCCCCACGGAGCGTGCCGCGGCGAGCAGGGGCTCCTCCATCGGGACGAGCCGCTGCTTGTCGGCCGCTTCTCGGATATCGGTGTCGCGGAGGCGCCCGTCGCGCATCACCACGAGGCGATTGGTCACGCCGTCCTTGAGAAGCTCCATGGCGTGGTCGCCAAAGAGCGTCGCGAGCACGCGGTCGGCCGCGACGGGCGTGCCGCCGCGTTGCACGTGCCCGAGGACCACCTGACGGCTCTCGACGCCGATGCGTTCCTCGATCTGGCTCGCGACGACGCGCCCGATGCCGCCGAGACGGACCGGATCGGGGCTCGTGAGGTCCATGCGTTCGACCACCTGCTCGCCATCGACGGCTCGCGCTCCTTCGGAGGCGACGACAATCGAATACCGCTTGCCGCGATGCCGTCGGTCCTCGATCGCGGCGCAGACGGCCTCAATCGAATACGGGATTTCGGGGATGAGGATGAGGTCGGCCCCCCCACCGACGCCCGCGTGCAGGGCAAGCCACCCTGCGTTCCGTCCCATGACCTCCACCACCATGACGCGGTGGTGGCTCGCTGCGGTGGTGCGCACGCGGTCGATCGCCGAGACCGCGGTCTGGACGGCGGTCGCGAAACCGAAGGTGAGATCGGTGCCCCAGAGGTCGTTGTCGATGGTCTTGGGAACCCCGATGCAGTTGACCCCACGCTCAACGAACGTCGACGCGACGCTCATGGTCCCATCACCGCCGATGACGACCAGGGCGTCGAGCGCGTGGGACTCGATGCGCTGAAGGCAGGTCTCGGTCAGATCCTCGATTTTCGGCGCGCCGTCGGAGTCGATCCCGGTGCAGAAACGGGCGGGGTTGGCCTTGTTGGACGAGCCGAGCACCGTGCCACCGTCCGAGAGGATGTTGGAGACATCCGCGTCGGTGAGTTCACGGACGCGGTCTTCGATGAGCCCCAGGAACCCATCCTCGATCCCGGCGACGGACAGGCCGTGGTGGAGGGCGTCCTTGGTGACCGCCCTGATCACGGCGTTGAGACCCGGGCAGTCGCCGCCGCCGGTGAGCACGCCGATTCGCTTGAGGGGGGTGGGCATACGGCAGACGTTAGCGGTGTCCGGCCGGCGCGAATTCGGTGATTGGGCGATTCGGCGTCCCGAGTGTCAACAAATCCGCGGACAAGATCCTTGTGCGGATATCGTTTCGCTCGGGTGCGAGGCGTGGGTAGCTTGCGGGGTGGTGGCTGTTGTTTTTTCGCAGGCCTCGCGCTCAGGCGGGGCTGGGTGGTTGGCGATGACCTTGGTGGTGGTAGGAACAAGCGAGGACCCGACAATGCTGAGGACAGTAACAACGACCGCCGCTCTTCTGGTGCTCTTCGGGGGCGTGTGCTCGTCGTCCGCTCAGGACGAGCAGGGCAGCCGCCCGAGACAGCGGGTGTCGACCTACGCCCGCCAGGCGCCGCTCAAAGTGCTCGAAGTGCCGCGGGTCGATCCCGACGCCGAACTCCCGATGGGCGGACGGCTCGCGTTGCAGAACTCGTTCTTCTTGGGCGAGCTGCCCGAGGGGATGCACAACGACATCATCACGGTTGGTGGTGGCTGGGTGCGGGCGGACAAGGGCAACAGCGTCGAGTGGTACGTCTCGCGGTCGGACAGCGACATCCGGTCTCGGATCGAGCGTTTCCGCGCGATGCGCGATCTTGATGAGGGGTACGCCGGCATCCTGGTGCTCGATATCGAACACCCCATCCACCCGCAGGACTGGGGCTCGTACCAGCTCGCGGCCGGCAACTCGGGCGATTTCGAGCGCCTGATGGAAGCCACGCGTCGACGCGTGGAGATCACGAAAGAGACCTTCCCGAACGCGCGAATCGGGCTCTATGGGCTCGGCATGCCCGACTCCAGAGGTATCGCGTCGAAGGCGG
>JAUIFD010000158.1 GCA_030429485.1 Phycisphaerae bacterium | reverse complement strand
CGAGACCTCCGGACGCGCCTGCCTGCGATACACCGACAACCCCAACGGCTCAGCCCGCGACATCGCCGGTGTGTGCGACGCGACGGGGCTCGTCTTCGGGCTCATGCCACACCCCGACCGCTTCCTCGCGTGGAATCGTCACCCCTTCTGGACGCGCCTCGATCCCGCCGACCGCTCCGGGCTCGCGCCGGGCGTGCGCATGTTCCGGAGCGCCGTCGAAGCCGCCCACCAGCGCACCCTCGTCTGAGGAGATCCTCGATGCCCAAGCCGACCCAGGCCGCGCTGCCCACGACCGTCCTCCTCGCGGCCCTCGCCGCGGCGCTCTACTTCGGGCGCGACTTCATCAACGAACCGGCCGATCCGCCTCACGATGCGCCGACCGGTCCCGCGGTCATCCCCAACACCACCGCCGACACGGTGGTCAATGACGGTCTGAGCTGGACCGCGGCAAGCTCGGATGACATCCGCTTCGGCGTGCGGACCCCGCCCGCGAAGGCGAAGGGCGCGATCCGCATCGCGACCTACAACGTCGAGAATCTCTTCGACGATCAGGACGACCCGACGCTCTCGGGCGACATCGAAGACCTCGACATGCGCAAGCCCGACGCGCACCTTGAGGCCGCAGCCGACGCACTGCGCCGACTCGACGCAGACGTCGTCGCGCTCGAAGAAGTCGAGTCCGAAGGGGCCGTCCGGTGGTTCCGCGACCAATGGCTTGAAGGACTCGGATACACGCACCTTGCCTCGATCGACGCTGGCGACGGGCGCGGCATCGAGCAAGCCGTGCTCTCCCGCTACCCGATCACCCACACCGAAAACTGGCCGGGCCGCGACCTTGGCGGGGTGCATCCCGACCTGTGGGGAAGCCAGCGCAACTACAACGCGGGCGAGCCGCTCCAGTTTCACCGTTCACCACTGCGAGTGGACGTGGAGATCCCCACCGCCGACGAAGCCGACACCTACACGCTGACCCTCTTCGTCGTACACCACAAGTCCGGGCGCTACGGCGACTACTGGCGCGAAGCCGAAGCCGAAGGGCTCGTCAGCATCATCGACGAGTTGGAGGCCGCCGACCCGCAGTCAAACGTCGTCGTGCTGGGCGACTTCAACGCCATGCTCCGCGACTTCTCGGTGCGCATCTACCTCGACGCCGGACTCATCGACGCCTTCGCCGACGAACGCGACATGTCCGATCGCTACGTCACGCACGAGTCCGGCCGCCCGATCGACCTGATGCTCGTTAACGCCAACCTCGCGCACGAGCTCGTGCCCAAGTCCGGCTTCGTGCTCGGCACTCCCGCTCGCCCCGCCGGAGCCGATTGGCGCACCACGCCCCCGCCCGCCGGGTACGCGTCCGACCACTACCCCGTCGCCGTCGATCTCCTCCCCAACGACCGCTAACCGCCAGCCCGCCTTGCCGCCCGGGCTTCCTCCGGGCGCGGCACTCAGCGGGCGCTGGTCCTGGGCGGTTCCGACAACTTGTCCACTACACACGATCTTCACATCTGGCAGCGTTGGCCACCGTTCACCCACCGCCATACACTTTCCAACCAGCGGCCCGGTGGTCTGCCGCTGGGCGTGCCTGCAACCCGGACCAGGGAGATCGACGCATGGGCGTCAGGGTGTGGCAGATCGTCCTCTTCGTTGCGGCCATTGTTGTATTGACAGCTTCCGCGGTCTGGGCCTTCATGAGTTCCAACCGCGTGCCCTTCGACAACCGTGTCTACCTCGTTGATGTCAACACCGGTCAACTCTTCAGCTTCAAGACCGAAGGACGTGGGATCACCATCCCCGCGATCCACCCGGACACCGGGATTCGCACGCTCTACTCCGTTGGCAAGGACGATGACGATCACTGGACCATCGACGAACGAACGATCCCTGATCTGCGCGGGGGCGTGATCGAGTTCAACGAGGAGTTCATCGATCCCCAAACGGGAATCGTCACCCCCGCGGGCACCAGTATCCGAGAGATCAAGGTCGAGGAGTTGCTCAAGCACCTCGGGGGTGCCTGAGCGTGAAAGCCCACAAGGAACAACCGATGCAGCCAGAACGCAAAGCGCCCCGCGGGTTCACGCTCATTGAGCTCTTGGTCGTCATCGCCATCATCGCGCTGCTCATTGGCATCCTTCTCCCCGCTCTCGGGCAGGCACGCGAAGCGGCGAGGTCAATCGTCTGCTCCGCGACGATCCGCTCCATGGGGCAGGGACAGCAGTACTACATGGCCGACAACAAGGGCTACATCGCCGGGCCTCACACCAGCGCCTGGGGCGGGATCGACCAACTCGCCAATGGCACTGCGACGACTTCCAGTGTCTACAACTACGACACATCGCCCGACACCCCAACGAGCAATTTCGACTGGATCAGCCCCGGCCTGGGCGACTCGGCCGGCTTCTCGGCGAACCGCGCCCGCCGCACCTATCAGATGTTCAATGTCTACTCCTGCGCTTCGGCTTCGGTAGAAAACGACACGCTCTACGTCGGCGGAAGTGCGGACGACGTCGATCAGTTTGACCGCATCAACCTGACCGAGGGATACCGCCAGATCAGCTACCTGGCGCCGTCGCCCATCATCACCGCATCCAACTACTGGAAGGGCCAGGTTGAGCGCCGTCTGCGGGCGCAGGGGCAACTCATCCGCCTGGCCGCCGATCCAGGGGACGGTGTGCAGGTCACCAAGGCCGATGGATATGTCCCGCGTGAGGATCTGCTCGGCATCTCCACGTCAAACAAGATCGCCGCCGCGGACGGCACCCGCTACTACGAAGCCTCAAGGCAGGAACTCGACTTCGACCCAAGCTCTTGGTCGCAGACCTTTGGCTCGTTCAGCTCCGCAACACCGATCTACCACGGGTCTACCGCGTACGGCCGAACCGGGTATGGCGCCGACGGGACCGAATACAATATCGACCTGAGCGCCCGTCACAGCGGACGGTCCATGAACGCGGTCTACTTCGATGGGCACGTTGACAAGATGAGCATTGAAGAGGCCTGGACCGATCCGGTGCCATGGTTCCCCGGGAACAGCACCTTCAACGGCTCGTCGGCGACGCCGGAGTCTGTCGCGTACTTCGGACGCAACAAGAAGATCCCCTAACCCCGAGCCCAACCAACCCCAACTCCGACGCCCCGGCCTCGTGCCGGGGCGTTGTCATTCAATCCGGATCGACTTGGGACTAGCCCCGAATCGCGTCCTCGACCATCTCAATCGTCTCGGCCGCGGAAGCCTCCGCCATCGCACGCGACTTGCGCGTCCACGTCCGCCACATCCACGGGATCGGCCCGGCCGTCAGCGGGAGATACCACGCGTACGTCAACCACGGCATGCTCGTCGTCCACGCGTTGTACCACGAGAAGTACGTCTGCAAGAGCGAATGCGTCAGCCACACGCCCGGCCACACCGTCAGCGCGAGCGTGACACCGAAGATCCACGGGATCTTCTTGAGCCGCACCAACGCAAACCGAAGCCGCGTGCCCGCCGCTCCACCATCCCCCACCGACGCCCGCTCAGCGTGCGCCACGACCCGGTAGTCGAACGGGGTCGCGAACGCCTCCACCGCGAACAGCCCGCCGAACGCCCCGGGCTCGAAGTCGGCGATCCGCCCACGCCTTGCCTGCCGCTCAAGGCGCGCGACCACCTCCTCGGGAGAGAGGTCCGTCTCGATCGTCGGCAGGTCGGCCTCGGGCGGCAGCGTCCGCTCCTCATCATCTCGGCGTTCGCGTTGCGGAGTAGCAGCATCCGCACGCCGCTGATCCTACACATCGGCCCGCACACAACCCCGCCCACAGCACGCTCGGCAACCCGATTGCAGACGACACGGACATGGACCCTCCGCGTGCGCCCGGACGACGCTCCGCGTCGAATCTGCGTCTCGTCGGCGCGGGCGATGCGCCGCGAGCGCGAACGCTGCGCCTCGATCCCTCGGCGCGCCCGACGCGCGATTCCGAAGCGGCCCGGCATCACGCAGACCGGGCCGGTGAAGTCGCCCGCGAGAACGCCCAGGCGATGCAGGCCGCCGACCCGCGCTGGGTCTTCGCGACGCGCGTCGCGGGCAAGCTCGAAGGCGGGAAGGCCGCCGTGCTCCGGCCCGAGGTCCGCGAACGTCTGATGACCGACGCGAGGCGCCTCGGGCTCCGCCCGTTCGACGGCGCCCTCGTCATCGCGATCGTCCAAGACGAAGCCCGCCGCGGCTCACTCGCCCACGGGCGCCCCTCGCTCACACCCGACGCGGTCTCACGCCTCCGCCTGGTCCGCGACCCGATGACCGACCGCGTCGCCCGCGATTCTCGCGTCGCGCTCGCCCACGCCCTGCTCGCGGTGGCCTGCGCCGCGGTCGCCGTCCTCACCCTCGCGCGCTGGCTTCTCCGCTAGCGGGCTCCGCGAGCGTCAGACCGCTCCCGGCTCCACAGGCTCACCCGAAAACGCCCTGTAGAGCATGAACGCCGCCATCGCCGCCATGCCCAGGTCTTCGATGAGCGTCACCACGCCCAGCGGCAGGTTGATCACCGCGCCCAGGCACGCGCACCGCACCTGGTCCTTCCGCACAAGCGAACGAATCACGCCCGCAGTCCCGATCACCATCAGGATCAAGGTCGCGATATTGACCGCGATCAGCCAGTTGGTGCCCGACGCCGCGAGGAACGCCATCCCCAGCATCAACTCCACGAAGGGGTAGATGTACCTCCATGCCTTCCACTTCTCCGCGACGAGGTCGTACCGCGCGTACGACGCCGCAAACCCGGACAGGTCCAGGAACTTGAAGAAGCTGAACGCGAGGAAGAACCCGCCCATGAAGTTCGCCATGAGGCGGTCGAGTGTGAAGTTCGGGAACGTGCCGAGGAAGGCGACCAGCAAGAGGTACCCGATCAGGATCGCGAGCGTGCGATACCCGTGACCGGCACTCCCATCGGAAGCCGAGGCGGGTTTGGCGTTCCGGTTCTCCGCCCCGTCCGGGTCGAGTTCGATCGGCCCCCCAACCGCGTTGCCGTGCTCGTCCAGCAGCGTGTAGTCACCGGCGGACGCGACCGCCGCCGCGATCTTCTCACGCGGAATCACGTCCAGAGACTGAATGGTCAGTGTCCCCGCCTCCGCCGAGGCACGGGCGTTGGAGACCCCGTGGAGCGCGCGCACGGCCTTGGTGATGTTGGCCTCGCACGCCCCGCAGTGCATCCCGCGGACTTTGTAGGTGCTGCTCATACCCAAGAGTAGGGAAACGGCGAACCGGGCTTTCGTGTTCCAGACTCGACCGCCCGCACCTCGCAACGCGCACTCCGTGCGCTCCTCCCCCGGCTCTCGACCAACAAAAACGGCGAAACCAGGCGTGCACGCGCCCGTCTCCGCCCGATATGGCAGGTAGCCCAGCAGGAGCCCGCCGAATGCCGCGCCCCGAACGCGATCGCCGCGAACAGACCCGCTTCATCCTCCCGCACGCGTACACGCCCGTCGTCGTGCGGCGCGCCGACGACCCACGCCGCACGCTCGAAGGGCACGCCTACGACCTCTCCGAGCGCGGGGTGTGCTTCGAACTCGACGAGGCCATCGAGCCGGGCGCGCGCATCGAGGTCATGGTCGAACTGCCCGAGCCGAAGGTCCTGGGGTCAACGCCGTCCGCGACGTTCGTTCGCGCCATCGGCGAAGTGAAGTGGACCGACGACGACGACGCCCGCGGTCCCGTGCGGATGGCCGCGGAGTTCGACGCCTTCCCTGGTGCGCTCGATCGCGCGCGGCTCGCCGCGTCGCTCGCGTCCGGCAGGTTCACCCAGGCCGCGTGACCTCAGCGCGAATCCGCATGCGGTGGTGCGCCACGCCCACCTCCTCAAACTCACCACCGACCACCGCCCACCCGAGTCGCTCGTAGAACGGCATCGCGTCGTTGCGCGCGTGGCAGAACACCTCGCGCAAGCCCAACTCGCCAAACGCCCGCGCCTCGAGCGCCGTCACGAGTCGCCTGCCGATCCCCTCGCCCTGACGCTGGGGCTCGACCGCCATCTGCATGAGCTTGCCCGACGTCGGCTCCTCATACCCCGGGATGAGCAGCGCCGTCCCCAGCACCTTCGCTCCGGTCGGATGGTCCGCGACCGCGACAAAGTGCTCCGCCGCCGCGTCGACCTGGGGCCACCCCTCCACAAACTGCGCGAACGTCAGCCCGATCGGCTCCAGCAGCACACGCTCGCGCAACTCGCACGACGGCGGATAGTGCTCACTGTTCGTCGCGATGAGCTCGATGCGGACCATGGCGGGACAGCATATCGGCCCAAGCGCCCGCCACGCCCGACAAGAAAGCCGTCCTACGCTCCGCTCGATGACGGAACGGTCGGCCTCGACCGCACCGGCGATGGCGACCATCCTCGCTGAAATCACGCGAGGCGGGGAGGTCCGCGCGCTCATCGAGGCCCTCGCCTCGGGCCTCAGGTGCGTCGCGACCGGGGCGGTCGGCTCGGCCACCACGCTCATCGCCGGCGCCCTCGCGAACGAACTCGCCCGCCCCATCGTGCTCGTCTTCGCCCACCCCGACGACGCCGAGCACGCCTCCGACGAACTCGACGGCCTGGGCATCCGCGCCATCCACCTGCCCGCGCTCGAAGCCCTCCCCGGCGAGACCGACGCCGCGAGCGATCTCCTGCTCGCACGCCTCCGAGCAACCCGCCTCGGCGAGTCGCTCCCCGAAGACAGACCAGCGGTCGTCGTCGCGCCGATCGCCGCCCTCATGCAGGGCGTGCCCACCCGCGAGCGCGAGCCGACCCTCGCGCGTCGGGTCGAAATGGGCGCGCGGTGCGACATGTCGCAGCTCGCCGACTGGCTCACCGACGCCGGATACACGCGGCGCGACGCGATCGAGGAGCCCGCCGAGTTTGCGATCCGCGGCGGGATCATGGACGTGTTCCCCGTCGGCGCCACCACGCCCGTGCGCCTCGACTTCTTCGGCGACGAACTCGAACGCCTCCACGAGATCGACCTGGAGACGATGGGCTCGGACCGGCGCATAGACGCGGCCGACTTTCTCAACGCCGACACGAGCCGCGTGCTGAGCGACAAGGGCACCGAGAGCTTCCTCTCACGCCTCCCCGCGTCGAGCGTGGTCGTGCTCGCGGAGACGATGGAGGTCGTCGAGCAGGGGCGCGGGTACTACGAGCGTGTGGTCGATTCGGGCGGCGTCTTCGGACCGCCGGCGGTGCTCAAGCTCCTCCAGGAACGCTTCCACGCGCTCGCGGAGGTCAACCAGTTTTCCGCCGGTGCCGCGCAGGCGGACGTGCGCATCGAGCTTCCGGCTCGCGCCCTGCCCACGTTCGACCGCGACGCCGCGACGGGTGTGGGCGAGTTGGGCGAGCTTGCGCACGAGACGGGTCGCGTCGTGGTGCCGTGCCGCGCCGAAGCCGAGCGCACGCGCCTCGCGGAGCTTGTGCGCGAGTACGCCACCCCGGCGACCGAGCGCATCGAATCGCTCGTCGCGTTCGTACACCGGGGCTTTGTGTGGGGCGAGGGCGACGGCGCGCTCGCGCTCGTCCCCCACCACGAGCTGTTCCACAGGTACGACGCCCGCGCCGCCCCGCGCGGCGGGACGCGCCTGCGCTCCTCGCGCGCCCTCGACACCTTCCTCGACTTCGAGCCGGGGGACGTGGTCGTGCACGCCGAGCACGGGCTCGCGATCTACCGCGGCCTGCGCGCGATGGCGCCGCGGGAGGTCGGCAAGAACAAACCCGGCGAGGTGCCGAGCCCGACGCGCCTGGGCACACGAGTCAAACGTACCGGCAAAGACACGGACGACAGCCCCGACGCGGGCACGATGCAGGAGTATCTCACGCTCGAGTTCGCGAGCGGGTCGAAGCTCCACGTGCCCGCGCTCCAGATCGATCAGGTGCAGCGATACGTCGGCGCGTCCGGCGGCAAGCCCACGCTCTCCACGCTCGGCGGCACGCGCTGGCGCAACCAGAAAGAACGCGTCGCCGACGGCGTGCGCGATCTCGCGGCGGAGATGCTCCGTGTGCGTGCCGCGCGAGAGGCCACGCCCGGCGTGCGGTATCCACCCGACACCGCATGGCAGGGCGAGTTTGAAGCGGAGTTTCCCTATCAGGAGACCGAGGATCAGCTCGCCGCCGTCGCCGAGATCAAGCGCGACATGAACGCCACGCGACCAATGGATCGCCTGCTCTGTGGAGACGTGGGCTTCGGCAAGACCGAGGTCGCGATCCGCGCCGCGTTCAAAGCTGTCGAGTTTGGCAAGCAGGTCGCCGTGCTCGTGCCCACGACCGTGCTCGCGGAGCAGCACGAGCGCACGTTTCGTGCGCGCTTCGCCGACTACCCCTTCC
>JAUIFD010000157.1 GCA_030429485.1 Phycisphaerae bacterium | reverse complement strand
TTGATGCACCGGAGCAGCGTGCTCTTTCCAGCTCCCGAACCGCCGATCACCACCACGAACTCGCCCCGACGCACCTCGAACGACGCGCCCGCGAGCGCGCGATTCCCTCCCGGGTATCGCTTGCCCAACCCATCCACCGAGACCATGGGCGCTCCACCGTCCACGCGCGGAGCGTAACGGCCCGCACCGCTCTCGCGACGCTCCCAAGGACCCAACCCAGCCCTTCTTCCGATGTCTTAGCGCGTTCCTAACCCAAGCCCGCCGAGGCCCCGAACAACCCCGGTAGCCTGCCCGCGTGGATCAAACCCGGAGCCCAGCCTCACGCCGCCCGATACGAAGAGCCGCGATCGCGGAACTCGCCAGCATCCGTCAGAGCCTCCGCATCCACCGGCCCGGCATCATCTGTGATCCGGCACTCACCACGTACCCTGCGATCGACGCGATCTGCCAGGACGCAATCTGGACGCACCACGAGTTCCAACCCAATCCCAGTCCAGAAGCGATCCACTCCTCCGCCACCGAGTTCCGGCGTGTGGACATCGACGCGGTCATCGCCATCGGCGGCGGGTCATCGATCGACTTCGCCAAGGCGCTCGCCGCGCACGTTGGCACCGGCGAACGACTGACCAGCCTCCTCGACTCCGGGTTCGGCGGGCAACAGGCGTTGCCCATCATCGCGGTCCCCACCACCATCGGCACAGGAAGCGAAGCCACCACCTTCGCCGCCCTGTACGACCGAGGACTCAAACGATCACTCGACGACCCTTCGCTCCTTCCGAAGGCCGTCATTCTCGACCACCTGCTCACCGCGCGGCTGCCCGCCACTCAAGCGGCAGACTCCGCGCTCGACGCGCTCTGCCAGTCCATCGAATCGCTCTGGTCGATCGGCGCCACCCCAGCCTCTATGCGATACGCGCGCAGGGCCGCTCGATGCACGCTCCGGTGCATCGAGAGCGCGGTCGCCGGCGACACGACCGCTCGCCGCGCAATGCTCCACGCCGCCCACTACGCCGGACGCGCCATCAACCTCTCCAAGACCACAGCCGCCCACGCGCTCGCGTATCCACTCACCATCCGCTTCGGTGTGCCACACGGCCTTGCGGTGGCCACTTGGCTGCCGGTCATGCTCGAGTTCAACAGCGGCCTGACCCGTAACAACTGCGCCGCGCCCATTCACTTCGAGACCCTGCGCTCCAACGTGATCGAAGCAACAAGCACCCTAGCGCCCACCGCAAAACAAGCCGCAGCGAGGTTCCGTGCGCTCGTGCGCCGACTCGGTCGCCCCGCGACGCTCGCCGAACTCGCGATCAACCCCGAAGCCGCGCTCCAAGCCGTGGCCGAATCCGCGGACCCACACCGCATGGGAAACAACCCGCGCCTCATCACCCCCGACGATCTGCCAGCGCTCGTGCAATCCGCCCATCACTCACCCTAGCGCAAACGCGATCCCGCGCCAGCAGCGTCGAACGTGGCGCTCGCGGGCGCCGCGAGCGACTCCGCAAGGTCAGTCACGCACCGGCGCATCACATCCACCGATCGTGCAAACTCGTCGAGCGACAAACGCTCATTCGGTGTGTGATCGAGCGAACTGTCACCCGGCCCGTACGCCGCGATCGGACATCCCCACGCGGGCCCCACGACGTTGAAGTCCGCCGTCCCTGTCTTGAGCTTCGGACGCGGGCGGGCCCCGACCGATCGGATCGCGCCCGTCAGTGCGCACACAACCGGGTCTTCGCGCGTGGTGCAGTGTGCGACCTCTGCGCCCGAACAATCGACCTGGAGTTGATTCGACCCAAGCGCCCGCACCGTTGAAGCGACACCCTCGGGCGACACACCAACGGGCAAGCGAAACCCGCCCTCGATCCACGCCACCTGCTCGAGCCCGTCGCACGCGCACTGCATGTCCTGAATCGTCGCCTGCAGCACCTCGAACGCGCCCGAACGCTTCTCGTTAAACGCGCGCACGTACTCGCTCACGCGTTCCCACCAGCCGACCACCTCATCTCCAGCCGATCGCTCCGGACCGGCGCTGTGTCCGTGCGCGCGCCGCGCCGTGGCCCGCGCGACCAGACGCCCCTTGTACCCGAGCGTCACGCCGTCCCAACCACTCGGCTCACCGATGATGCACGCGTCCGGGCGAAACCGCCCGACGAGGTGGCGCGCACCGGGCGAGCCGGCGGTCTCCTCCCCCGCCGCACCCGCCACCGTCACACGCACCCCATCGGGCAGCTCCGCCCGCGACGCGCCGATCAGCATCGCTGCCAACGGCCCCTTCGCGTCCACGCTCCCGCGCCCGTGCAGCACGCCATCCGCAATCCGCACCGGGATCTCGCCCGGCACCGTGTCGACGTGCCCGAGCAGCACGATGTGGCGCTCCGCGCGGTGCGCCGGCGCTCCGCGGTGCGCGACGGCGTTCGTCGCCTCGTCGATCTCCGTCTCGTACCCAAGCTCGCGTGCGTGCCTCACGAAGACTTCCGCACAAGCGCGCTCATCGCCTGAGACACTCGGCGTCGCGACCAACTCGTAGAGCAATCGCACCCCCGCGCTCGCGTCGTTCAACTCTGGGACGTGCAGATCGCTCACACCGCAGCCCCTGCGCTCTGGAACACCGTGCCCGCCCCCGCCCGCGCGCGCCCGATCGCACCCTCACCGCCCGCCGATCCGATGACCACCGTCTGCACGCCCGCGCCGATCGCCTCCTCAGCCGCGAGCACCTTGTTCTGCATTCGACCGCCCGCCGCCGTGCGCGCAGCCTCCATCGACTCTCCATCGACCTCCGCGATCACCGACGACGGGTCAGTTCGATCCCGCAACAACCCGGGCACGTTCGATAGAAGCAGCAGTTCGTCCGCATCGAGCGCTCCCGCCGTCGCCGCCGCCGCTCGGTCCGCGTCGACATTGATCGCGATGCCATCGGGCGTCACCGCGGGCGGCGTGAGCACGGGCGTGCGTCCCGCATCCATCAACGTGCGCAGGAACGCTCCATCCACCGACTCGACACGCCCCGAAAGATCATCGCGGATGATCACGGTGCGCCCGTCCTCGACCGCTCGAACTGCGCTCTTGCGCTCGCCGATCCAGATGCCCGCGTCGATCCCGGAGAGCCCGACCGCGTCCACGCCCTCCCTCCGAAGAGCCTCGACCAGCGCCTTGTTGACCTTGCCGCAGTACGCCATCTCGAAGATCTCGAGCGTGCGCCGGTCGGTCCGTCGCGAGGGGCGTCCGCTCGGGCTCGTGATCGTCTGGGGCGGGTGCCCGAGGGCGCGCGCCAACTCGTTGGTCTCGTGCGATCCTCCATGCACGATCACGACGCGCTCACCCGCGCGCACGAGGGCCGCGATTTCTGGGGCAAGGGCGCACGGATCGATCCCCTCGCCCCCGCCGATCTTGATCACGATCGTGGACATCGCATCTCCCTACGCCGGGTGAAGACCCGGGAACGTCAGCCCCTCGCTCTCGGGCCGCCCGAGCGCGAGGTTCATGGACTGCACCGCCGACCCGGCAGCACCCTTGACGAGATTGTCAACTGCGCACAGCGCGATAATGCGCCCCGATCGCTCATCGACCGCGAACCCGACGTCGGCATGGTTCGACCCCACCACCACGCGCGGATCGGGCAGACGGTTGGCGCCTCGCCGCTCCGCGACCACGCGCACGAACGGCTCCTCGCCGTACGCCGAGCGATAGAGCTTCCAAAGGTCCTTGACCTCAACCGGGCGCGTCGGCTCGACGTGCGCGGTGCAGAGCACGCCGCGCACCATGTCGATCGCGGTGATGGTCGCGTCGAGATCGAGCGCGCCCAGAGACTGGTGCACCTCCGCGAGGTGACGGTGCCCAGAAGCAGAGTAAGTACGGGCCGTGCGCGCACGGACCGGATGGTGCGAGCCCTCGTTGGGCTCGGCGCCCGCTTCGGACGATCCGACCTTCACGTCGGCGATCGCCCGCTTGATGAGCCCCGCCCGCGCGAGCGGGAGGAGCGCGAGCGTCATCGCGGTCGCGTTGCACCCGACGCCCGAGATCAACGACGCACCAGGAAGCGACTCGCGCGAGACCTCCGGCAGCCCATAGACCGCGCGTTCGAGCATGGCGAGGTTGGGGTGCGCCTCGCCGTACCACGCCTGGTAGTCCTGGGCGGAGCGAAGGCGGAAGTCGGCGGAGAGATCAACGACGAGCGGCGCGAGCGCGCGCCACCGGTCGATCTCGCCCGCAGCCTTCCCGTGCGGCATGCACAGAAAGAGCACGTCGCACGCCTCGACCTCCTCGGGCGCACAGAAGAGGCGATCGACGTGCCCGCGCAGGTTCGGATGCACGCGGTGCAGGGGCTCGCCGCACAGGCGGCGCGAGCTGACCTGCCCCACTTCGGCGCCGGGGTGCCCGACGAGCAGGCGAAGCAGCTCACCGCCTGTGTACCCGCTCCCGCCGACGATGGACGCTCGGAAGCTCACGCGGTCGCACCCTCACGGATGGTGGTGAGCCTGCGGGCGATCGTGCCGCCGGTCGTGCGCATGACGTGGCGGGCGACATGCTCGGGGATGTTGACGCCCGTGGTGGTGATGGAGTTGCGAAACTCCATGGAGTGGTTGAGTTCGTTGACGAGGAGCCCCCGCTCCGGGCATTCGAGGACGTCGACCGCGACAACCTCCGCCCCCACCGCGGCGGCGGCGCGCGCGCAGATGGAACGAAGCTCCGGTGTGATCTCGAGCCCGTCGGCGACCGCTCCGCGGGCGGTGTTGGTTACCCAGTGCGTGCTCGACCGTGTGATCGCGGCGATCGGCTCGCCCCCGATTACAAACACACGGACATCGCGCCCGGGCTTGTTGACGTGCTCCTGCACGTAGAAGACGCCCTGCTGGGCCGACCCGAGGGCGCCGCGGTGCTCGAGCACGGCTTCCGCCGCGTCACGATCGTTGACACGGGCGACGAGGCGTCCCCACGAGCCGACGGTCGGCTTGAGCACCGCGGGATACCCGATCTCCTCGACCGCGCGGAGCCCGGACTCGTGATCGGTCGCGACACGCACGCCCGGCGTGGGCACGCCCGCCCGGGTGAGGGCGAGGGTGGTCGCGAGCTTGTCGGAGCAGACCTCGACAGCCCGCCTGGAGTTGACGCACCGCACGCCGAAGGTCTCCAGGAAGCGGAGCGCGACGAGCGAGGCGGTCAGACTGACCGACCGATCGATCACCACGTCGTAGGAAGTCCACTCGCCCGGGTCGGCGGGATCGAAGACGACGGTGCGGAGGTCGATCGGGGTGATCGAGACGCCGAGCTCTTCGAACGAGTCGAGGAGGAGGCGCTCTTCAGTGCGGAGGCGCGTGTGCGTCAGTGCGATGCGCATGGGGTGTTCCTTTGCTTGGTGCGGCTTCGGGGGATGCGTGGCGGGTGTTACTCGCCCCAGTCTTCTTCGACTTCGGGAGCGACCTCGAGGCGGATGGGGTTGATGCTGGTGACCTCGAGTTCCACGCTGCAATCGGTGCACCTGACGACCTGCCCGTTGAGCGGCGGGCGCTCGAAGGCGATCAGGGCGTCGCACTCGGGGCAGGCGGCCTGGACGGTGGTGATCTGCTCGGGCATGGGAGGCTCCCTGTTCTGGTGAGTGACGGTTCGTGTGCTGAAAGACGCGGTGTGCAAAACGACAACACCCCCGGGCGTCCGGGGGTGCTGGTAGCTCTGCTCTTCTGGGTCCGGGCTATTCGCTCGCGGAGACCAGGGCCACCATCACAACCCGGACGCTCTGGGCGTCTTTGGCTTTGGCGGCTTTGAGGGTCAACGCGGGCATGTTCGGCGTAAGCGTACCACGGCCTCGTCCGGAGTCAAACTCCGGGTGACATTCCGTCAGGGCGCCCGCGCGCCTTGGGCTGGCGGTCCTCACCGACGATCCTCGGCTTCCGCACCGCTCGGCGCACCACGGTTTCGATACAGACCCTTGTCGATGACCCGGTACATCGCGTCCGGCTCGGTCAATCGGTCGCCGAGGAACCGGATGACCTCGGGCACGATCTCGTCCGGGTTCTTGACGAGCGATGGGTAGTCGACCTGGATGAACTCGGCCCGAGGATGGCCTTCGAGCCAGGAGATGACCTCGGCCCGGTGCGCGGCGAGGGTGCGCGCGATCTCCTCTTCTTTCTGTGCGCCGGTGGTCCCGCGGTTGTCGATCATCTTCGCCTGCGACGCCGCAACCTCTTCGATCGGTCGGGTCATGAACACGACCTTGTACCGGTGCTGGTAGGGCATCTGCTTGAGGAGCATGGAGATGACCTTGATCGCCTTGCCTTCGAGGCCCTCCTCGTCGAGCAGCGCGCGATCCGTCGCGATGCGCTTGATCGCCTCCCACTCGTAGTAGCCCTTGGGATTATCGCCGTCGGCTGTGCGCTCACCGTCGGTCTTCGGCGGCAGCCCCGCGGCTTCGAGCATCTGCATCATGAGTGACGTACCCGAGCGGGGGAGCCCCGACACGAGCACGAACTCCTTGCCCGAGGGCTTGCGCTCGTCCACGCGATCCGGCCGCTCCTGGAGCAGCATCTCGCGCCGGCGCTCTTCCGACGGCAGTTCGGGGAGGTCGGTCGGCGCGGGAGCTTCGCGCGCGACGCGGCGATCTTGTCGGCCTGCCCCTTGAGCTGCGGAGTAATGCTGCATCCACATCTTGTGCTCGCGCGCGGCGCCCGGATCATTGAGTTGCCTCGCGTAGAGACGCGACAGACACCGGTGCGCGTGAGCGAACCCCGGCGAGATTCGGAGAGCCGCGAGGAAGGCCTGCTCGGCCTCGACCGGGCGCCCACCTCGGGCAAGCGCCACGCCGAGGTTGAGATGCGCGTGCGGCAGGCGATACACCAGACCGATGGCGGTCAGCGCGGCGTCGATGGTCTCCTGGTTGCGACCCTGGCGGCAATAGACACGCGACAACCCCTGGTGCGCTTGCGCGTCCTCGGGATCGAGCTCGAGCGACCGCGTGTAGAAGCGCTCGGCATCCGCCCAACGCCGCTTGCGAGCGTACATCTGGGCGATGCGGTTGGTCAGACGCGCCCGATGCTGCGGCGATTTGGCCGCTCGCTCAAGCATCGGCTCGAGCTCCGCGAGATCGGCGCCGAGCTCGAGCTTCAACTCGGCGAAGAACACCCGCATCGCGACGTTCTTCGTCGTCTCCATGTCGTACGCGCGCTCGATCAGCTCGAGTGCCGCCCGCGTTCGTCCCGCGCGGTGGTACGCGTACACGAGCTGCTGGATGAAGCGGTCCTCCCAAGGCGAGCGGCGCACGAGCCCCTCGAGGAGCGGGATCGCCTCATCCGGCTTCGACGCGAAGAGGTAGTTCTGCGCGAGGTTGTAGTCGCACTCGATCTCCGCGTTCGCGTATTGCTTGTCCTTGTCTGCGCCGGGATCATCGATGTACCCAAGCGCGACAAACTGGTTGAGCAGCTCGGCCGCTTCCTCGGGATCGAGCGGCTGCTCCTCGTCGTGCATGCCCGATTCGTGCGGACCTTCAACCTCGTCCCAACTCGGAATTGTGCGGACCTGCGGCGTCTCGCGGAAGATCTCGAGCAGCGGCCGCCCATCCATGTCCTGCCCCATCGGCATGTCGAGCGCCGTAAGGATGGTCGGCGCGATGTCGATCAGGCTCGCGCCGTAGACGCGCTCGCCCTCGCGGATATTGGGGCCCTTCGCGAGGAAGATCCCGAACTTGCGATGGTCGGCAGCCGGGCCCGCCGGCTCGCGCGGATTGCCGAGTGTGCGCAGCGCGCCCGACTCAAACCCGTGATCCGAGCAGAGGATCACTGTCGTGTCTTTGTCACACAAGTCGAGCAGGCGCGCGAGCATCATGTCTGAGAAGCGGTACGCGCCCGTCAGCACGTCCTTGAAGATCTCAAAGTCCTCCTCGGGCACCCACGGTAGACGCGGCGGATGGAACGGCATGAACGCGTGCGCGAAGTGGTCGTGGCACGTGTAATAGATCGCCATTACGTCCCAGGGTTCGTTCTCCATCACCGCCGTCGCGACGGCGTGGGTCGTGAGCGTTTCCGTAAACACCTTGGCGAACGTCTCGAGGCGCGAGTCCTCGTCCTGGTTGATGCGGTCCGCGTGCGGGATGAACGCGCAGATCTGCTCGCTCGTGAGTTCCTGCGGGAAGACCTTGAACCGCCCGAGTTCGGACTGACGCTCCTTGGGGTGAATCACGCCCTTCGAGATCACCGGGCCGTTGGTTCCGGGCTTGATGCCCGAGTAGAGGTTGGAGATGACGCACCCATCGATGGGCTCGGCCGGATGGCTCGCCCACCAGTTGATGACGTTGGTCTTGAGCCCCTGCTGCGAGAAGATGTTCCAGAGCGCCTTGGTCTTGCGCGAGTAGCTTGAAAACGGGCGCGCGCCGCCGTTGAAGCGGTCGGGCTCGGTGAAGCCGTGGATCCCGTGCTTGTACGCGT
>JAUIFD010000156.1 GCA_030429485.1 Phycisphaerae bacterium | reverse complement strand
CGACGGCAAGCCGCCCGGTGGTGACCACTTCCAAGTGATCGACGACCCGCTCCGGTACGACTTCGAGCACTATCTGCCCGAGGACTTGCTCCGCAAGACCGACACCGCCTCGATGGCGGTCGCCCTCGAAGTGCGCGCGCCGTTCCTTGCTCGCGAGCTTGTGGACGCCGCCTTCCGCACGCCCCTCTCGGTGCTCATGCCTCGCGGCGAGCGCAAGGGGCTCCTCAAGCAGGTCGCGCGCACGTACCTGCCCGATCACATCGTCGATCGCCCCAAGCAGGGCTTCGCCATCCCCATCGGCGAGTGGTTCCGCACCGACTTTGGCGGCATGCGCCAGCTGCTCTACGACCACCTCGAATCGGCCGACCCCTTCCCCGGGCTCGCGGCGGCGGGGGTGGAGATCAACATGGCGTTCGTCCGGCGCATGCTCCGCGAGCACGACGCGGCTGGCGAGCGGTCGATCAATCCGTGGCACGGGCGCGATCACTCGCAGCGGCTGTACATGGTGCTGGTGTTGAGCATCTGGGCGAAGTGGTTGGCTGGGATACAGGGCGGGGCGGATCGACCGCGCGACGACGCCACGCAGGGATAGCGCGAGGGCATGACGCGAGCAAAACGACAACCCCCCGCCGTTGGGCGGGGGGCGTTTTGAGTGCATTGCATCGGGCCCGTTGGGGCGCCGACGGGCGATCGCCCGAGCCGTGATTAGCGGCTCTTGGCCTTGCCGGACTTCGGCGCGGGCTTGCCGGTGGTGGTCGGCTTGCTGGAAGTCGCGGGCTTGCTGGTCGCGGGCTTGGATTTGCCAGTCGGCATGGTTCGAACCCCTTGCGGGGCCCTCCAAAGATCGGCCTCGCGCCTGACCGGACAACTTGTCCGGAAGTCCGGCCCACTGGGCTCGGCGTGCGGCGTTCCGCAGATCAACCAAGACGGTATTGGGAGCGCGCGATTCGTCAAATACAAAATCACAAATCTTGTCGCGAGGGCGCGTGGAAGGCGCGCTCAAGGACCGACGAACGCGTCCGATGCCGACTCGGGCGACTCCACGCCACGGATCGGATCGACGTTGCGCGCACCGCCCAGCGATTCGATGGCGCGCTCGACCGGCGCGGGAAGCCAGACGTTGTCGCCGGAAGAGAGCACCGGCGTCGTGGTCCACGTCGCGGAACCATCGGAGAACAGGATGTGCTGCCCGCGCCCGTGGTGGTTGGGCGAGGGCTCGTCCGGGCGCATGGGCTCGCGAGCGATGGCGTGCGGGATGACGGGGGAGCGGTCGGAGAGCACGACGAACCGCACCCGCGCACTCAGGCGTTCGGTGTTGCCCGAAGTGGGGATGCGATACGAGTAGGAGACCTCGGGCAGCGCACGCCAGTCGTCGGCGTCGGGGTCGGCCGCGGCCGTCGGGGCGAGCGGATTGCCCGGGCAGGCGAGGTCCGCGAGCGTGGTGTACTCGTTGGAGGGGAGCACGTAGAGGTTGGCGGAGTTGGACTTGCCACGCCCCTGCCCGACGTTCCACCACGTGCCGCCGCCGAAACCGGCTGCGGCAAGAGGCATCGCGTCGGCATTGTCGGTGGCGTACCCACCCAGCGCCATCGCGACCTGCGAGAGCTGGGACTCGCAGCGCGATCGCTCGGAGAAGTGGCGCGACGTCGAGAGGATCGGCCAGAGGATCGAGACGCCCAAGAGCACCGTGGCCGCGACAGAGACGATCTCCCGCCAGCCCCATCGCCCGGCTCGCTCGAAGTGCACCGGCTCCGGAAGGTCGTCTGCGGCGTCCAGCGCCGCGAGCACGCTGTCAATGCGGGCGTCGCGGGCGGAGGGCGCGTCGCCGTCGGTCGCGAGCGAGGAGAGCGCCTCGTGGGCGTACGCGCGCTCACGGAGGAGCCCCGGCACCCGCGACGCGCTGTGATCGTGCTGCATCCACGAGTCGAGGGCCTCCGCGTCGAGCGAAGAGAGAGCGGCGGGAGCGTCGAGCGCATCGATGCGGGCGAGGATGGCGTCGCCCAGAGGCGACGGACGCACCTCGCCGAGTGCGACGGGGGCCAGCATCGCCGCGAGGCGCTCGGCGCGGGCTCGGTGCTCGGGCGCGACGCGTCCGAGCTCAAAGCCCGCTTCGACGAGCGCATCGAGCGCCGCCGCGTCCTGCGGCGTGAGCTTGTCAAGCGGATCGTGGCGGTCGGTCATGGTGTCTTGTCCCCATCGGGGTGGTTGTTCTGCATCGTCTTCCACGCCCGGGCGAAGGCCGCGACCGCGGAGTGCAGCCGGCTCTTCACCGTGCCGAGCGGGATCTCAAGCTCGTCGGCGATCTGGGCGTAGCTCAAACGCTGGAAATACGCGAGAAGGAGGATCTCCCTCAGCGGGAGCTGAAGCGAGTTGATCGCTTGCTGCACCTGCGCGTCGCGTTCGCGGTCGAGCGTCGCGGTGTCCGGCCCGGGCAGGTCGATTTCCATCAGATCGACGAACGACGCGGGGCGGTCGCTCCCGCCAACGGGGGCGGAGAGCTCAAGCTCGTTCCGCCGCGTCTTCTTCCGGAGCTGATCCCGCGCCTTGTTCGCCGCGATCGTGAAGAGCCAGGGGCGGAAGGTGCGTGAGGTGTCGAACGTGTGCGCCGAAAGGTGGACCTGGAGAAACGCGTCCTGGAAGACGTCCTCGGCCATCTGGTGATCGCCCGTCAGGCGCCGGAGGAAGCGGAGCAGGTCGTCGTGGTGGCGATCGATCAGAGCGCGGAAGGCAGTGCGATCGCCCTTGGACCGGTAGTCGGCGAGGAGCTGCTCGTCGGTCCGTTCAGCCAACCTGGGGGCTCCGTGGGCGCGTCGGGGTGGGTCGGCCCGACGAGGGGCAGCGCGGGCGCCGAGGCGAGCTTGGGTTGTGACGTCCCGCATCGGGAGTCATACGACGGTCCCGATTGATCGTTCGAATCGCACGCCGGAATCTGGGCCAAACCGGGCGAGCCCGTCCTCCTGCAACGCTGAGGCGTGGTCCGAGAGGTACTTCTCGAAGGCGATTCGGTCCGGGAACGTGTACCGAGTCTCCATCCGGAGCGGCTCGGACGGATCGTCGATCCGCACGATCTCGGCTCTGGTGGCGCCCCCGGCGAGCACCGCTTCAAGGTGCCCGTCCTTCAGCCAGGCGAGGTACCGCTCGCGCGTGGCGGCGTCTGGGAGCGTCGCCGATACCGTATATCGGAGTGTCATATGGCGGAGCGTACATCCCGCGGGGCCCGGCGAGGGCAATACCCGGGGATCGGAGGCGTTTGGCAACCTGATGGGGTCGAGCGGGCGTGCAAGACGGCAGGACGCCGGCCCCCCAGCGGAGGGCGGCCCACAGGACGCCGAAGGGTGCGAGCGGTTGGTCCGTCTCGCCTCAAGGGGCGATCAGGATGCCTGGCGGGCCCTTGTCGAGTTGTACGGAAGGCGGGTCTTCGCGCTCGCCAAGAGCCGGGTCCGGCGTGCGGACGTGGCTGAGGAGGTGACGCAGTCGGTGTTTCTGACCGTGGCGACCAAGCTGACCGAAGGCTCGTACGAGGAACGCGGGCGGTTTGAGAGTTGGCTGTTCCGAGTCGCCATGAACCGCGTGCGCGACGAGATCCGGCGGGCGCGCCGTCGGCATGAGGGTGAGGACAACGGGACGATCAGCCGGGTCGTGGCTGACGAGCGGACTGCGGGCCCGGAGCGTTGGGAGACGGACCGTTTGCGGTCCGCGATCGAGGAGCTCGGCGACGCCGACCGCGAGGTGATCGAACTCCGGCACCACGGTCAGGTGGCGTTCAAGGAGATCGCCGCCATGCTGGACGAGCCGGTCGGTACCGTGCTCGCGAGGCACCACCGGGCGCTGGGCAAGCTGCGTGCGATTCTGGAGCGGGACGAGGCATCACTGGGGAAGCACGATGGATGAGACCCGAATGAACGAGAGTCATGAGGAACAACAGGTCGTGCTCGCTCTGGATGCGCTGGGTCGCGAGGAGCGCGCGAGTGCGCCGCATGATCTTCCGGATCAGGTCGTCCTCGCGACGCGCGGGGTGATTGACTCGGCGACGCCCGCGCCGATCGCGATGCCGGTTGCGGGCCGCTGGGCGCGGGTCGGGCTGGGGCTGGCGGCCGCGGTTGTTGTCGCGAGTGCGGCGTGGCTGACGCTTGGGTCCCTTCGCGCCGGCTCGCCGATTGAAGCGGACGTCGTGCTTGTCTCGACCCTCGATGAGGACATCGAGACATGGGAACTGCTGGACGGGTCCCTCGGCGTCGGCGGAGACTCGGAGTTCGCGTTGCTCGCCGAGGCGATCGATGGGGCTTCAGCCGGCATCGACCTCTCTGCGGATGAGATGTTCGAAGCATCGGGGGCGCTGTGATGCGGCTGTCGCGGGTGCTGATTGCGGGCGTGTTGGTGGTGTCCCCGATGGCGCTGGCTCAGCCCGAGCGCGGGCCCGGGCGTGAGCAGGACCGCGCGCCGGGGCAGAGGGGCGACCAGGATCGGGGGCCGGCAGGAGAGCGGTCGGACGCTCCTTTGCGGGAGCGTCTGGAGCGTCGCCTGGCGGAGCTCCAGCGTGAGGAGCAGCGCCTGCGCGAGCTGATCCGGCGCGTTGATGCGGGCGAATCGCCGAACGAGGTGATGGCGGAATGGGGCGGACCTCAAGGCGGCGGTGACGTCGACCCTCGACGGGGGTTCGGGCCCGACGGGCCTCGACGCGAGCTGACGCCGGAGGAACTGGACCGGGCCGAGGCGTTCGTGGTCGAGCTCGTGCCGGAGTTGGCTGGGCGCATGGCCCAGGTGCGCGAGACCGACCCACAGGGGTACGAGCGGTGGCGGATGATGTTTGCGCCGCGTGCGCTCGACGTGATGGAGTCGCTGGAACGTGACCCCGCTCGGGGCGAACTCGAGCGGGAGGAGTTCCGCGCCGGCACGGTGATGCTGATGCGTCTGCGCGATCTCCGCGTCGCATTCGATGCGGGGGCCAACTCGCCGGCTTTCGCGTCGGCGAAAGCGAGCCTACGGGAGGCCCTGGCGGCGCAGTTCGACGCCAAGCTCGCGCTCCGTGAGCATGAGTTGATCGGCATGTCCGATCGAGTCGACGCGGTGCGGGCCGAGCTGGATGAGACGCGAGCCGGACGAGACGCCCACCTGGATCGCGTCGTCGATCAGGCGATCGGGCGGCTGACACGCTGGCGCGAGCGGGGTGACGATCGCGGCCCTGGCCGTGGTGAGCGCCCCCCGGATCGGCGGGGACGCGACGGCGGATAAGCCCCGTACACTACAACGATGCCCGAACGCCCCGAACCTCCCGAGAAGTGCAAGGGGTGTCAGAAGGACAAGACCTTTCACGAGGTCTCCATAGGGCCTGATGGCGAGATCGTCGAGAAGCACGCCTGCGAGGACTGCGCAGCCGAGCAGGGGTTCGCCCCGCAGGTCAGCGAGCAGCCCTCCGTGCATGAGCTGCTTTCGAGCTTCGTGATGTCGCCCGGCCCTGGCCAGCCGAAGCCGCAGAGTCAGGGGCTCGAGATCACCGTGCGGGCCCGCGCCTGCGGCGAGTGCGGGACGACGTTTTCCGAGTTCAAGCGAGCCGGTCTCCTGGGGTGTCCCGCCTGCTATTCGGCGTTCGAAGGGCAGCTCGGCCCGATGATCGAGCGCGCGCACGAGGGCGCGACGCATCACGTGGGCAAGGTGCCCAAGCGGGCCCTCGCGGATTGCGGCACGCGCAGCGACCCGACGCGCCTCGAGAAGCTGCTGGGCGATGCCAAGGCCAGGGCCGCGAGGGCGGGCGCGCTGCGTCTGCAACTCGAGCAGGCGCTCGAGCGAGAGGAATACGAACGTGCCGCGGAGATCCGGGACGCGTTGCGCAAGGTCGAGGGGCTCGGCGTAGACGAGGAGCGCGAGGCGTGAAGCCCCACGAGACGCCGACGGGTGAGTTGCACCGGCGGCGAACGGAGTGGTTGCGCGGCGGGGGCGACGCGTCGGACGTGGTGCTCTCGAGCCGCGTGCGTTTGGCGCGCAACCTCGCCGGCTTACCCTTTGTCAACAAGGCGACCCGGGCGGACCTGGCGGTCGTGCTGGAGCGGTGCCGCGACGCGGTCCTGGATGTGGGGCTCGGAGAACGCACGCTGTGGGTGGACCTGCGTGAGTCGAGCGCGATCGATCGGGCGCTGCTGCTTGAACGCCGTCTGATCTCGCACACGCTGGCGAGCAACCCGAAGCGCCACGGCACGACCAACGTTGGCGATCCGCGCGGCGTGGCGGCGTCGATCCCGGACGAGCGACTCGCGGTGATGGTCAACGAAGAGGATCATCTCCGCCTGCAGGCGATTCGGTGCGGACTTGCGTTGGGTGAAGCCCACGCCGCGGTCGATGCGCTCGACGATCAACTCGAGGCGCGCATGGACTTCGCGTTCTCGCCGCGATTCGGGTACCTCACCGCGTGCCCGACCAATGTCGGCACCGGCGCTCGTTTCAGCGTGATGCTGCACCTGCCGGCGCTGAGCATCACGGGAGATATCGAGCGTGTGAAGCGGGCGGCGGGCGATATGTCGCTCGCGGTGCGGGGGTTCGCCGGCGAGGGCACCGAGTCGGTCGGCGACTTCTTTCAGCTTTCCAATCAGACCACGCTGGGGCGGTCGGAGGACGCGATCCGCGACGCCTTCGAACGCCGGGTCGTGCCGCAGGTGATCGAGTATGAGCGTCAGGCGCGCCGGCGTCTGATCGAGACGCGCCGGGTCGAACTCGAGGACCGCGTATATCGCGCGCTGGCACTCCTGCGCGAGGCGCGCCTCATGACGACGGAAGAGGCGATGCGCCACCTGAGCGTGGTGCGCCTCGGCGTGACGCTCGGGGTGCTCACGAGCCCGTCCTTGGAGGAAGTACACGCGCTGCTCCTGCTGGTGCAGCCGGCGCACCTGCAGCGTCTGATCGGTCGCGCGATGACCAAAGAGCAGCGGCGCGTGGAACGAGCGATCCTCACGCGATCGCGGTTTGGTGGGGAGGCTCGCGATGGCAGCGCGGAGCGAGCCCAAGGCTGAAACCAACTTCGTCTGGCCGCCGGTCGCGCCGGGTGATGGTGGGCGAGAACCGGTCGTCGCACCGGTCGGCCCGGCATCGCGGACGCCGGGAGTGCTGGCCAAGCTCGTCGCGCAGGGCGAGTGGGCCTGGGTCGGGTCTGAGCCGCCCGCTGTCGATCGGCTCGCGGGTGTCCGTTGGCGCGATGCGCCGGAGCTTGTGTGCCCCCGTTGCGCGGGTGATGTCGGCCTGTTCGAGGCCGACGCCGACGGTTGTCCCGCGTGCCGCTCGCGTCGTCTGGCATGGCGTGAGGCGGTGCGCCTCGGCCCCTACGCGGATGAGCTGCGCGAGTGTGTGCTTGAGCTGAAGTTCACGCGTCGGCGGCCGACCGGCGTGATCCTCGGGCGTTGGCTCGGTGAGGCGATCGCGGCTCGTCTTACAGATCACGGGTTGCCGCCGAATCGAGCGTTGATCGTGCCCGTGCCCACGACACGTCGCCGTCGGATGGCGCGGGGGATCGACCACAGCGCGGTGCTCGCGCGTTCTGCGGCGTGCGCGAGTGGCGCGGCGTGGGGGCGGCTGCTCACGCGCCGGAGCGGGCGGCCGCAAACCTCGGTGCCCGCGAGCCGCCGGCTTCGGAATGTCGCCGGTGCCTTCAAGGCACGATCGGCGAGGGCGGTCGCGGGCGAGGCGCCGGCGGTCGTGGTCGTGGTGGACGATGTCCGGACGACCGGGGCGACGATGACGGCCGCCTGCCGAGCACTGCGATCGGGCATGCGGGCGGCGGATTGGGCGTGCCCGGTGTGGTCCGCGGTGGTGGGCGTCACCCCCGCGCGAGACCGCGCCAAACGTCCTGCAGGAAAGGTGTGAAATTGACGCGTGGTCCGCTTGACCGGGGAAGTTGAGCATCTACGATAACCCCTGCCACTCCACCAGAGTGGGCGGGTCATGTTCGGCCCGTTTCTGGCTCACCCCCCCGAGCATTCGTGGGGGCGGGCGACGATCCCTGACAAGTGAACAGTTGGGCCACCGCGAGAATGTGAGGCGGAGGGGACCGGAATCACGCCGGGGCTTGCCAAAGCCATCCCTCTGCTCCCAAAGGCTCGCCGAGTCACAGCTCGGCGATGTCGATGTTCTCGTGAGTGGCTAACCCTTCGGCGGGTATCGCTTACCCGCCGGAATCAAGCCAGATATTAGAGCATCGGCTTTGAATCGTCGGTTTGCCAACCGACGACATCGGGCATTGCCCGATGAGACCGGCTCCGGTCCTTAAGGACTGGAGTTAACCGGATCATCTTCTTTGAAGACAAGCGCACACGTTTCGGCGTGTGTGTCGAAGGCATTCAACTGAAGAGTTTGATCCTGGCTCAGATTGAACGCTGGCGGCATGGCTAAAGCATGCAAGTCGAACGAGAACCCACTTCGGTGGGGGACAGTGGCGAAAGGGCGAGTAATGCGATCGAACGTACCCCGAGGTGGGGGATAGCGTCGGGAAACTGGCGGTAATACCCCATGTGCTCGTAAGAGGAAAGCTCCGGCGCCTCGGGAGCG
>JAUIFD010000155.1 GCA_030429485.1 Phycisphaerae bacterium | reverse complement strand
CCGCCGAAGCCGGCGAGCCGGGGCCGACGCCCGAGACTGCTGACGAAGCAGAGCCGACTGAAACGCTCAGCGAAGCACAGGCGGAGGGCAACAGCACCGTCGGGTCCGAGTCCGACCCCACCGCCGACCCCACCGCCGACCCCACCGCCGAGGAGACCGGCGAGGGCGAGGTCGACGAAGACGCCATCCGCGACGAGGGCAGCATGATCGACCGGCGCGCCGCCCGCCGGCGCGGGCTGCCCATCGACGCCGACACCGTCGAGGTCGAGCGCCGCCTCTACCGCGACGGGAAGAGCGAGTACCGCATCAACGGGCGCCGCGCGCGCCTCAAGGACATCCGCGACCTCTTCCTCGACACCGGCATCGGCGCCGACGCCTATTCGATCATCGAGCAGGGCAAGGTCGATGCGATGCTCCTCTCCTCGCCGCAGGAGCGGCGCCACATCTTCGAGGAAGCCGCGGGCATCGCCAAATACAAGCAGCGGCGGATCGAATCGGAGCGCAAGCTCGAACGCACCGAGCAAAACCTCACGCTCACGCGCGAGCAGCTCGCCTCGGCCGACCGTCGCCTCAAGCTCGTGCGCGGGCAGGCCGCCAAGGCGCGCCAGTTTCGCGAGCTCGACGACGAGTTTCGCGCCCTGCGCCTCGCCAGCGTCTTCGCGCAGTACGACGAGCTCTGGACCAAGCTCGATGAAGCCCGGCGCTCGGCAAGCGCCGCCGAGCAGACGCGCGCCAAGGAGATGAGCGCCCTCCAGGAAGCCGAGCGCGAGCGCCAGGCCGCCGAGATCGAGCGCGACGAGGCGAGCCGCAAGGCCCGTCAGCTCGAAGAGCGTGCGACGCACGCGCGCCACGAAGCCGAGAAGGCCGCCCAGCGCCGCGACGCCGCCATCGCCGCCCGCGAAGAAGCGACACGCCAGGCCGAACGCGACCGCGCCCGGGAGACCGAGAGCAAGGCCCGCGCCGAATCCGCAGCCCGCACGGTCGAGGAGCAGAGCGAGCGTCTGGCGGCCCTCGCCGAGCAGGCCGGCGACGCCGACCGCGAGCTGCGCGAGGCCGAGGAGCGCCGCGCCGAGGTCGCCGAGCGTGCCGCCGCCCGCCGCGCCGACGCCGCGAGCCACCGCTCCGCAGCCCAGCAGATCGAGCGCGAGCGTGCCTCGCTGCTCGGCTCGGTGCAGTCCGACGAGAAGCGTCTCTCCTCCGTGCGCGACGAGGTCGCCCGCCTGGTGCGGCGCCTGACCGACCTTGGCGAGCAGACCGAGCGCCTCGCCGCCGACCGGCGCTCGCTCGAGACCGAGGCCACCGCGCGCACCGAGCGCATCACCGCGCTCGAAGCCGACCTGAAAGCACGCGACGATTCGTCCGCGTCGCTCTCCGAAGACCGCCGCCGCCTCGCCGAGACGCTCACCGACGCCGAGCAGCGCGTGGTGCGTCTGGACTCACGCCGCCAGACGCTCGCCGAGCTTGTCGAGTCGCGCGTCGC
The DNA here is from genome assembly GCA_030429485.1 of Phycisphaerae bacterium. Taxonomy (GTDB): domain Bacteria; phylum Planctomycetota; class Phycisphaerae; order Phycisphaerales; family UBA1924; genus JAUIFD01. The sequence goes on along the minus strand of JAUIFD010000155.1, from coordinate 7,065 downwards.
CCTGGGCGACGCGGTCCGCCGCGTGATGGACCAGCGCGAAGCCGGCGAGGGCTTCGCGGGCGTCATCGCCCCGCTCGCCGAGCTCATCGACGCCGACCCCGAGCACGCGAGCCTGGTCGAAGCCTCCCTCGGCGGGCTGCTCCGCTCGGTCGTGGTCGAGTCGGTCAGCGCGCTGCCCAACGACGAAGAGCGCGAAGCCCTCACAGGGCGCGTCGCGTTCGTGCCGCTCGCCGGCGCCCCGCGCTCGATGGCGATGTCGGGCGCGCCCGCGCCCGAGACCGTCGCCCGCGTGCGCACGCTCGTACGCCCCGCGTCCACGCTCGACCCGGCGCTCGCCGAGCGCGTGGGCGTGCTGCTCGATCGCCTGGTCGGGCGTGCGTTCGTCGCACGCGACCTCGACGCCGCGATCCTGCTCTCCTCCGGCCCGCTCGCGGGGTGCCGCATCGTCTGCCGCGACGGCACCACGCTCGAGCCCGACGGACGCGTCGTCGCGGGCCCCGTCGCCAACGACGAATCCGGCGGCGCGATCCAGCAGCGTGCCGAGCTGCACGAGCTCGGCGAGCAGCTCACCGAAGCCGAGCACGCACTCAGCGAAGCCCGTTCCGCCGTCGAGCGTGTCGACGCCCGCGCCGCCGAGCTCAACACCCAGCGTCAGGCGCTCCGCCAGACGCTCGCCGCCGATCAGCGTCAGCTCGCCGCGGAGCACGCCCGCCTCGACCGCGCCGGCGCCGACGCGTCGCGCCTCGCCCGCGAGCAAAGGCACGTCGAGCAGGAGCGCGACGAAGCGCTGGGCCGCGCCGCCCGCATCGAACGCGACCGCGCCGCCCTCACCGCCAAGGCCGCGAGTATGGAGCGCCTGCTCCGCGAAGAGACCGACGCCGCCAACGCTGCCGAAAGCGAGTGCACCTCGCTCGACGCGACGCGCGAGCAGGCCGCCGAGCGAGCGACCGTCGCGAAGGTACGCGTGAGCACGCTCGCCGAACAGCTGCGCTCCACGCGCCTCGAACTCGCCCGCCTCGAAGAAGCCCGCGACGAAGCCGCACGCACCGCGCAGGACGCCGCGAACCACCTCGCCACGCTCAACGACCGCCTCGCCGCACTCGCGTCCGAGATCGAGACTGCCGCGGGCGAGATCACCCGGGCCGAGCACGACGCCGAAGAAGCCCGCGGCACGCTCCAGTCCGCAGCCGCCACCGCCAACACCTGGCGCGAGCGCGCCGACGCCGCGTCGCGGGCCGTCGCCGCCCGGCGCGACGCCGCCCAGCGCGCCGAGCGCGACTACCACGCCGTCGAAAGCCAGCGCCGCGAGTGGGACATTCGCCGTGAAACCGCCGAAGACCGCGCCCGCGACGAGCTCGCGATCGATCTCGCCGGCGAGTTCATCGACTACCGCGCCCTCATGGCGCCCGGCGACGTCGCACCCGTCGATCCCGCCGAAGCCCAGCCGCGCATCGACGAACTCCGGCGCGAGATCAAGACGCTCGGCTCGGTCAACCTCGCCGCCATCGAAGAAGAGACCCAGCTCGAAGAGCGCAACGAAGAGCTCGCCGCCCAGGTCGAAGACCTCGACGCCGCCCGCGATCAGCTCACCACCCTCATCACCACCCTCAACGCTCTCTCCAAGACACGCTTCGCCGAGGCGTTCGAACGCATCCGCGACGAGTTCGCGAGCCAGGACGGTATGTTCCGCAAGCTCTTCGGCGGCGGCAAAGCCGAGCTGCGCCTCATGCCGCTTATCAAGACCATCGAGACGCCGGAGGGCCCCAAGAAGGTCGAGACCGACGAAATCGACGTCCTCGAAAGCGGCATCGAGGTCATCGCCATGCCCCCCGGCAAGCACCCCCGCCAGATCTCGCAGCTCTCCGGCGGCGAGAAGACACTCACCGCCGTCGCCCTCCTCCTCGCGATCTTCCGCTCCAAGCCCTCGTGCTTCTGCGTGCTCGACGAGGTCGACGCCGCCCTCGACGACGCCAACGTCGAACGCTTCGCTCGCACCGTCCGCGCCTTCACCGACCTCTCGCACTTCATCGTGATCACGCATAACAAGCGGACCATGCACGCCGCAGACACGCTCTACGGCGTCACGATGCAGGAACGCGGCGTTTCGACACGCGTCAACGTCCGGTTCGAGGAAGCGGTCAGGCACGCAGCGCCCGCTCCCGCCGCCAAGCCGCAAGACGCGCCGGAGTCCCAGCCAGAACCAACTTCACCCAAGCTCCGTACACGTCTGGCGACAATGCGCGAGGCGCCCGTCGAAGTCAGCGCCGCCGAGTGAGACAAAGCCCCGGTGGCCGGGCCAAGTTATTCCCCGGTTTTAAAAAACCAGGGGGTTGGACTAGGCCGTTATCGGCATTAAGTGCGCGCAATGTTGGAGACGACTCGCTAGTCTCCGCCCTAAGTTCTCGGAATCGCTTTGGCAGGGGAGCGAGGAGTCACAGGCCATGGATGTCCGTATCGCTGTGCTTTCAGCCGCGATTGCCGCATGTGGATGCGCTGCCTTCGCGGGTCCGGTTCCCGATGATGCCGCAAAGTCGGCGTTGGAAGAGAACCCGAATCTGACCGCTGCCCCCCAGCGCTTGCTCGTCGGGTGGCGCAAAGGCTCGTCGCTTGACTCCCGCCGTCTCGCACGCTCCCTCGTCGGCGGCAAGATGCTCCGAGAACTCCGCTTCGTTCCCGACCTCGAACTCGTCGAGGTGCCGTTCGGCGAGGTCGACGTCGCCTGCGACGCCCTGAACGCCCTCGCTGACGTCGAGTTCGCCGAGCCCGACTACGTCGTCCATCCGACCGATCTACCAAACGACGAGTACTTCCCGCGCCAGTGGGGCCTGGACAACGAAGGCCAGCGAATCCTCGGGCGGCCCGGGTACGAGGATGCGGATATCGATGCCCCGGAGGGATGGCAGATCGTCCCCGGAAGCGCCGATTTCGTCATCGCGATCGTCGACACCGGCGTCAACTACACCCACCCCGATCTCGCCGCCAACATCTGGACGAACCCCGACGAGATCCCGGGCAACGGCATCGACGACGACAACAACGGCTACATCGACGACGTCCACGGATGGGACTTCTACAACAGCGACAACGACCCGTCCGACCCGTCCGACCACGGCACCCACGTCGCCGGCATCATCGGCGCAGAACGCGACAACGGGATCGGTGTCGCCGGGGTGCTCTCCCCCGTGCAGATGATGCCCCTGCGATTCCTCGGACCGAGCGGCGGCTTCGTCTCAGACGTTGTCCTCGCCATGGAGTACGCCACAGACAAGGGCGTCCGAGTCTCCAACCACTCATGGGGCGGCGGCGCCTACTCGTCCTCGCTCCGCCGGGCCATCATCCAGGCCGGCAACCGGGTCGACCACCTCTTCGTGTGCGCATCGGGCAACTTCGGGTGGGACCTCGACCTCATCGAGTTCTACCCCCCCGCGTACGACCTCTCCAACATGATCTGCGTCGCCGCGACCAGCAAGCGCGACGGCGTGCCGGACTTCGTCAACTTCAGCCCGTCCCTCGTCGACATCGCAGCACCCGGCAAGGACATCTTCTCGACCTCGGGGCTCGACGAGTACCGCTTCGAGAGCGGGACGTCGATGGCGGCCCCGTATGTCACCGGCATCACCGCGGCGGTCTGCATCGCCCACCCGAACTGGAACTACCACCAGGTCAAGCAGCAGGTGCTCTCCACCGCTCGCCCGGTTGATGCGCTCATCGGCATCACCGCCAACGCGGGCGTCGCCAACATGGCCGACGCTCTCGCCGGCGTCCAGACCAACGATCCCCCGGTCATCGACTACTTCGCGCCCCGGGACGGCGTCTTGTTCGATCCGGACTCCGTCGTCACGCTCGCCGCCGTCGCCAACGACCCCCAGGACGGGTTCCTCTCCCATCTCATCGACTGGAACTCGAGCATCCAGGGGCACCTCGGCACCGGCTCGTGGATCAACGTGAACCTCGATCTCGGCGACCACGAGATCACCGCGTCCGTCACCGACTCCATGGGTTGGACGACGACACACTCCGTCACGATCACCGTCGGCGCTCCACCCAACAAGCCGAGCCCACCCAGCGTGACGCCCGCTGGCGAGTCCCTCGAGATCACCTGGACGATCAAGACCCCGCCCGCAGTCAGCGGATGGCAGTTGCACCGCCAGGTCCTGAGCGGCAAGTGGATCAACACCGGAGTCACCCAGATCGACTCGCCCGATGCACGCTCGTATGTCGAGGCCTGGCCCGATGCACCGAGTGTGCGATACCGGGTCCGCGCACAGAACGCCCTCGGGTGGGGCGAGTGGTCGGACTGGACGCAGATCAACCGCTAGCCAGCATCGTCGTCAGTCCGCCTTGAAGGCCCCAAGGGCCCGAGCTCGTGCGGCCGCGTGGTCGACGATCGGCCCGGGGTACGCCTCGGGTGCACGCGCTGATTCCCACGGCGCATGCAGGTCCGTGTCGTCCAGTGTCGAGAGTTCGGGCAGGAACTTCCGGAGGAACCGCCCCTCCGGGTCGTACCGTCGCGACTGCGAAATCGGGTTCATGATGCGGAAGTAAGGCGCAGCATCCGCCCCCGTCGACGCCGACCATTGCCACCCGCCGTTGTTCGAGGCGTAGTCCAAGTCCACGAGCGTGCGGCAGAAGTGCTCCTCGCCACGCCGCCAGTGGATGAGCAGGTGCTTGGTGAGGAACATCGCGACCACCATGCGCAAGCGGTTGTGCATCCAACCGGTCTGGTGGAGTTGTCGCATCGCCGCGTCGACGATGGGGTACCCGGTGCGCGCCTCACGCCATGCAGCAAGATCACCCTCCGCATCGCGCCACGCGACCCGGTCGTACTCCGCCTTCATGTTCTCCCCACGCGACAGACGCGGCATCGCCGCCGTGAGGTGCTTGTAGAAATCGCGCCACAGCAGCTCGTCGATCCAGGTCACCGCCCCCTTCTCGCCCGAGTCGACCCGCCCTTGGTTGGCGTCGAGCGCCGCGTGCAGACACTGGCGAACTGACACCACGCCCGCCGCCAGGTACGGGCTCAGCGTGCTCGTGCCGTTGAGCGCAAACGCGTCACGCCGATCGCGATACTCACGCAGACGCCCCTCCACGAACGCCCGGAGTCTTGACCCCGCGTGCGCCTCGCCCGCCTTCCACAGGTCAGCGCGCACGCCCGGCGCCTCGGCGTCGAACACGCCCAGATCGGCCCCCGTCGGCACCGGGTCCGCCCGCCCCACCATCTCGTTCTGCGCCCTCGCAATCGGCAGCGTCTCCGGCTGATCGCCGTCCTTCCACCGCGCCTTGCAAGCCCGCTTGAACGGCGAGAACACCGTGTACACCCTGCCTTCGCCCGTGCGCACCGATCCGGGCGGATACACCGCCAGGTCGTGGAAGCGCCGCACGCCGAGCCCCTCGTCCTCGAACACCCCCTCCACCGCTTCGTCCCGCCGCCGCTCGTTGAGCTCGTACTCGTTGTTGAAGTACACCGCGTCGCACTCGTGCTCGCGGGCGACCGAGAGCAACGCGCCGGGCACCCCCTCAAACCAATCCTCGACCACCACGCGCAGCGCGATCTCCCGCCCCTTCAGTTCCTCGCTCAAGGCAGCAACGGAGCGCAGCACAAAGTCGGCCTTGGGCATGCCCCACTCGTGCGCGTCATGCCATTGCCGCGGACACGCGACGAACACACCGACCACGCCCCGCGTCGCCGCGGAACAGGCCTCGTGCAGCGCGGGGTTGTCGCGCACGCGCAGGTCACCACGAAACCAGACCAGCGCCCTCAATCCACCGCCCCCTGGCACGCTTCCTCAGCCGCGCGTGCCGCCCCCCGCGCAGCATGGAAGTCATCCGTCCCAAAGCCCAAGGTCCAACCCTCGCGCGCAAGAGAAGTCAGGCCGTCCGCGATCGCCCCTCGCAACGGCCCACCCAAGTGCCCCAGCCGCACGCCAACACCACCCAACAGCCGCACGTGATCCGGCCGGTACACCGCATGCGAAATCCGGATCGCCCGCACCAGCGCGCGAACCCCTGTGTCTTCGACTCCCGCCGAGCGAAGACGCTCCTCAACCGACACGCCGCATTCCTCGGCGTCCCTCGCCCAAGCCCGCACGCCCACGTACGCCTCAAGTGTCCCGCGAGCACCGTCACGCCCCACTGCCTCCGATCCGCCCACCGCCGAGACGTCGATCTGCCCCAAGTGGCCCGGCGTCTGCCCGGTCACGAGCAGCGCCTCGCCATCATCGAGTACGCACGCCCCCACGCCCGTCCCGATCGAGACCGCGAGCAGACGCCCCGAGAGCCGCTCGCTCGCCCAGATGTCCAATGCCGCCGCCCGGGCATCCGTGACCACCTCCACATGACGAGCCGCGTCATCCAACGCAGCCCGCACGAGTTCACCGAGGGATCGTCCCTCAAGCGCCGGCAGATTCACCGCCCGCTCCACAACCCGCGTCGCGCCCACAACACCCGGACAGCAAAGCCCCACGCACCGCCCTTCGACCGCTCCCAACCCCGCGCCCCCAGCTCGCTCGACCGCCGACCGAATCGCCCCCACGATCCGCTCGTACGCGGGCCGCTCGTACCGCTCGCTCGCTCCCAACCGCCACCCGTCGCCTTCGCGTATCGCCACCTTCACCGCCGACCCGCCGATGTCGATCCCGATCGCCACGCACCGACTCTACGAGCGCGTAGCGCGACCAGCCCCATCGCGTACCATGCCCATAAGGAACCCGCCATGACAGAAACCGGAAGTTCGTGCGAGCGCATCGGAGTGACGGCATACGCCTCCTCCGCCGCCGCAAGCCGCGCCGTCGCCGCCGAGATCGCCCAACTCATCCGCGATCGAGCCGCCCAGGGCAAGCGAGCCGTGCTCGGGCTCGCGACCGGCTCCACCCCGCAGGGCGTCTACGACGAGCTCGTCCGCCTCCACCGCGAAGAGGGCCTGAGCTTCGCCAATGTCGTGACCTTCAACCTCGACGAGTACTGGCCGATGGATCCGGAGTCGATCCACTCGTACCGCCGCTTCATGCGGGAGCACCTCTTCGACCTGGTCGACCTCGATCCCGCCCGGTGCCACGTGCCGCCGGG
>JAUIFD010000154.1 GCA_030429485.1 Phycisphaerae bacterium | reverse complement strand
TGATGGTCGCCAGGCGCGGGTCGGGGATCGGCACGACGCCCACGTTGGGCTCGATCGTCGCGAAGGGGTAGTTCGCGGCGAGCGCCCCCGCTGCGGTCAGCGCGTTGAAGAGCGTCGATTTACCGACGTTAGGGAGCCCGACGATGCCCGCTTCCATGGATTCGCCCTTGCCCGCGACACGCGGAGGCGATGGTAGACGCACGCGCACGCCGATCTGTGCGGCACCGAAGCAAGGGTAATCACCAGGCTCTTCATCTGATCCGTGGATTGGCGGGTCCGAAAACTCGTGGCATGGTTGAGTGGGGGACCAACCTGACCCTGGAGGAACCGATGCGTTACGTCCTGCCGATCGTCGCTGGAGTTGCCCTGGCAGCACCAGCCTCCGCCGACATCGTCCACTTCTCGTTCCCGATCGAGGTTGCGCAAGCCAACCCGGCCCCCACAATCCCCGCCGGCGTGCCCATCCCCAGCGGGATGGGGATGGTGACGCTCGTCACCGACACCAACGAGATCTCGTGGGTGATCGAGTACGAGAATCTCACGGGCGACATCGTGAGCCCGGGCGCGCACTTCCACGGACCGGCGGGCCCCGGCTCGAACGCGGGCATCCAGATCTTCCTCAGCACCGGCAACCCGAGCGAACCGCCGAGCGGCACGCTCGCAGGAGGAGCGGTGCTCGACGATCAGCAGGAGGCCGACCTGCTCGCCGGCCTCTGGTACGTCAACATCCACACCGCGCTCAACGGCTCGGGTGAGATCCGCGGGCAGGTCGTGCCGAACGCCGGCATCGGTGCGCTCTTCGCGGTTGCGGGCCTGGGCGCGAGTCGGCGGCGGCGATAGCCCGATGCGTGAGTGTCCGACGTGAGGCGGCGCAGCGATGCGCCGCTCTTTCATTGCGCGCACCGGCGCTCGATGAACCAACCGGTTAGATGGGTATCAAACGCGATTGCATGGTGCACCTTCTTGGAGTTCCCGCGTGGAGTGCGCGCGGGCTGACCGAATACCAAGGAGTGACCCATGCGCATCGCCACCGCTGGCATCCTGATCGGCGCCCTCACGCAAGGCGCGCCGGCGCAGTTCGACCCCAACAACCCCATTCCCGATCCCATCCCGCACAACGGGCTGCGCGTCCGGCTGCAGCCCATCGCGCGAGGGCTGACCGGTCCCAACCTGCTCACACACGCGCATGACGGTTCGGGGCGGCGGTTCATCGTCGAACAAACGGGCACGGTGCGCGTCGTCGACGCGTCGGGTGACGTGCTCGCGGCGCCGTTCCTTGATGTCTCGTCGCGCCTTGTGGATCTCGGCCTGGGCATCGACCCGGACCCACGCTTCGACTTCGACGAACGCGGCTTCCTTGGGCTCGCGTTCCATCCGGACTATGCGACGCCGGGCGCCGCCGGGTTTGGCAAGGTCTATACCTACACCAGCGAGCCCGTCAGCGGCCCCGCGGACTTCACGACCACCGTACCGATCCCCGCGATGAACCACCAAAGCGTGATCTCGGAGTGGACGGTGGGTGCGAGCGATCCCAACCGCGTCGATCCCGCCTCACGCCGCGAACTCATGCGCATCGATGAACCACAGTTCAATCACAACTCGGGCAATCTCGCGTTCGGGCCTGACGGGCTCCTCTACGCGACAATCGGCGACGGCGGGGGCTCGAACGACGACGACCCCGGACACTCGCCGCAGGGCAACAGCCAGGACACCACGAACATCCTCGGCTCGATGATCCGCATCGACCCGACGGGCGCAACCGGCGCTCTCTCGGCCAACGGGCAGTACTCCATCCCCTCCGACAACCCCTTCGCCGGTTCGACCACCGACGTGAACGAGATTTACGCGTTCGGCCTGCGCAACGCGTTCCGCTTCTCCTTCGATCGCGCGACCGATGAGCTCTACATCGCCGACGTCGGACAACGACAGATCGAGGAGATCAATCTCGGCGCACTCGGCGCCAACTACGGATGGCGCCTCAAGGAAGGGACGTTCGCGTTCGATCCCGCGACGGGGACGATCTCCGATGATCTGACCGGGCTGCCAGCCGGGCTGACCGACCCCATCGCCCAGTACGATCACGACGAGGGCATCTCGATCATCGGCGGGTTCGTGTATCGAGGCACGCTCATGCCCGAGCTTGAAGGCATGTACATCTTCGGCGACTTCTCGACGAGCTTCTCCGACGGTGACGGGCGCCTCTTCGCGCTTGATCTGACGACGATGCAGATCGAGGAGATCTTGATCGGCGACCTTGGGTTGCCCCTCGATCTGTACATCAAGGGATTCGGAGAAGACGAGGCGGGCGAGATCTACCTGCTCGCCGATCAGTATCTGGGCTTCGGCAACCGGGCGACGGCGTTCCGCCTCGTGCCGGCGCCGGGCGTCGCCGGTGCGCTCGCGCTCGGCGGGCTTGCGGCCGCTCGCCGCCGACGAGCCTGAATCTCCACCGTCCCCCCCCGAGAGAACGCCCGCGCGCGGGCGTTCTTTCATTCGCGACGCGTCCATACGAACGACGACCTCACGAGTTCGGCGTAAGCGCTCCGCATGCGACGTTCGAGACGTGCTGCGACTTCGGGCTCGGACGCGAGCAGGTCCTGGGACTCGCCCATATCTTCGGTCACTCGGAACAGCTGGAAGTCGCCAAGCGCGGCGCCAACGACGGCATCCCGATTGCCCTCATGCACGTTCTGCAGCGGGCCAAGCCCTTCGAGGCGCGCGAGCATCTTCCACTCCCCGTCGCGCATCGCGACGCGGCGCTCGTTGATCGCGTTGTAGTAGACCCAGAGGAGCGGACGAGGGCGGTCCAACGCCTTGCCGACGAAGGCCGGTAGTGCGCTTGTGCCATCGAGCGTGTGCTCCGGGAGGCGCACACCCGCGACGGCGCACGCTGTGCGAAGAAGGTCGAGCGAGGAGACAACCTCGTCGGACACGCGACCGGCCTCCACGTGCGCCGGCCATGACACGATGCCCGGCACACGGACGCCGCCCTCGGTGGTCCAGAGCTTCATGCCGCGCAGCGGCGCGGCGTTGCCGTATGAGTGCTCGGCGCCGCGATACCGCTCGAGCGTTTCCGGCCCGTTGTCGGAAGTAAAGACGACGAGGGTGTTCTCGCTTGCGCCAAGCTCTTCGAGGCGAGCCACCAAGCGCCCGATGGCGAGATCGACATTGTGCACGTTCGCGAAGTACTCCGCCTCACGGCGGTTGCGCGCCACTCTTTCGTAGAGCGCCACAAGCTCGGGCGGCGACGCGACGGGCTCGTGCGGCTCGTGGAACGCGACGTAAGCGACGAACGGCTGTTGCGGGTGCTCGCGCAGCTGGGTCGTGAGCCATCGATCGGTCTCGTCTACAACGAGCTGGCACGAGTAGCCCTCGATCTTGCCGACGGCATCGCCGTTACGGACGAAGTTGCGCGGGTCGGCGTGCGATGGCTCGGCGTTGTTCTGCGTCGCGAACCAATGCTCAAACCCGACGTCACCGGGCTGGGGCTGCGCGGGGGAGTTGAAACTGCTGTTGCAGTGCCACTTGCCAGCCATGCACGTGGCGTACCCGACGTCGCGCAGCAGGTGGGCGATCGTCGTCTCATGTTCGCGCATATGGACGAGGTCGCGCGCGTCGGGGCGTTCGTCGCGCGCGGGCGGGATCCAGTCGTAGACGCCGGCACGGTTTGGTGAGCGGCCAGTAAGAAGTCCGACGCGGGAGGGCGAGCACACCGGGGCGGGCGAGTAGAAGTTCGTGAAGCGCACGCCCGACGCCGCGAGCGCGTCGAGGTTTGGCGTCTGGATGAGTGGATGCCCGTAGCAGGCGAGGTCGGCGTAGCCGAGGTCGTCGCAGAGGATGACGACGATGTTCGGGCGGGCGCCCAGGAGCGTCGAGGCGCTTGCGAACCCGGCGATCGTGAGCAGCGCCGCCCGGTCGTCGTCGGTGATCGACGGATCGTGCGCCGCAAGGAAACGGGCGCCTCGCTCGACCTGCGTCGGCGACTCAAGGCGCGGATAGAAGGTCGGATCGCGCGCGAAGCCGCCCCAGTCGTTGAGGCTCGTCCAGGGGAAGATCTCGCGCCGCAGCCCTTGGCGCACCTTGTGGAGATACGTATCAGCAACCCACGCGGCGGGCCATTGATGCTCCATTGCGCTCGTGATCTCGTCGATTGAGGGCGTGCGTTCGAGGTAGCCGAGGCGCGGCGGGGGGTCCCAGTGCGGCGGGTAATCGCCCGCGTCGTGCGCGGACATGACGGCAAACGCCTCGGCGACGCGCCCCGTGCGAAGCAGTCGCTCGGCTTCGTGCCTGCGGACCTGCTCGGGCTGCGTGAACGGAAGCAGTGCCGCGAACGCGAGCACCGCGACGCACGCGGCCAGAAGCGCGCCGCGGGGGGAGCGCTCTCGCTCAGCCTCCGGGCGCAGGGGCCACCTGGGCTTGGATCGCGCGAGCACGACGAGCATGCCGATGAACCACACTGGCGCCGTGATAGCGGAGAGAACCGCGACGAGAACGCTGCTGCTGGACACAAGCGCGTCGCGTGCGGAGTGGCGCAGCCCGCCCATGACATCAAAGACCGGCACTGGCACAAGCGTCGCGACGCCGAACGCGACAACATCGGCGAAGCACATGACGAGGAAGAAAGACGAGACGGCGCCGATGCCGTACAGCACGCCGACGACGCGCGACATCAGAAGCACGCGCCACGCGGCGACGATCGCAAGCGTCCACAGATTGGCCTTGACCGCGCCCACCGGATCCAGAAACCGCTCGTAAGGGATCGCGTAGAGCCAGGCCATGGGCGCAGTCATCCAGAAAGCCCCCATGAAGGCGCGGTACGCGCTCCAGAAGCTCGGCTCCTGGCCCGTCGCGTACGCGCATCGCGCAACCGGCACGCAGTGCACGAGCAGAAAGAGCGCCGTCCCCGATACGGACGACGCGCCGAGGGGTCGGAGGATGTGCCACGGCTGATGGAGCAGGTCCTCTCCGTCGTACTCGCGCGCCAGACCTGCTGATCGTCCATTTCGAGAACGCGACATCGAGGATGGCGGCGCGAGATCCGATGAGGTAGCGGAGGATGGTCGAAACCCTCACTTCGCGCTCGCGGGCGTCCGGCACGCCGAGAGTGTAATGCAACGCGGGCGCAGCGTTGCAAGGCCGACAAGCGCCACGAGGGCGCTTGCCGGGAACGTGCGTGATGTCGGTCTTGCGGTGCTGTCGTTACGAGCAACCGGCCTGGTATGCCGCGAGGAACGCGAAGAAGTCGTTGGTGTTGATCACGCCGTCGGCGAAGAGATCGGCGGCTGGGTCGGCGTTCTGGTAGAGCACAAGGAAGGCGAAGAAGTCGTTGGTGGTGAGCAGACCATCACCGTCAAAGTCGATTGGGCACGGGTTGCAGAACGCCGAGTAGCAGAAGGGCGCGTCGCCCGAGCCGACGGGACGCGGCGGGAAGTCGAAGTCGACCTGCTCCTGGAACTCCTCGATGCTCAGCTGCACCGGCTCGGGTCGGAAGCGAGGCGGGTCCTGGCGCGGGTTGAGGCGCGTCTGCTGGCAACCCGAATCGCCCGAGGCGTTGAGCTTGACGTGATGGATGTCCAGCCCGCCGTTGCCGTTGGGCCAGGGCGACGAATCGATGACTCCAGCGACCACCGGTCCGCAGTGCTTCTTGTCGATATCGACGCCCTCGCCTTCTGACAGGCGGTTGTATCCGTTGGCCCAGTTGAGCAACGCGGTGGAGTCGTCAAACGCCCACGCGGCGGTCGTGGTGGTCGAACGGGCGCGCATGCCGGCGACGTACACCTGCCGTGACCCCGCGTCATGCCGCACCGCGGCGTACGCGCTCTCGATGCGATCGTCGGCCAACTGGTCGTTCGGCGAGAGCTCGAGCGAGTTGTCGAACATCGGGAGGCCCAGGCCGTCGACCGCGAGCAGGTAGGTCCCGAGCTTCGGTGAGAACGCTCGGCCGAGGTCGGTCCGGCCCGCGAGGTAGATCATCCCGTCCGCGGCGTCTGCGCGGCGGAGATCGAGCCCGTCGCCGGTCTCGCGCACGCCCAGATCGGGCACGTTGGTCGAGTCGTAGAGGTTGGCCCACATCGGGAATCCGAGCGGGTCGGTGCGCATGAGGTAGCTGTCCTGGTGCGTCACGCCGGCGAAGTCCGTGCGCCGGCCCGTGCCCGAGATCACGATCGACTCGTCGTCGACCTTGAGGTCCGTGAACGCGAGCTCGACCAGGTTGTCCGCACCCGGGATCGTGTAGATGCGGTTGTAGAGGTAGTTGCCGAACGGATCGGTGCGGAGAAGGAGCGGTCGTCCGCTGATGTTGCCGGTGACGAGCAGGTCGGCGGTGTTCGCGTCCTCTTCGATCGCGGGTCCGGGGTAGGGCTTATGAATCGGATCGGTCTGCCACGTGCCGGGGTAGGTCATCGCCCACATGTACGCGCCAGACGAGTCGATCTTGTAGATGCCGAGTTCGAACCCCGGCATGGCGTTGAGCGTTTCAAACGCGATCGCGTACCCGTCGTCGCGTGTTTGGATGACGGAGTAGGCGATGTCGGGACGTCCGCCTCCAAACTCAAGGTCCCATTCGACCGAGCCGTCCCGTTTGTGCTTGACGACGAAGGCGTCGGGCACGCCCGCGTCGTTGTACCGCCACCCGACGGAGATCGAACCGCCGTCGCGTGTGTATTCGACGTCGAGCGCGCCCTCGTGGAGTTGCGTGCCGACCGGTCGCTGCCATCGCTGGGCGCTGGCCATGTCGGCGGCGCCCGCGAGGAGCACGAGTCCGGCGATGAGCGCAGAAGAGGATCGCGGACAGTTGGTGCTGCGGGTCATGGGTCTTCCTTTCGCTTGTCGTCCCGCCGAACGAGCGTCCGGGTCTCGGAACGGGTTTCACGGCCGAGCGACCGCGCCCTGACATGTGCGAACGGCGCATGACGCGGGCCACCAACCGGCAAAAAAGAAAGGCGGGCGCCCGGCAGTGTGCCGAGCGCCCGCGAGAGGGGGGCTTGGGATAGCGTTTCGGTTAGCAGCCGGCCTGATAGGCGGCGAGGTAGGCGAAGAAGTCATTCGTGTTGATGCCGCCGCCGGGCGCGAAATCGGCCCGCGGGTCCTGCGCCTGGTAGAGACTCAGGAAGAGGAAGAAGTCGTTGGTGTTGATGTCACCCTCGCCGGTAAGGTCGGCCGGGCAATCCGCGCAGATGATCGAGAAGATCTTGAACCCATCGACACCCGCTTCGGTCGTCGAGTTGTTCGGGTTGTCCGACGCGGTGAAGCGGAACTGCGCCGAACCGCTCGCGACGACGCTCGCGGGAATCTCGTACTCAACGTTGACCCAGCCCGTCGCCGGATTGGCGTTCTCGAGCTGCATCCAGGCGCCGCCGTCGGCACGGACCTCAACGAGCATGGGGTCTCCACGCACGTAGCGGTAGTAGGAGACGAACGGCTTGGGCAGATCGGACAGGTCGTACACGGTGGTCGTGAGCACCGTGGGCCCGCCGTCGACGTCGTGGTTCGGAATCAGGCCCGTGAGGTACGCCTGCCCCGAGCCGTCGCCGTCGGTCGCGGGCGCGCCGTTGATGCCGTTGGGCGCGCCGCGCTGCCACGTGCCCGTGATGATGTCGGTGTCCTGGACGGTCCAGCCCGGATCGGTCTCGAAGTCGAGGTCCGCGGCGTAGCCCGTGGCGTCGCCCGTGATCACCTCGTAGTTCGTCGTGCCGCGCGGCTCGCGCGTCGACTTGTCCGTGGTGTCCTCCGCATACAGATAGAAGCTCACGGCTTCGGCGCACGCCCCGGCCGGGATCATGGCGGAATACGCGTCGTTGCCCAGAGACGCCACCGTGACCGACTGGAACCCCGAACCCGTATCGGCGAAGACCGCGATCGAGGTTGGATCAACCGGCGCGCTCTTCTCGGTCACCGTGAAGGTCATCTCGTAGCCCGTGCTTGAGTTGATGAAGTCGGGCAGGGCGCTGGTGACCTCGATGTTCGGCCCCGCGCACACGCAGCTGCCCGCCGGGTTGTCGAGCACGCCGGCGAAGCCCGTGTGGACCAGCGAGGTGCCGACGTTTGCGCCCGAGCCGCCCGACGTGCATCCGCCGTGGGTGTGCACGCCGAGAGCCATGCCGGTGCCCTCCTGGATCACCGGGGAGCCGGAGTTGCCGCCGGTGGTGTCCGTGCGGTACCGGAGCGTCGTTCCGCTCGAGCCCTGCTCGGGCCCGGTGTGCGTCTTCTGCACGAGATACAGCGTGGGGCTCACGGGCGAGCTCGTCGAACCGTACCCGGTGATGCGGATGCTCTCACCCGACGAAGGTAGGTTGCGATTGAGCACGTAGGTGCCCTCGCCGTACGCGTCGGCCGGGTGCAGACCGGTGTTGGAGTTCGGGAACACGCCGAAGTACGAGTAGTCGTTGCCCTGACCCTGTCCGCCGTTGGACTGCGTGCTGGATGGGTCAACCGCGTACTGATCATCCGGCGGCGGCGCCACGGGCGATCCGCCCGAGGTCGAAAGCGGAACGTTGAACTGGATCACCGCGCTGGTCGAAGGACCGCAGTGACCGGCCGTGATCATGCAGCGCTCACAGTCATCGATCA
>JAUIFD010000153.1 GCA_030429485.1 Phycisphaerae bacterium | reverse complement strand
GCCGCCGCCGCAGTAGGTGCCCTCGCCGGCGGGGCACTCGGCCGGCGCGCGCATGCGGCAGGCGTCCGGGGCGCCGTCGGGCGCCACCGCGCACCCCGCCTCGCAGGTCGCGGCGAAGCGGAACTCACCCGCGAGGCAGTCGTACAGGTCGGTCGGGCTCAGCCCCAGCGCGGGATCGCCGCAGGTGGGGCCGTCGCCGTCGGGGCAGGGGGGCAGGGGGGGCGGGGGGTCGGGGCCGTCGCCGGGCGGATCGAGCGCGATGGTCGGCGCGGCGGCGATCACGTCGTCCAGCCGCGCGTCCAGCTCGGCGCCGGGGCACGCGCCGAAGGCGCCCGGCCAGTCGCGGTGGGCGCGCACGTGCTCGGCGTCCAGCGGCAGGTCGTGGGCGTCGTGCAGCAGGCGCAGCGCCCGCGCCAGGCCGTCGAGCGCGGCGGTGGTGGGGGGCGCGGCGGGCGAGCGTCTACGATGCGGGCCCATGACCCCGCACGCCGAAACAACGTGCGCCGGCCCTCGCGGCGCTGTGCACCGTTGGCGCCAGACCTTCGTCCCGACGCTCCGCGAAGCGCCGGCCGACGCCACGATGCCGAGCCATGCGCTCCTGATCCGCGCGGGGTATATCCGTCAGCTGACGGCCGGGGTGTACGAGTATCTCCCGCTCGGGTGGCGCGTGCTCAAGAAGCTGTGCGCGATCATCCGTGAGGAGATGGACGCCGCGGGCGGGAGCGAGCTCCTGCTGCCCGCGCTCCAGCCGATGGACCTCTTCAAGAAGTCCGGTCGCGCCGAGGCGTACGGCGACGATCTGTTCACGCTTGAGGATCGCCACGACCGCGCCACGGCGCTCGGGCCGACACACGAGGAAGTGATCACCGACATGCTGCGCGGCGAGCTGACGAGCTACAAGCAGCTCCCGCTGACGCTCTACCAGATCCAGAGCAAGTTTCGCGACGAGCCACGCCCGCGCGCGGGGCTGCTGCGCGGGCGCGAGTTCATTATGAAGGATGCGTACTCGTTCCACGTGCGCGTCGAGGGCGAGGGCGGGCTCAACGAGACCTACGACCGCCTGTACGAGGCGTACTCGAACATCTTCACGCGCTGCGGGCTCGACTTCACGGTCGTGGACGCCGAGGCGGGCCCGATCGGCGGCTCGGCGAGCCACGAGTTCATGGTCAACTGCGACAACGGCGAGGACACGATCCTGCGTTGCCACGTCACGGGGTACGCTGCCAACGTGGAGAAGTGCGAGATCGGGTTCCGCCTGTGGTCGTTCGGCGACGGCGCCGAGGGCGCGGGCGGCGAGCCGACCAGGCATCACACGCCGAACATGCCCGGGATCGAAGGCGTGGCGCAGCATCTGGGCACGACGCCCGCGGGCATGCTCAAGACGATCGTGTTCGAGGTTGCCGGCGCGGAGGATGGCGATGGGCTGCGCTGGGTGCTCGCGGTGGTGCGCGGCGATCATGAGGTCAACGAGGGCAAGCTGCGCGACGCGGTCGCGAAGGAGACCGGCGGGCGCAAGCTCGCGATGGCCGACGACAAGCGCGCCCATGCCGCGGGCTTTGCGATCGGGTATGTCTCGCCGCGCGCGATCCTTGGTATCGATCCTGAGCACGGCGGGATGATGATGCTGATCGATCCCGACGCCGCGACCGCGGGCGAGTGGGCGACGGGCGCGGACGAGGCGGATCATCACGTCACGGGCTTCCGCTGGCGGCGGGAGATGGGCGACGTGCTCGAAGACCCGCGGCGCGTGCGCGTGCTCGACATCCGCAACGCGCGCGCCGGCGACCCTTCGCCCGGCACGGGCGGGCCTGTGCTCTCCGAGCAGCGGGGGATCGAGGTCGGGCACATCTTCAAGCTCGGCGACAAGTACTCGTCGGTCCTCGGGCTCGAGGTGATGGACGAGGCCCAGAAGCGCGCGCCCGTCATCATGGGGTGCTACGGCATCGGCGTGTCGCGCACGATGGCCGCCTGCGTCGAGATGAGCCACGACGACTCGGGCATCGTGTGGCCCGCGCCGCTCGCGCCCTACCACGTCGAGATCATCGTGATGAAGCCGGGCGACGAACGCCAGGACACGCTCGCGCGCGAGCTCGCCGATGAGCTGAGCGCGCGCGGGCTCGACGTCTTGATCGACGACCGTGCCGAGCGCCCGGGCGTGAAGTTCAAGGACGCTGATCTTGTGGGCATCCCCGTGCGCCTCACGCTCGGCGACAAGGCCCTCGACGCTGGCGGCGTGGAGTTCAAACGCCGTGCCGACGAGGGCAAGGGCGAGGTGGCGCCGACGGCGGAGGTGGTGGCGCGGTGTATGGAGGCGATAGGCGCGATAGGCTCCAGCGCCTGACTTCACGTCTTCGTTCATTGCGACACATCTCAACCGTCACGGGAGGCTTCGAGCCTCGGGTGCATCATGGCAAAGGATCCTTCTCACGGGAAGCCCACGCGCGAGCAGGTCGCCGCGACGTGGGGTGTGCATCCTGCACGCCGCATCGGGTTTGACGAGCTGTACGACGGCCTCATGGAGCACGTGCGCGAGCGTCGCGTCACAAGGGTCGTTTCAGGCGACCTGGAGCTGTTCAACTACTCGGTCAAGGCGTACCACAACGTGCCGTGGGATGTCTTCAGCCTGATCTCACGCGGGCTGATTCTCCGCCCGGGGGCACGCGAGGTGGTGGCGACGCCGTTTCCCAAGTTCTTCAACCTGGGCGAGGCGGAGAGTTGGGGTTCCGAATCGTTCGGCCCGGTATCGGTGACGACCAAGTACGACGGCGCGCTCGGGATCGTCTATCACGACGGCGCGCGATGGCGTGTTGCGACGCGCGGCAGTTTCGAGAGCGAGCCGGCGGAATGGGCGGAGCGGGTGTGGAACGAGTCGGTAGACCTTCGGCACGCATCACCCGGCGTCACGTATCTCGTCGAGATCGTCCATCAGACGAGCAGGGGCGTCGTGAACTACCCATTTGAGAGTCTCGTGCTGCTTGGTGCGTACCTGGAGGATGGGTCGGAGGTGCCGGCGTCGGAGGTCGCACCGCTCGCGGAGGAGCTGGGGCTTCGCTCTGCGGAGAGGCACGCGTTCCGCTCGCTCGATCACCTCGCCGAATCGGCGGGCTCACTCGGGCTCGACGCAGAGGGCTGGGTGGTGCGGTTCGCCAACGGGCACCGTCTGAAGATCAAGGGCGACGAGTACTGCCGCGTACACCGCCTGATCACAAGCGTGACGCCACTCGGTGTTTGGCGATGGCTTCGCGCGGGCGAGAACCTGGACACGATCCGCGCGGACATTCCTGAGGAACACCGGCGCGACTTCGATCAACTCCGGAGCATGCTCACGAGCAAGGTCGAGCGGATTCTTGCCGATGTCGAGGAGGGGCTTCGCAAGGCGGAGGCAATCGACAACGCCGCGCTCGGGCGCATTGTCGGCGACGGGCGATGGCCCGACGGGACGCCGCTGGCCGACGCGCATCGGCGTTATCTCTTCGTTGCGAGGAAGGGTGGGTTTGCGGAAGCGTTCAGCGAGGTGGATTCGCGGATTCGGCGCTCGATCTTTGATTCCATCCGTCCGGACGACAACAACCTGCCCGGATACGAGGCGTCACGCGCGAGAACGCGCTTCGCGGATGACGCCTGAATCCTCAGCACTCCGCCTCATACGCCGGGTGCCATGGCCGCCGCCTTTGGCGGCCATGGAACGGGTTGGTGGGTTTGAAGCCTTGAGCGTGAGCGAGAGGCCGCGGGGGTGTGGGCATGGTTGGGGCGCTCGCGGGGTGTTGCGGGGTCGGCGCTCTCGGCGGCCGGTGCGCTGGCGCTTGGGGCGTATCGAGACCTCTGCGACGGGTGGGGCAGCTGCGTGAGGGGGTGGGGCGGGGTCCGCGTAACGGCGATTGGGGGCTCGGAGGCGGGGGGAGATCGCAACAAACTGCGTTTGTTGCGTTGTTTTCATCTCGTGCTGCGCTGCACCGCCCGCGTGCTGCGCTGCATGGCGAGCGTGCTGCGCAACATCGCGCGCAGGCGTCGATCTTTTCATCGCGGGCGTCGATGTTTGGCGGGTCGGCGTCGAGGCTTTAAAGGAAGATCAGGCCTGGTCAGGAGCATCCGAGCCCGGGTCAGAAGTTGCCGAGGCCCGGCGACCCCTCGCATAGCCACCCCACCCCCCGGCATAGCCGCCCCACCCCCCGGCATAGCCGCCCCACCCCTCGGTACCGCCGCCCAGTGCGGCACCGTCGCGGGCGTTGACGCGCGTTGCGGAAGACTCGGGTCTCGGGGCGTCCGGTCGAGCCGCGCGTTACTCGTGTGTCGCGTGGACCTGCTCAAGCAACGCCTCGAGCGCGCCCAGGCGTGCTTGAAGGTCGTCGAGCTGGATCTCCAGGTCTTTGACTTCGCCCTTGAGCCCGGCGATCTCGCGGTCATTCTCCTCGCGCAGCTCTCGGAAGGCCTCGACCGTGAGCGCCTCGAAGCCGCGGTAGGTCACCGTTCTGAACCCGTCGTCGTTGGTCTCCACCCAATCCGGGAACACCAGTTCGACCTCCTGCGCGATCATGCCGAGGCGTTCGCCTTCGAGCTCACCGATCGTCTGGGGATCGATGTATTCGAACGACACGCCGCGGAGGCTGGTGAGCGCATCGAGCGCGCCGTCGAGATCACGCACGTTCTTCTTGAGGCGCGCGTCCGACGCGCTCGACCACGAGCCGCCGCCGGGCTTGCCCGCCGTGCCGTTGACGTGCAGCTTGAACGCGGGGCTTTGGGTGCCGATACCGAGATCACCGCCGTCGGTCACCGTCATCCGTGTGCCGCCCCTGACGTAGAGCTTCCACGCCCCGGTGGTGCCCTGGTAGTAGTGGTACGCGTCGTAGTCGCCGCTCGTGCCGCCGGCGCTGTACCCATAGAAGGGAAAGCTCGCCTCGTCGGCGCCGCTGACGTACATGCCGCCAAACACACTTTCCCCGGCTTCGGTATGGACGCCGAAGAGCTCGGCATCGGTGATGCGCACGTCCTGTCTGCCGACGGCCGTGTGCCCGGACATGTTGACCCGTCCGAGGAAGCGCCCCGCCCAACCGGATTCGTCCACCGCCGACCCGACGATGGCCGAGCCCATCGAACCCGCGGGGACGTACCCCTCAACGGCGATGCCCTCGTCGCTCCGCACGCGGGCGTGGATCGCGCGGTTGGGGCCGTCCGCCGCGTTGGCCTGCGCAAAGACGCCGATCCCCGTTGTGCTGGAGGTGTAGAAGAACCCGGCGAAGCTGTCCCCGGCGAGCTCGGCTCGAGTGTTGCCGATCGCGGTGAACCCGCCCGCGACGGTGATTTCGCCGTCGTCGTTCACGTGCAGCCCCCGGGTCTGCATGGCGTAGGGTGCGCGCGTCACAGGCTGGCGCGGTGAGAGCGGCTCGCCGTTGACACGGATCGCCAGGTATCGCGGGGCGTTCGTGTAGGGGGGCACGGTCGTCGTCCACGCCTCGGCGCCGAAATCGACCTGCACCGTGAACGTGCCGTCGGTGACCTCCACGTTCGAATGGGTGATCGGACCGGCCAGACGCGTACCCCCCGTGAGGGCGTCGTAGAGCGAGAAGGTGAGGTCGTACGCGCCGGTGACCGGCGCGCCCGACGCCTCGAGCCTGCCCTGGTAGGAGATCGCCGTGCTTTGGGCGCGCGCGGGCATGGGCAGGTAGATCGCCAGAGCCATCAATACGAAACAGATACGCATGCGTGTCTTCCTTCTCACTCTCTCTTGGCAGATGTCGCCCGGCAGATACGCACGCCGGGCAAGCACTCGGCGCAGCCCCGCCATCCACCAGCTGTTTCCGCGGTGGAGTGGCGCACCCAGAGTGGTTGGGATGCACCAGGTCGAGTGTAATGAGGAGGGTGAGGGCGACAAAGCGGCGCGAGGACATTCGCTTCTCGCACCACGCTCGCAAACCCTCGTAAAACCCACCGAAATGAGCGCCGTGTCCTGCTTCAGGCCGCGCACGCGTCATCACCGTCGCCGACGATCCGCTCGCGGGCGGCACGGGGTGGACCTGCGCCGGGCTCGCGATCGAAGCGGTCCCCGCGCCAAGCGCGGCCGCCCTCCTCGGGCTCGGTGGGCTCGCCGCGACGCGCCGCCGGCGCTAGGCGTCTGGGCGTATAGATCGGAACGATCCATCGCGACCCGCGGGCTTTGCCCGCGGGTCGTTTGCGTTTTGTAGAAGATGAACCGAGCACGCGGCAACGGATCCGGCCGAACGCGTCAGTTGCTCGCCGATTGCGAGTCAGCACCCCGCCTGATACGCGACAAGAAACGCGAAGAAGTCGTTGGTGTTGATGGCGCCGTCGAGCGTGATGTCGGCCGCGGTCTCGCCGTTCTGGTAGAGCACGAGGAAGGCGAAGAAGTCGTTGGTGTTGATGTTGCCGTCGGGGAAGAGGTCCGCGACGGTACCGGTGGTGAAGGCCCGCGATTCGGGGGTCGAGGACGTCACGCCTCCGCTGTTGGTGGCGGTGACGCCCCAGTGGTAGGTCGTGCATCCGCTGAGGGCGGCGTCGGGTGGCGTGGTCATGGTGTACTGCGAGATTGCGATGCCCGGGATCGTCGCGACGATGTCGGTGAGCTGTTCGTCGCGCGCGATCGTCAGCGTGTAGGTGGCGACGCCGTTCGCGTCGCCCCAGTTGAACGCCGGCTGGCGAGCGAGGCCTGTCGAGTTGTCGATCGGCGAGATGAGCGAGAAATCGCCCGGCGGCGGGCCCGACACGGTGGTGTACGTGTGCGAGATCGGCGTCGAGTCGGTAGCGCCCAGCGCGTTGTGCGCGGTCACGCCCCACGAGTAGGTCGTCGAGCCCAGGAGCACGCCGTCAGGCACGGTGAACGAGTTGGTGCCGACGCCCTGGTACGTCGCGACGATATCGGTAAGTTGCGGGTCGGTCGCGATCGTGACGGAGTAGTTGGACGCGCCCGTCGATGAGTCCCACGCCAGGGCCGCGGTTTGCGAGACGCCGGTCGCGCCATCGGCCGGTGTGGTGAGCGCGAATGCGCCCGGAGCGCTCGTGGACGACGCGTCGAGCAGGTAATCCACGCACACCGCGAGGTGATCCGACGCGTTCGACACGTTCGCGGGGACGGGGTGGTTGAGCAGCTCCGGCGGGTAGGCGCTCGAGGGCATGGTGGTGGTCTGGAAGATGAACCCGCGCACGTTCGTCGCCGCCGAGTCCCAGGCGACGAGGTAATCGAGTTTGCTGCCGCCGCGCGTGTCGGTCGAGCCGTTGAACGGGTTGGAGGCGTTGTCGTACGCCGAGTCGGTGCCGTCGCGGTCGGTGCCGTCGCCTGACGCGGTCGAGCACCCGTGCGCCATGTACTCGGCGGGTCCGCGCCGCCCGTTGCTTTGCTCGTCCTCGTTCCAGTCACCACCCCAGATCACGGGTGTGGACGGCGAGAGCACGCTCGTCGCCTGCGGGAGATCACGGATGTTGCCCGCCGGGTCGGGTGTGCTCGTGCCCGCGCCGGCGTAGAGGTTGTAGATGAAGTACTGGATGTTCTGCGCGGCGGCGAGGCGCTGCGAGAGGTCCGAGCTTGTGCCGCCCGCCTTGAGGTGTCCGTTGCCGATCACGACGTCGCCGAGGTAGACGTCGTCGGGCAGATCGATCTCGGCGAACTGGAACCCACGGATCCCGCCGGTGCCCCCGGGCGCACACTGGTCGGCCGTGACGAGGAAGATGTCGTTGAGCAGCGCCGCGCCGTCGCCGTTGAGATCCGCGAAGGGGAAGCGGGAGAGGATGATGTTGCGGTTGAAGCCGTCGGAAGCGCCGGGCACGTAGACATAGGGCAGGTCATACCCCGGCGCGTACCGCTGCACCCACGCCCCGACGTTGCCGCCGTTGAACGGATCGGCTCCCCCGTGCAGGAAGAGATCGATCGTGGTTTCGAGGTTGGTGACGGAGTCGACCCCGCTGCCCGTGCCGTTGCCGGAGTTATCGCCGGTCTCCTGCATGATGATGACGTCGGGCTTGAGGGCGGCGACGGTGACGACCAGCGAGTGCCACGGCGTGTTGCCGTCGGTCTTCGAGGCGGTTGAGCACAAACGGTCGCGCACGTTCCACGTCATCACGCGGAGGTGGTTGATGTCAGACTTGCCCCATTGCCCGTCTGCCGGGTTCCACTGGGCGCGGGCAGGGGGCGCGAGCGTGCAGAGCAGGAGACAGACAAGAACACCGATCAGCCGCATGCCAGACCTTTCGTCGCGTCGTGGGGCGGCGGTTGCGTGCCGCTCCTCCAAAGCGCGTCCCCGCCGTTGGGCGGGGACGCGGGTGAGATCAGATGGTGCCGACTCTCGCCGGCGTTACGCGCTCACGGGCAGCCCGTGAGGAAGTACTGCTGGTACGCCGCGAGGTAGGCGAAGAAGTCGTTGGTGTTGATCATGCCGTCGGCGAAGAAATCGGCCCGCAGGTCCATCACCTGGTAGTACGCGAGGAACTGGAAGAAGTCGTTGGTGTTGACCATCCCGTCGCCGGTGAGGTCCGGCGGGCAGGGCTGCGCGCCCGGCGCCAGGAAGAGCAGGGCTCGGTAGTCCTCGTCGCCGAAGCTCGGATCGGTGTCATAGAAGCCGTCGCCGTTGACGTCGTACACGATGCGG
>JAUIFD010000003.1 GCA_030429485.1 Phycisphaerae bacterium | reverse complement strand
CCGCGACGTCGACCAAAGCAATCGCTTCGGCGGGCGTCAACGTATCCTTGGCCACGACATCCTCAGCCGGGATGTCGAATCGGACGCGGCCCATCGGGTGGCGGTGGAAATCCTCGGCGTCAGCAACCCAGTCGAGGAAAGTCTTGGCGGTCCCCCACGCGTACTCGAGGGACCGTCGTTTGTAGGGCGTGGGCTCCTGCGCATAGCTCGACCCGTTGCGGCCCGCGCGCGTCGCTGGCCGCCGCTGCTCTGACAGCCAGACCAGCCAGTCCGAGAACATCGACGGCTTGAGTTCGTCGATCTCCATCCCGCCGAAGTAGGGCAGGAAGTGCGTCTCCATCTTTCGGAGGTACTCCTCAGCCGTGCTCATCGCGATCGCCCCCCTCGTCACTCGCTGTCCCAAGACCTTGAACCAGCGCCGCGCGAAGACCGTGACGGTCCTCTCCGCTTCGCCGCGGGAACGCCGCTCGGCCTCGTCGACCACCTCTGCCCTGAGTCGGGCGAGTTCCGCCATTGCCTCCTCCAGCGTCGTGCCGGGGAGGTTTCTCGCTCGTTCGATTGTCAGAGAGCCGCGTTTGACCTTCACCCGAAGGGCGTGGCCCGCCGGCGTCTCCCAGAGACCCGGCGTCCTCGTTTTGGTGCCCATCTTCATCAGGGATTCCCCCATTGAAAGTGGACGCCACAGAGCGCCCACGATCGTAGCCGAGTTGGCGGTCGACGTCGTCTGGGTGAAAGAGGGGGTGGCCGCAGTGGAAGGCTGTCGGTGTCAGTTGGCCGCGCGACACCTGCATGCGTAGTGCCTCCACCGTCCACTCGCCGCCGAGGTACTCGGCGAGCCGCTTGTACCCAAGCCACACCATCAGCCTGGCTCACCGCCCTGGAGCTGGACGCCGCGGGCTTCGATCAACTCGCTGTCGCGGATATGCGCCGCCGCGTCGTCGCGCTCGCCAACAACCTCGTCGAGCTTCTGCGGATCGGCGTCGGCCGCGATCGGTGTGAGCGACTTCTTGCCTGCTTGGTGGATCAGGGCGCTGGCTCGGACCCGCGACATCACGCAACGCTGCGGATCTTTGGTTTCCCCGATGGCGACCGAGCACCAGGCGTAGTCAGTAGGCGAGCCCTCTGCCAACGAACTGCACTTCGGTCTCGCCCCCGACACATGCTCGCGGAAGGTCGCCACCTCCCGCGCCGCGATCGGCAGGCACGTCGGGGCGCCGAAGGGGCTCGGCTTCGTCAGCCGCCGTGAAAAAGTGGTGGTGCTTCGCAAGGAACTGCTCCTGACAAGTCATTTGACAAGTCAGTCGGCAGACGTCAAGGTGTGCCTATGTTTCGACTCAGACGCGACCGGTTCGACATCACTGAGCTTCCGCCTCTCTTCTTCGGGCGGTCCCGCTCCTGGTTCGAGCGCGCACGGCGTGAGCGTGAGATCGCGACGCCGGCGGACGCGCGCGGGGGGCCTGGGCACAAAGCGACTTGGTTGCGGGAGGCCCTTCAGCCGCTGTTTGCTGAGATCGCTGCAGAAGAGTGGGAGAAGCGGATCAACTCGCTGTTGATCGACATCCCGAACCCGATCAACCGGCACGCGGCCGAGCTCGCCATCCGCGAACGACCTTTCTATGCGGGCGGCGTGCGCGCCGTCGACGCCAGCGTCCACGGCCTCGACAAGGTCCTGGGGCCGGCGCTCCTGTGGGCCGTGCTGTCGGACATCCACCGCCGGCTTCATGCGCCCGAGCTCGTGTGCGAGGTCGCCGCCCGGTGGGACATCGGCGAGATGCTCGATGAGGTGCGCCGCATGAAGGGCAGGCCTCAGCTGGTCGTCTCGTTGGAGCGCGAAGTTATCGTCCGCGGCAGTGAGTCCTTGACTCACCTGACCAACGCCGGCGCCGTGGTCGCCGTGGACCTCAGCGTCGCCCTCGACGCCGCCCAGCACGTGGTTGACAAGCTGTAGCGATCAAGGAGCCCGACGATGGGTATCTCACTTTCCGGCTCTGACGGACGCAGTATCGTCCTCCCGCGCTCGACGTGGACGTCGCTTCTCATCAGCGCTCACGGTCACGGTTGGCGGCCCGCAGGGACGGAGTACGACGGCCCGCCGGAGTCGTGGGGCACGCACGAGACAGCGATCGTGGCCGTGACGACGCCGTCCGCTGCGGAGGCAGCGGGCTTCCGCAGCGCGGACGTACACCTCCCCGGCCTCGAGGACGAGCACGAGCCTGGCAAGGACGACGACCTGCTCGACGCCGCCGGTGACGTGCCGTCGCCGGCGCCAGGCTCGCCCGAGCGCCATCTGGTCGAGGTCGACGTGAGCGGGAGTGTTGACGCCGGCGAGCTCCAGCATGGGTGGAACCCCATGAACTACTTCAGCAACGACGGACAGTTCGTGACCGCCGAGGACGCTGATGCCATCGCCGCCGCCCTGCGCCGTGCGTACCCGGAGCACGGAGCGGCGCTGGCGGACCTCCTGGATCTTCTCAGCTGCGGCGGGTTTCGGATTTGCTGAGGTCCTCGACAACGCTTGAGGGGTTCTTGCATTCCGCTGCGTCTCTCCCCGAGAGACCGTCAGCCGACGTCGAGCGGTTGCGCTTTGCGCTGCGCCGTCTGAGCGAGAAGGACGCCTCGCGGCTCCTCTTCGAGCTGACCGGCGAGCGCCACAAGTTCGGGGCCGTGGAGGCGATCGAAGCCCTCACCGACCACCTCGGCCTGGTCGTCTCCGACATCAGGACCGCTGCGGATGAGGTCGATCGCCACCGCGATGTCGACAACGCGCTCGAGAAGATCGAGCATATTGAGTGGTGGCTGGTGGTGGCGAAGGTCATCCTCGCGCTGAGGCTTGGTCCGTTGTCGCCGTTGGAGGTGATGGCCAGCGCGACCTGCGCCGAGACAGAGTGCCAAGGGAGCGGGGAGCGAGACCGTGGGACGTGAGAGCCCCCGTCGTCGGTGGTATCGACATGCTGGCGGATGCCGTTGGCAAGGACGGCGTCGTGCTGGGCCAAGCACGGAACTGGGTGATCCTCAGCATGATGCCCAAGAGCCACGACTGGGGATGGGACCTCGGCTACATGCCATGCCTGTGCGCCGACCTGTTCCCCGAGCGGCTGGCCTCCGTTTTTCGTCAACTCGAAGAGCATGATGACTACGGTCGCGTAGGCATCAACATGAACACGCTGTTCTAATCGCGCTTCACAGAGTGCGTGCTTGCTGCGGCGGCCCGCCGATCGTTCCCTGGACGAGGACGAGATCGTGTGGGTCGCGCTCGACACACCGTCATCGAGGAGGCGAAGAAGGCGGCGCTTGAGGGAAACGCTTGGTTCCACGAGCGCTGGCGCGATGGCCGGATGGAGGAGGACCGGGACCTCGCTCGAGGCTAGGCGGGCAATCGCTGTCGGATAGCCAACAGGCGTTGTCGCGTGCGCTACAGACGGATTCGCAGCCCCCACCACAAAGGCTTTGAAATCAGACTCTTATGCTCAGGCACGGATGGTGCTTGGCCTCGTTGTGCTGGAGGACCAACAACGTGGAGCCCATCCTACTCTTGCTCGCGCTTGCTGCCGCGCCGCCCTCTGTCCCGCCTCCGGAGGCTGGCCCAGAGGTCTCGCCGACAGACGTCAATGCGCTGATCGAGGGCGCCATCGCTGGTCACCCGGATGTTGAGGCCGCGAACCAGCGCATCGAAGCCCTCGGGCATGCCATTCCCCAGGCCTGGGTCTGGCCGGATGCGATGGTCGCGACAGAGTACAGCAACATGCCGGTGCTCGCGCCGTGGCCCGGGAACCACCCGATGAGCGGCATCCAGCTCAAGGTCAGCCAGACCGTTCCCTTTCCGTACAAGTTCTGGGCGCGCGCAGGTGCCGCAGAAGCAGTGCGGGACGCGGCCGTCCCCATGAAGGACGAGGCCGCCAATCAGATCGCCGGCCGCGTTCACATGCTCGTCGTGCAATGGCGACTCTCTCGTGCCCTCCGCGGCGTCACCGAGCGTCACCTGGAAGCGGCAGAGCAGCTACTCGATGCAGTACGCGTCAAGTACGAGCTCGGCCGCGTCGAGCAGCACGACCTCATCCGGCTCGAGGTCTTGCGCGACAAGCTCGCCGACGACCTCGTCGAGCTCGATCGACGACGCGACGCCATCGCCGCGGCGCTTAATGCTGCAGCGCAGCGCGAACCCGGTGCGCCGCTCCAGCTCGGTTCAGAGATACCGATCCCCGACGCGGCAGAACTCGACGTTGTCCGGCTCGTCGAGGTGGCCCGGCAGAACCGTCCGGTGCTGGCCGCCCTTCGAGGTTCGGCCACGGCCGAACGCGCTCAGGCCTCAGCGATGCGCTCGGAGAAGTGGCCCGACGTCACGGCCTGGGCGGGTTACCGGGTTCGGCTGCCCGCCGGAGCCGATCCCGGCAACAACTTCCTGACCGCTGGCGTCTCGGTGCCGATCCCGTGGGCATCTGCGCTTTGGAAGTGGGAAGAGAAGGCGCAGGCGCACGAGGCGCGCGCGCGCTCCGAGGACGCCCGCCGCCAGGGCGTGGAGCTGAACCTGCGCGGCGAGCTCGACGCTGCGGTCGTCAGGTACCAGCGCGCGATCGAAAAGAGCGAGGTCTACGGCGCGAAGCTGATCCCCGGCGCGCAGAAGACCCTCGAGGCTGCGTTCGGGTCGTACCAGGTCGACCGCGCTGGGTTCGCCGAGCTCTTTTCTGCGGAGCTCACCGTCCTCGAGTACGAACGCGCCGAGCTGAACGCGCGAGCTGAGGCTGCCACGGCCGCCATCGCCATCGACATGCTCACCGGACGCTTCGCCCCATCCGGCGAGAAGGACACGCAGCCATGAAGATCCGGACCCGACTCTCCGTCGCGCTCGCCGCGGCCCTGCTCGTGGGCGTTTCTGCCATCACGCTGACCTGGGCCCCGAGCCCGTCGCACGCTCAGGAGCACGAGCATGGCGACGTGCTCTACCAATGCCCGATGCACCCCCAGATCATAAGCGACGGCGAAGGCCGCTGCCCCCTCTGCAAGATGTTCTTGAAGCAACGCCCGGCTGGGGAGGCGATGAAGAAGCTCAAGTCCTGGGAGGAGAAGACCGGGAAGAAGGCCCCGCCCATGCTCAGCGGCCGAGCGCCGGCTCCTGCGTCCCAACCCAACGCGAAGGCGGTGCCTGCACCCAAATCGAAGGCAAAGTCCGGCCAGACAAAGGCCTCGACAGCACCATCGACGTCCACGGGTACATCGACCAAGCCGCGGGTCGCGAAAAGAGTCGGCGCTGGCGACTACACCTGTCCCATGCACACGCACATCGCCAAGACGAAGGCGGGCCAAGACGAGGAGCTGCGCTGTCCCGTCTGCGGCATGCACCTCGTTCCGCGCGACCAGCTGCAGGAGCATGAAGGCCACGCGCACGATCACGACACGTACGTCTGTCCGATGCACCCCCAGGTTGTGACCGACGAGCCGGGCCGCTGCCCGATCTGCGGCATGGACCTCGAAGAGAAGGACACGGGCGCGGCCTCGAACGCCCCTGCGAAGAAGACGCGCACGGTGAAGCACTGGGTCGCGCCGATGGACCCCACGTTCATCTCCGACAAACCCGGCAAGTCGCCGATGGGGATGGACCTCGTGCCTGTGTACGAAGACGACGGTGCCAATGGTCCCGTGGTGAAGATCGACCCGGTCGTCGTCCAGAACATGGGTGTCCGCATCGCCAAGGCCACCCGCGAGCCGCTCTTCCGCCACATTCGTGCGCTCGGCACCGTCGACGTGGCCGAAGACGAGATCGCCGTGGTGAACCTCCGCTTCTCGGGATGGATCGAACAGCTCTACGTCGACGAGACGGGCGTGAAGGTGAAGCCGGGGCAATGGCTGGCCGAGGTCTACTCGCCCGAGCTGGTCAGCGCCCAGGAGGAGTACCTCCTCGCCCTGCGGACGGGTGGCACCGGCAGCCCGCTGGCCAAGAGCGCGCGACGCCGGCTCGAGTTCTTCGGGATGTCGCCGTCGGACATCGACCGCGTCGACGCCACAAAGCAGACGCTGCGCACCATTCGCGTGCGGGCACCTCGTGAGGGCTATGTGCTGCACAAGAACGTGGTGCAGGGCGCTCGAGTCATGGCCGGCATGGACATCTTCCGTATCGGCAACCTACAGAAGATCTGGATCAACGCTGAGGTCTATGAGTTCGACGCCCCCTGGGTCGAGCTCGGGGCGCCCGCGACGATGGAGCTCACCTACCAACAGGGCAAGACCTACTCCGGCAAGGTCGCTTACATCTACCCGACCCTCAATGAGAAGAGCCGCACCCTCTCCGTTCGGCTGGAGTTCGACAATCCCGGCCTTGCCTTGAAGCCGGGCATGTTTGCAACGGTGCGCATTGAGGCGCGGCGTCGCAACGGAGCCCTGGCTATTCCGACGGAGGCCATCCTCCACTCCGGCGAGCGGCAGCTGGTCTTCGTTGCCCTCGGTGGTGGCAGGTATGAAAAGCGCGAGCTCGTCACCGGGCTCGTCGCCGATCGACATCTGACCGAAGTTCAAAGCGGCGTCCGCGAGGGCGAGCGCGTTGTGGTTTCCGGGCAGTTCCTGCTCGACAGCGAGAGCCAACTGCAGGAGGCGGTTCAGAAGCTCCTCGATGCCCGCCTCGAAGCGAAGAGCCCGGGGTTTGCGCAAGCCACGTCGGACGAAGGGAGCTCAGAGGCCGACACCTATTGGACGTGCGGGATGCACCCCCAGATCGTGCAGAGCGGGCCCGGCAGCTGCCCGATCTGCGGCATGGACCTCGTCGAGAAGAGGCGGTGAGCCATGTCCAGTTCTGACCTCAAAGACGCCGAACGCCCACCCTCCCTTCTCGACCGGGTCATCGATGGGTCGGTGAGGAACCGAGGCCTTGTGCTCATCCTCACCGCGGTCGTCGTCGCCGGTGGCGTCTGGGCACTCCTGACTACGCCCATCGACGCCATCCCCGACCTCAGCGACGTCCAGGTCATCGTCTACACAGAGTACCCGGGCCAGGCACCGCAGGTCGTCGAGGACCAGGTCACCTATCCGCTCACGACCGCCATGCTGAGCGTCCCCTACGCCAAGACGGTGCGCGGCTACTCCTTCTTCGGCTTCTCGATGGTCTACGTGATCTTCGAGGACGGCACCGACCTGTATTGGGCGCGGTCCAGGGTGCTCGAATACCTGAACTTCGCGCGCAGCCGTCTCCCTGAAGGTGTGACACCCCAGCTGGGCCCTGACGCTACCGGTGTCGGCTGGGTGTACATGTACACGCTGAGCGATTTCCTTCCACGGGCCGAGCACCTTCGCAACCTTTACGACGCTGACGGCAACGGTGAAATCACCCGAGACGAGCTCCCGGAAGGGGACGGCCCCTCGAGCGACGCCTGGCTGACATCCCTCTTTCGAGGCGACGCTGAGCCCCCTACCGACGGCGAGCACGCACAACACGCTCGACGGTTTCTCGAGGACTCTGTCCGGTACATCAAACAAGCCTTCGACCGCGACGGCGAAGCAGGGCTGTCATGGGAGGAGGTCCTGGCGGCGGCGAACTTCTCAGGCATCGATCTGAGCACGCTGCGGAGCAAGCAGGACTGGTACCTCCGCTACGAGCTGATGGCCCTCCCCGGCGTTTCGGAAGTCGCGACCGTTGGGGGCTACGTTCGCCAATACCAGGTAGAGGTCGACCCCGAGAAGCTGCGTGCCTACGGCGTTCCTCTCGCCAAGGTGAAGGCAGCTATCAAGCGAAGCAACACCGACGTCGGTGGTCGCCTTATCGAGATGGGCGAGACCGAGTTCATGATCCGCGGCAAAGGCTACATCCGATCGCTCGATGACCTGATGAGCATTCCTGTCGGCCTGGACGCATCGACCCACACACCGGTCTTGCTCAGCCAGGTAGCGCGCGTTCAACGCGGCCCTGAGATCCGGCGCGGGGTCGCGGAGATGAACGGCGAAGGAGAGGTCGTCACGGGGGTCGTCATCATGCGTTTCGGAGAAAACGCGCTCGAGGTGATCGATGGGGTCAAGGAACGCCTGGCCGAGTTGAACGCCGGGTTGCCGGCGGGCGTCGAGGTCCACACCTCCTACGATCGCTCGCTGCTCATTGAGCGTGCCATCGACACGCTCCGAAACAAGCTCCTTGAAGAGATGCTCGTGGTCGCGCTCATCTGCATCATCTTCCTGCTGCACTTCCGGTCGGCCCTCGTCGCGATCTTCACCATCCCCGTCGGCATCCTGATCTCGTTCATCGTGATGAAGTTGATGGGGCTCAACGCCAACATCATGAGTCTCGGCGGTATCGCCATCGCCATCGGCGTCATGGTCGATGCCAGCGTGGTGATGGTTGAAAACCTCCACAAGCACAAGGAGCGTGACGTCGGGCTCTCCCACGAGGAGGTCGTCCTCAGGGCGGCCAAGGAGGTTGGGCCGGCGCTCTTCTTCTCGCTGCTCATCATCACGGTGAGCTTCCTTCCAGTCTTCACTCTCGAACAACAGGAGGGACGGCTCTTCACGCCCCTGGCGTACACCAAGACTTTCGCGATGGCCGCGTCGTCGCTCCTCGCGGTGACGATCGTCCCTGTGCTCATGTTCTTCTTCGTCCGGGGCAAAGTGCGAACCGAGAAGGACAACCCGATCAGCCGCGTGCTCATCGCCCTGTACCGGCCGCTGCTCAGCCGAGCGCTTCGGCACCCGGTCCTCGTCCTGTTCGGAGCGCTGCTCATCGCGGCGGGATCACTTTGGCCGTACACAAAGCTCGGCAGCGAGTTCATGCCGCCGCTCAACGAGGGCGATCTCCTCTACATGCCGACGACGCCGCCGGGCATCTCCATCACCAAGGCCAAGGAGCTTCTGCAACAGACCGACAAGCTCATCGCCGGCCATCCACAGGTCGAGCACGTGCTCGGCAAGGTGGGGCGGGCCGAGACAGCGACCGATCCGGCCCCTCTGTCGATGATGGAGAGCACGATCATCCTCGCGCCGGAGGAGACGTGGCCCGAGGGGAAGACGATCGAGGACATCATCCGCGAGCTCGATGAGCGCGTGAGGTTCCCGGGCCTGACCAACGCCTGGACGATGCCCATCAAGACGCGCATCGACATGCTCGCGACCGGCATCAAGACGCCGGTCGGCATCAAGCTCATGGGGTCCGACCTCGAAGAGCTCAACCAGGTTGGGCAACGGATCGAGGCCGTGGTCCGAGGCATGGGTGACGTGCTGAGCGTCTACTCGGAGCGCGTCACCGGCGGGAACTTCGTCGACATCGACATTCGCCGAGATGCCGCGGGGCGCTTTGGACTCACCGTCGGCGACGTACAGGACGTCATCAAGACCGCGATGGGTGGCATGAACGTCTCGTGGACCGTGGAGGGACTGGAGCGCTACCCCATCAACGTGCGGTACCCGCGTGAGCTTCGCAACGACATCGAAGCGCTCCGGCGCGTCGCCGTCACCACCCCGCTGGGACACACCATCCCGCTCGGCGCCATCGCGGACATCAAGACCGTGAAGGGCCCGCCGGCGATCAAGAGCGAGAACGCTCGGCAGACCGCATGGATCTTCGTCGACCTCAAGACCTCGGATGTTGGCGGGTTCGTCAAGGCTGCGCAGAAGGTTGTCGACGCGGAGGTGTCGCTGCCTGAAGGCGTGTCTATCCTCTGGTCCGGGCAGTTCGAGTACATGGAGCGAGCGAACAAGCGGCTCGCCCTTGTTGTGCCGCTCACGCTCGTCATCATCCTGCTGCTCTTGTTCCTGCACTTCCGCAACCTCGCCGAGACGTTGATCGTCATGGGGACGCTGCCCTTCGCGCTCGTCGGTGGCGTATGGCTCTTGTACTTCAGCGGCTACAACCTCTCGGTCGCCGTCGGGGTCGGCTTCATCGCGCTCGCGGGGCTCGCCGCCGAAACAGGGGTGGTGATGCTCGTCTACCTCGACGAGACGTTCGATCGCTGGCGCGCAGAGGGCCGCCTTCGCTCGTTGTCCGACCTCGTCGAGATCGTGATCGAGGGCGCTGTCGACCGGGTGAGACCCAAGGTCATGACCGTCGCGACGACCGTCATTGGTTTGCTGCCCGTGATGTTCGGGACCGAGACCGGCA
Source organism: Phycisphaerae bacterium (assembly GCA_030429485.1). GTDB lineage: Bacteria > Planctomycetota > Phycisphaerae > Phycisphaerales > UBA1924 > JAUIFD01. Next base: position 46,538 of record JAUIFD010000003.1, on the reverse strand, counting down.
CGCGCGTGATGAAGCGGATCGCTGCGCCGATGGTTGGCGGCCTGCTCTCCTCGACCGTGCTGACGCTGCTGCTCATCCCCGCGGTCTATCTGCTCTGGCGCAGGGCAATGTTGGGCCCCGAGCTCGCCCCAGCGGGTGGTAGCGGCGCTGCTGACGGGCTGGTCCACATCTCAGCTGAAGCACCGCAGGTTGCCTCGGAAGGCGCGCAAGTCGAGGGCGGCACCGTCGAGCCCTCACCCAACGAGACTGAGGATGGGCAACACCCGCCGGTCGAAGGTGAGGCAGAAGCGGAGTTGAGCGACCCGGCCGAAGACGCTGATGCTCAGGCCGCCAGGAAGGGGACGCGCGGACGCGACGCGACGTCTGCAGAAGAAGACGATGCGGATGAGGCCGTGGAAGACGCGCCGCCGGCCGAAGGCAAGGGCGATGGGTGATTTGGGGCCATCAACCGGCGGCCGCTTCGCCCCTGGGACGCGCGCCTGGAAGCTCTGGAACGGTGGAGCAGTGGCAGCGCTCTGCACCATCACCGTCTTCCACTACACGACCCACGGCGATCTCGGGAACCTGGATAGCCACACACTATTTCGCCGTCTCTACTATCTGCCCATCGTCATGCTTGCGGTCACCCATGGCTTGCGCGGTGGCGGGGTCGCCGCGGCGGTCGTTATCGCCGTCTACTCGCCGCACGCGTTCCTCGAGAGCCCAACGGACATCCTCGGGGTCCATCTCCACGGTGATCCTGCTCCCACGCTCGAAAAGATGTCGGAGATCGTGCTTTACCTGGCCTTGGGACTCGCGGTCGGCTGGGCGGTTGACCGGGCGAAGAGCACGCAGGCTCATCTCGACCGCACGCGTGACGAGCTCGATCGAGCAGCGCGACTGTCCGCGCTTGGTGAGCTGGTCGCGGGGGTCGCTCACGAAATCCGAAACCCGCTCGCGTCTCTCCTCGGCACGGCCGAGATCTTCCTCGACGACTACCCGTCTGGCCACGAGAGGCACCGAATGGCCGAGCTCAACCTCGAGGAAGTCAAGCGCCTCGAGGGCATCGTCGACCGGTTTCTCGCGTTTGCTAAGCCGCCGAGGCCGCAACCCATTGCTGCGGACGCGAACGAGCTCATCGAGCGACTGTCCTCTCTCGCGGAGAGCACGGCGCGCAAGAAGGGGGTCCGCCTCGTCTTCAATCGACCTGACCAACCAAACATCTTGGTAGACGCTGACCAGATCCTCCAGATGCTTCTCAACCTCGTCCTCAACGCAATAGAAGCGAGTCCGGAGGGAGCCGCGGTTTGCATCGGATCCGTCTGCTCGGATGACGGCTGCGAGTGGACGGTCGACGACGCGGGACCTGGCGTTCCAGCAGAAGACCGCGAGCGAATCTTCGACCCCTTCTACACGTCGCGACCAGAGGGCAGCGGCCTCGGCCTGAGCATCGCGACCCGGATCGTCGAGGGGCATGGCGGGACGATCCAATATGAGGAGTCGGCTGCCGGTGGCGCTCGATTCGTTGTTCGTCTCCCCCCGAGCGTGAGCGTGGGACCGCACCATGAGGGAACGCACGGAGGGGGCAAGCCATGAAGAAGCAGCGCGTACTCCTGGTCGATGACGACGAGCGGCTGGCCGAGGTGCTCTCGTATGCGATGGAGCAACAGGGGCGCGACGTCACCGTCCGGCACTCTGTCGACGATGCGCTCGGGCTGATGACCGAGGTGCAGACCTTCGACGCCATCATCACAGATCTGCGTATGCCTGGCCGCGACGGAATGGAGCTGGTGCGAGAGGTTTGCTCGCAGGACGCCCATCCACCCATCATCGTGCTGACGGCGCATGGTTCGGTAGATGCGGCGGTCGAGGCCATGAAGGCCGGCGCGGCCGACTTCCTATCGAAGCCGGTCAGCCGAGACGTGCTCAAGATGACGCTCGATCGCGTCGTCAGAAGTGTCGACCTCGAACGCGAGAACCTAGAGCTTCGACAGCGTCTCGAGGAGCTCTCCAGGGGCGGCGGCCTGATTGCGCAGTCCCGTGTGATGCGCGACGCGCTCGATCTTGTTGATCGGGTAGCGCCGACCGACGCCACGGTCCTGATCCGAGGCGAGAGCGGCACCGGCAAGGAGCTGATCGCCAAACGAATCCATGAGGGCTCGGCGCGCGCCGAGCGGCCCTTCGTGGCGCTGAACTGCGCGGCCCTACCGAAGGATCTCCTTGAGTCGGAGCTGTTCGGCCATGCGAAGGGAGCGTTCACCGGTGCCAGCGCGTCGCGCAAGGGCCGGTTCGTGGAGGCCGACGGCGGGACCCTCTTCCTCGACGAGATCGGAGACCTCGATCTTGAGCTCCAGGCCAAGCTGCTGCGTGTGCTCCAAGACGGGGTCGTCGACGTCGTTGGCGGCGGGCAGCAGAAGGTCAATGTCCGTATCGTCGCGGCGACGCACCAGGATCTCGAGGCGATGGCTCGAAGGGGCGAGTTCCGAGAGGACCTGTATTTTCGCATTCGCGTCGTCCCGCTCGAACTCCCGCCGCTTCGCAAGCGCGGCACCGACGTCGGCCTCCTCTTCGCGGCGTTTGTCACACGGGCGGCCGCGGTCGCGGGCCGCGAGGCGCCTGCGATCAGCGCCGAGCTCTTGCAGGAGCTCGACGCGCGCGCCTGGCCGGGGAACGTCCGGGAGTTGGAGAACGTCGCAACCCGAATGTCGGTGACCGTGGCACCGGGGGCGGCGCTCTCACCCGAGCTGCTCCTCCCCCAAGACGGCCGCCTCGACCTTGGGGCGACGAGGCGGCACATCGGATCCTCACTTATCTCCGAACATGAGGTCGCCATCCCTGACGGCGGGCTCCACCTTGAGGAGGTCGAGCGCGCCCTCATCGTGGCCGCGCTCTCAAAGGCGGGGGGGAACCGTTCGCAGGCAGCGCGCCTCCTCGGCGTCCCAAGGCACTTTCTCCTCTATCGCCTGGAAAAGTTCCACATTCGCGACGATGAGGTCGATGCGCTCGCTGGCGCGGGGACCGCCCCCATCGTCCCCGTCCCGGGAACGTAGCGAGCCCCACGAGCGTGACCTTCCATGTCCTTCTCCCCGTGGTGCTTCTCACGGCATTGGGCTTGGGCGCCGTGGCGACGCGCCTTCGGCTCCCGCGAGTGCTGGGCGAGATCGGCGCGGGGTTGGCCCTTGGAGCCGCTGGGCTGGGTCTGCTGACGGGATCTACGCCGGAGATGCAAACCTTCGAGGAGCTCGCGCAGATTGGCCTGTGCGTACTGCTGTTCCGCACAGGCCTCGAGACTGACCTACGTGACATTCGCCGCGAAGCGCGAGGTGCGATCCTTCTTGGTGGCGCCGGGATGCTCCTGCCGCTCGTCGGAGGGGTCCTCGTGGCATCCGCATTTGGCGCGGACGGGATGTCAGCGCTCTTCGTGGGAGCTGCCATCTCGGCGACAAGCGTGGCTGTCTCCGCATCGGTACTTGGTGAGGCCAAGCTGAATCGGACTTCATCGGCGACCGTGATTCTCGGGGCGGCGGTGGTCGACGACGTGCTCGGCCTCGTGCTTCTTGCCGCGCTCGTCGGCACGTTGGGAGGTGAGACGTCGCTCGCCGAAGCGGGCGGGTTGGCAGCAGCCAAGGCCGGCGCGTTCCTCGTTGTCGCTCCTCTGGCGGGTTCGCTTCTCGAGCGGGGGTTGCAGGGTTGGTGGGGACCAGACCGAGGCCGCGGAACGCTCTTCGTCATCGTCGTCAGCTTCTTGTTGCTGACCGCCGCGGCCGCACACGCCGCGGGGCTTGAGATGATCATCGGCGCGTACGCCCTCGGCCTAGGCATGGGTCGCGCCCTTGACCGAGAGCGGCTGCTCGGCGAGCTGGACCCACTCCTGCGTCTGTTCACCCCCCTCTTCTTCGTCAGCATCGGCCTTTCGCTCACCCCGGACTCCGTGGGCGGCGGTGACCCTGCGGCGACCTTGGTCTTCGTCAGCCTTCTTCTCGCCATCGCATGCGCAGGCAAAGTCGGCGTCGCTTGGCTCTTGCCCGAGCTCGATCTTCCCCGCTCTGCGATCGGCTGGGCGATGGTCCCTCGCGGGGAGGTGGGGTTCATCTTCGCCAAGATCGGGCTCGCTTCGCATGCGCTCAACCAGCGGCAGTTCGGCGAACTGGCGATGGTCATTGCTTTGAGCACCGTGGTCGGCCCCGTCGCACTGCGGCGACAGCTCAACCATCGATCGAACGAGGCCAGCAAGTGAAACGAGCTCCTCACGTCCTGCACGTCCACACGAGCGGCGAGGGCGGTCCGTCCGTCATCCTACTGCACGGCTTGGCCGGCTCGTGGCGCTACTGGGCACCGGCCCTCGGCACCATCACCCAGCACCGCCGCGCTGTGTGCCCGGACCTTCTCGGTTTCGGTCGGTCAGCGTGGCCAGCAAGGTGCGGCTACACAGTCGACGACCACCTCTTTGCGCTCGAGCACTCACTCCGGCCGTACTTGAGCGAGCCGGTCGACATTGTCGGGCACTCACTTGGTGCCTTGCTCGCGCTCGAGCTCGCCGCCCGACTCGGTGATCGAGTGCGTTCGTTGTCGCTCCTCGCCTTCCCCTATTACGACGACGACGAACAAGCTCGCTCGTACGTCCGGCACGCCTTCTGGGGCAGATCGCTCATCGATCATCCACGGCAGGCGCGCCTGGCGTGCTCCTTGATTTGCCAGCGACGCCGGGTCTGGAAGCACTTGCTTCCGCCGCTGCTACCAGACGTCCCACGCGAGGTCGTCGAAGACGGCATGCTCCACAGCTTCGCGTCTGTCTCCCGCACCCTGCATCGGTGCATCATCGAGCACAGGGTGGATGCCTCGGCGACGCGGCTTCAAGAAAGGGGCGTACGCATGCGCATCGTCGTCGGCGAGGACGACCCAGTGGCGCCGCCTGAACGCGCGAGGGCTTTTGCGTCCCGCTACAGCCTGGCCGAGGTGGAAGTCATCCGAGGTGCCGAGCACGCCTTCCCCCTCACCCACTACAGCTGGAATCGCCGGATCCTCTCGTGCGGCTGTGGCCATGAGTGTTCGATGTTCTCCATGCCGATGTCCCAGTCGGTCGATGTAGAGCCGGCTGATTGACTGATAGCCTACGGATGAAGGGGACCATGATGCTCTGCGATAGCTACCGCCCGCCTGCTTGCAAACTTGGAACAACCGCACGTCTGGCGGCGCTGATGCTGGTGCTAGGGCTCGGTGCATGCGACGGCTGCGAGGCGCCGGCGGACGGAGGGCCGCCCCCCTCGAGCGATGGAGGTGGCGATGGCGATGGCGATGGCGATGGCGATGGCGATGGCGATGGCGATGGCGATGGCGATGGCGATGGCGATGGCGATGGCGATGTTGATGGTGATGGCGGAGTCACCGCTGGCCCCTCCCTTTGCGACCTCTCTGAGGCGCTTTTCGAGCGCCGGTGCGTGGCCTGCCATTTCGCCGGCGGCACCGCGCCCGATCTGACCTACCCGGCCGTCCAGAGCTTGTCGGGCGCCGCCAGCTCGACCTACCCCGACGCGACCCTCGTCGTCGCCGGCAACCCCGACGCGAGCCTTCTGTATCGCAAGGTGATGGACGTCCAGGACGACGACGAGGGGGAAGCCATGCCGCTGCCGCCCTCACCCGCGGCGACCGCCGAGGAGCGGGGGCTGCTCCGAGCATGGATCGAGTCGGGCGCTGACAGTTCCTGCACCCCGCCGATCGTCGATGCCGGCATGGCAGACGGTGGCGCGACGGACCCGATACAGGACGCTGGTCCTCCGCCAGAACCCTTCGATGCAGGGCCCCCTCCGGACGTTTCCGGGCTGCTGCTTCACTGGAGCTTCGACGACGATCCCGCGCAAGAGGTGCTGGACGAGTCTGGCAACGGGCGGTGGGCGAGGATGGGAATGAGCCCAGCCGCCGACGGCAGCGACCCCATGCGCGTGCGAGGCGTCATCGGTGACGCCCTCCGCTTCGACGGGTCCGATGACCTCGCCGAAGCGATGGACTTCCCTTCGCCAAGCAGCCTCACCGTGATGGCCTGGATCCGCTTCGCGGACGTCGCGACGACCGCCCCCGACTTCATCATCTTGAACAAGCACAACCAGGAGTACGACTTCCGCCTCACCGGCAACGGTGAACTCAGTGGCGGGGTCAACGGCGGCGGCATCACCGACCCAAGCTACGCGTTCAACGCGCCTTCCAACCGCGGCACCTGGCATCACGTTGCATGGACGTTCGACAGCAACTCCGGCGAGCACGCGCTCTACCGCGATGGCTTGGTCACACAGACAAACGCGAGCGGCGGCAGCGTCGACGACCAGCCGACCGCCCTCCGGCTCGGGCGCCACAGCCAGTTCGATTTCGGCACGTTCCTCGGCGACATCGACGAGGTGCGGATGTTCGACCGCGCGCTCCTCGGCAGCGAGGTTCAGGACATCCACGACTACGAACGAATGCTGCTCGAATACGAGCCCCCCGTCGACTGCAGCGCCGAGGTCGGCCTGGGCATCTATGAGCAGCGGATCGAGCCGCTCGTGACGGGTGGACAACCGACCACCTGCAACCAATGTCACCTCAGTGGCGTGTCGCTGGCGGCTTTCGTGCAGCCGACGCCGTGCGCTTCGATGGCTTGCCTTGCTGAACAAGGCTTGGTGGATCTGGACGACCCCGGCAGCAGTTCGATCCTCAATCAGATCCTCCTCGCCGAGCCAGACAGCGCGTTGATCACGCCGTCGGTCATCCAGGCCGAGCACGACGGCTTTCTCGAGTGGATCTCCTGGAGCGCCGCCTGTCAGGACGATGTCTGTGGCCAGCTCGTGAACGCCTGCGCCGGAGGAGCGGACGCCGGCCCGCTTCCTGACGATGTTCTGACCCCCATTGGCGCCTGCAGCGAGGCGCAGCTTGGCGCCAGCTTCGAGCTGCTCGTGTACGGGAGCCGGGGCCGGTGCGCCGGTTGTCACGACCCGGACGGTCCGCAGTTCCAACCCACTGCGCCGCTGTACATCAACGGGACCGGCGACACGGCCGCGGCGCTGGCGACGATGTACAACCTGATCGGCCTGGGTGCCGTCGACGCTGACGCCCCACAGGACAGCTTGCTCTTGCTGAAACCTCTCGACCCAGCGGTGGGCGGCGTCGAGCACGCCGGTGGGCCGAAGTTCGCCGACGTGAACGATCCTTCCTACGTCTCGTTCCTCAGTTGGCTTGAGCTGTACGCACAGTGCTACGCCGACGGCACGCTTCCCGATCTGCCTGAGGCGCCGACGGTGGGCATCTTTGTGCCTCAATCCGGTCAGACCGTTGCCGGCGCAGTCACGCTGCGCGGCGAGGCCATCGACCCGCAGGACGGCCTGCTGACCGGTGCCGCCCTCGTGTGGACCGACAGCGTCGTTGGCTCCCTCGGGACCGGCGACGTGCTCGACGTCAATCTTGCCAGCGGCCCGCACACGGTCACGCTGACGGCGACGGACAGTGACGACAACATGGTGGAGGCCTCGGTGACCTTCAGCGTCCAGTAGCCATGGGTCCCTTGCCACCAGACCAGGGCACGAATCGCGGCGGTAGCCGCAGACCGCCAAACGTGCTTCCCCTAATCGCCGTCATCGCGGTGGCAGGCGGCATGGCCTGCCAAGGACGCCCTGATCCTGGCCCTCTACCGCCGACGTCGTCCCCACCCATCCCCGCCGACGGGGGCGTCGTTCATGACGGTCCCTGGCTCGTCGACGTCGTTGTCACGGTGGACGGCCTGCCCACACCAAACCTACCGGTCCGGCAAGGCGGAGCCTTGACCGTCCACACCACCGACGAACAAGGACGAGTGGTGGTGCCCCTCGACCTCAGCGTGGAGGGCGAGCTGTGGCTGATGAGCGCGCACCCTGAGGCCCGCTCAGAAGGCGTTGAACTCAGCCGTAGTGCGCTCGCCACCGAAGTCGAGATCGAGCTGGTGCGTTTCGTCGACGTGGACAACACCGACTACCCCTTTCGCGACCCAGGCGAGCCCAAGCGCAATGGAACCGCCGCGCTGTGCGCGCACTGTCACCTCCGCATTAACGAGGGTTGGTTCGACTCCGAGCATCGCTCGAGCGCAATCAACCCAAAGCTACACGACCTCTACCTCGGCACTGCTTCCTCGCTCGATGAGGCGGCGTGCGCCGCTGCGGGTGGGGTGTTCAACGCAGGCGGCGTCACAGGCGCGGGGTGTGCCTTCGACGACGGTGTGCTGCACCAGCTCAACGACGATTGCGCGCCAGGCGATCCTTGCGACGAGCCCCAAGCCGTCGGGCACTGCGCCGACTGCCATGCGCCGGGGATGGACGGCGACCTCGGCGGCCGCGACCTCCGCGACGCCACGGGCTTCGGGCGCGACTACGGTGTGCACTGTGAAGCCTGCCACCTCGTGGAGTCGGTGAGCCTCGATGCGTCGCGCCCCGGCGTCGGCGGGAAGCTGCGGATCGTCCGGCCAAGCGAACCAGGGTTGACGCCCGTGCTCGGCGACTACCGACCGCTCTCCTTTGGCCCCTTTGACGACGTGCCCATTCGCGTCATGGGGGGCGTGAAGCGGGAGCACTTCACCAACGGCGAGCTGTGCGCCGGCTGCCATCAATACGACCAGCCCGCGCTGAGCGACGCGCTGACGCCCGACGCTGCGCGCTGGCCGTCTGGAGCACTGCCGGTGCACAGCACCTTCGAGGAGTGGCGCGCCAGCCCCTACGCTGACGTGGCGCCCTGCCAGAGCTGCCACATGCCGCCGCTGACCGACGTTCTGAACTCAGCCGACCTGCAGATCGACTCGGCAGCCGCTGGCTCAATCGCGGCCGCATGGCCTCGCCCTCCAGGCGCGGTTCGATCTCACGCGTTCCTCGGCCCGCGCACCGACGACGGCCCCCTACTTGGACTGGCGTTGTTCGCCAGTGTGGCCACCGTGCAGACGGGCGACAATCTTCACGTCGAGGTCACGGTGACCAACGTCGGCGCAGGCCACGCCGTGCCCACCGGAGAGCCAGGCCGCGCGGTCTTCGTTGCTGTCGATGCACGATGCGCCGAGGCACGGCTCCTGCCTGTCGGTGGCGACGCCATCGATGACCTGGGAGGCGCGCTCGATCGGCAGGACAGCGGCAGCGATTGGGACGTTTGGCCCGGCGCTGAGGTCGGTGACGTCATCCGTGTGGTCGCGTTCACCGGTAGCTTCGTCGACTACGACGGCCCGGGGCCGTTCGCGCGCGAGGGCGGGCGCTTCAGCCCTGCAGAGCGCGGTGTCGCGGAGGTGCATGTGGTGGGCGAAGCCGCCATCACGGCGATCGGTGCAGCGGACGAGCCGGTGAGCTTCGATGCCGAACTCCCTGTTGGCGACCGGGCGTATCGCGTCCGGCCCTCATCGCTGCCTTCGTCGGACGGCGCACCCATCGCCTGGGCGGGGGCACCTGGCGTTGCCTTCGGGCGGGTGATGGCGGGCAGCGATGGCACCCGAGGTGTTCCCCATCATCTCGCCGTCGACGTGGCGAGCGATCGTCGCCTGTTGCCGTTCGCGCCGGTCACAACGTCGCATGAGTTCCTGAGCACGTGTGCCGACCCCGTGGTGTCGGTGGTCGCTCTGCACCGCGCCTTCCCCTTTGCGCTCCAACAGCAGCGAGGCTGGTCTGACGCCGACCGCCTGATGCTTCGACTGGAGATGCCGTGAGGTACCTCCTCGCCCTCAGCGTCATAGGCCGTGCGTTCGCCGTGCTGGCCATGGCGACTGGCTGCCCTTCGCCGGAGGTCTTCCCCGACGGTGGCGAGCAGGCATCACGCTCCACGTTCGCCTGGAGGCGGCGCCGCACGTGTGGTCTGCCGGCGGCATCGAAGTGGACGGCTACGCGTACAACGGGCAGGTGCCCGGCCCCACGCTCCGGCTCAACGTCGGCGACACGCTGGTCGTCGACCTCGACAACCAGCTCGAGACCCCCACGACCATTCACTGGCACGGTGTCGAGGTCCCGTGGGAGATGGACGGGGCCCTCTGGATGCAGGCGCCGGTCGAGCCGGGCGCGTCCTTTCAGTACCGGTTCACGGTCAACCGTCCCGGCACATTCTGGTACCACCCGCACTTCGACACCCATCGGCAAGTAGACGCTGGTCTTTACGGGGCCCTCATCGTCGAGGATCCGAATGAGCCCTCCGTCGACGAGGAGCTTGTGCTGCTCGTGGACGACATCGGCGAGACCGACGTCAACGGCGAGCCGCTCCCTCGTGTGCGGCCGCGTTGGATAGTGAACGGCCTCCTCTCGCCACGGCTTGAACGCGCGCTGCCTTCGACGGTGCGGGCGCGGCTCATCAACGTGAGCAACCGTGGCTACCTGAGCCTGTCGGGCGACCTGCGTCAGATCGCCGGCGACCAGGGGCTGATAGGGACGCTCTCTACGGTCGACAACCTGCTGCTCGCGCCCGGCGATCGCGCGGAGCTCGAGATCCTCGTCGGTGGGGAACCACAGACCTTCGAGGCGGTGGCCTTCAGCGCCGCTGGCCCAGGCGTCGACCGCTCCCAAGTCTTGTTCGACGTCGTCGGCCCGGCGTCCGTGCCGATGGAGGCGGGCTTCGGCGGCGGCGGTATGCCACCGACGTCGGCGACCATCAGTGAGTTCCTCTACGTCTTCAGCGGCGATGAGAGCACGGGTGAGTGGCGCATCAACGGCGAGGCGTTTCCCGACATCACGCCCTACGAGATCGACGTGGGGACACCGGTTGAGGTGACGGTCCGGAACAGCTCGACTCGGCGCCACCCTTTTCATGCGCATGGCATGCGCTTCGAGGTGCTCGAGGTTGGTGGCGTTCCGCCCGACATCCAGATGGTGGAGGACACCATCGACGTCCCGGTTCAGACTGACGTCAGGCTACGACTCCTGCCCGAGCACCCTGGCGAGTGGATGGTTCACTGTCACCTGCTCGAGCACGCGGAGGGCGGCATGATGACCGTGCTCCGCGTACGCCCGTGATGATCGGCGCGGTCGCGCGCCACGCGCTCGGCCCCGTCTCAACGCAGGCTCAGTGACCGTGCGCCAAAGACTCGTCGAACGCGCCGAACCGATCGCGCAGGTAGGCGAGGACGTCTGCGGCACCCTGAGCCGTCAGCTCTTGCGGCGGCATCTGGCCGATTCCCTGCAGTTGGGCAGCAACGATCTGTTCGTCCGAATGCGAAGGCGTCATGTCGCCGAGGTACAGGTCCCTGAGGTGGCATTGAATACACACGGCTTCGTAGTGTTCTGCGCCCGCCGACGCTGAGCCTTCGATAGCCAGCGCCTCCTCGATTTCAGGGCTCGGCGTTCCACAGGCCACTACCCCCAACAACGCCGACAGCGCAGCGACGTTGAGAGGCGTCCGGATGCCTGAAGCGGGAGGCTCCACGCGGCGTTCGTTTTCACTCATGTCCCGCCCTGCGACGGCACGGTGTAGCCCCGAAAAGGGCCCATGGGACACCGGTGCCGGCCAGACTACTCGGCCTCGCTCGGCGCAACCTCCACGACCGCCATCATGCCTGCATCTGCGTGCTCAAGGATGTGGCAGTGGTACATCCACGTTCCGGGGTTGTCGAACCACGAGGCGATTGTCACCGAGCGACCGTTGCCCGCAGGCAGCATGACCGTGTCACGCCAGCCTGGCTCATCGGCTGGCTGCCCGTCGCGCTCGACGACCTTGAAGAACTGGCCGTGCAGGTGGAAAGGGTGACCGCTCATCGGCATGCGATTGATGATCTTCATCACCTTGAACTCGCCCTGGTTCACCTTCCACGGCGTGCTGTCTTCGTAGGCCACGTCGTTGATCATCGTGACGACCTGTCCACCGATGTTGAACGCCTGCAGCTCGAACTCTTCATCGACATCGAGGCGGGCGGTCAGCGGCTCAACCGGAAGCTCAGCCGTGTGCCCGAGTCGCGCGGTCTCGACCACGGCGTCGCCCACGGCCACAGAGACCATTGTGAACGGCGAAAGGACGAGCTGACCCTGGGGATTCTGCGTGATCACCATGCTGTCGAGCGCGGCGCTTGAAACCCCGGGCGCGAGACGGACCTCGAGCTCAGCGCGCGCGCCTACGGCGAGGGGGACCTCGTCGACGAACCGGGTCTCGGATTGGGGCCACAGCCCCGCGTCAGCACCGATTTCGCGAACTTCGAGGCCAGAGAATCTGAACAGCATCTCGCGAGCGTTGGCCGTGTTGACCAGGCGCCAACGCTCCACCTGCCCCGGCGACAGGGTGAGCGTAACGGGATCGGCGTCGCCGTTGACGAGCAGCACGTTGCCACTTCGTCCGTGCACCACATCCATGCCATTGGTGGCGAACGGCGCGATAGACCCGTCGTCGTTCAGCCGGATGTCGTCGAACACGAACGCGCGATCCGCGTCGACATCGGGCCGCACGTCCTCGTCCTCGTGGACGATCAGCATGCCGTAGAGGCCGCGCTCGACCTGCACCGTCGTGCGCATATGAGGGTGGTACCAAAAGGTCCCCGCCTCCGGCGGCGTGAACTCGTAAACGAAGGTCTCGCCGGGCGCGATCATGGGGAGGTCGCCGTGCACGACGCCGTCCATGCGGTAGTCGATGCGTAGCCCGTGCCAGTGGATGGTCGTCGGCTCGGAGAGATTGTTGGTCGCGACGATGCGCACCGTCTCGCCCACGCGAGCCTGAAGGAGCGGACCGGGGAGCATGCCGTTGTATGCGAACACCTCCGTCGGTGATGTGCCGGGCAGCAGACGCGCCGAGTGCGTGCCGATATCGATCGTGTATTCGACGACGCCGACCTCGGGGCTCTCATCCTCGAGCGCAACCAGACCCTCCACAGCGGGCATGGGCGGCTCGGTGTTCACATTGGTGTCCGGCTCCGGAACGGTCTCGGGCTCGGGATCGCCGTCCGGCGTCGTGGTCATCGGGGTGCACGCGACCGCGATCGACAACGGTACGCTGAGCAGCGCGTAGTAGGAGGGGTGGCGCATCATTTTCTCCGATGGGTCAGGTCAAGGTCGGCTCGGCGCGACCGGCGACGACCGATGAAGGTGAGGAGGCAGCAAGCGAGAGCGCCTGCGAGAGGGGTCGTGGCGTCGTGCGCGCCCATACTCGAGCAGGCGGGCATCACGGCGGGGTCGCCGCCGTCGGCGGGCGGCTGCCCACCGTCAGCGTCGGGTTCGGAGCCTGCGTCGACCAGCGATTCGAGCTCGATGCAGCGGCCGTGATCGCTTGGATCAACGTTCTCCGGACCGCGGCACTCGTCGAACGCGCAGTCGGTGAGGGGGTTGAGCGCCTGGCCCGGACACGCCGGATCGAGCGCGCCGCACCCGCAGTCGCACACGTCATCGAGCACGTGGAGAGGGTTGCAGGTCCAACCCTCCGGCACCTCAATGCTGCAGGAGCTGTCGCAGAGGTCTCCGTCGGCGGTATTGCCGTCGTCGCACTCTTCGCCGCCGACCACCCAGGTGTCACCGCAGGTATTGGCGACGCATTGTGTGTTGTCCGCGGCAGAGGGGACCTCGGTGAGCAGCTCGAACTCGACCTCACCATCCTCGTTCACAGCCGTCTCGGTGATACAGCCGAGCGGAAGGCCGTCGCACGCCGCCGTCACGTCGGCACAGTCCGGGTCGAGCACGCCGCAGCCGCAATCGCAGAGCTCGCCGTCGGCGTAGCGGGCGTCCAGACAATACGGGCCGGCGCTCCCTACCCAGCCCTGCGGAACGGGAACGCACGACGTGGGATCGGCAGAGCAGCTCCAACCTGCCTCGGGTCGGCACCCGGGGCTGCATCCGTCGTACGCGACGTCGTTGCCGTCGTCGCATCCCTCGAGGCCGGGGTTGAAGGCGCCGTCGCCACAGCCCGGGATCTCGCAATAGCCGTCCATCGAGCAGCCGTTCGCTTCGGAAGGACAGCCGTACAAGGCTTGGTTGGCGAGCCCACAGTCGGGATCGGGGATACCGCACTCGCAGTCGCAACCGTCGGCGGCGTCGTAATAGCTGGGATCACAGGTCCACACGGGGTCGGGCGGCGGCGGGGGCGACACTCCGGCGTCCTCGCCGCCGTCGACGGTCGGTGTCCCCGCATCCTGGGAGCTCGTCCCTGCATCCAACTCGCCGGCATCGACGGTTGGACCGGCGTCTGTGCCACCGTCCGCCGCGCGCGCTATCGTCGAGCTGGCGCAGAGGACGACCAGCGCCAGGAAGAATGAGGAGAAGGGTCTGCCAAAGGTCATCGTAGTGCGATCGCCTTCCAGGTAGGACCCAGGTAGGGAAAGGTCCCACCCCCTGAGTAGCAGGCGGAGTCTGATCCGCAAATCCGATCTCTCCGCGTTGCCCCCGCCACAGCGCGTGGCCTGCACCTCACCGCACGGGCAGGGAGGCTGCGCGGTTGGCTCCTCTTCGCCGACGCCAACCCAGCACAAAAACCCCACCGAGCACCACCAGAAGGGCGGGACGGCTGGCGGTCCCTGCGGCCACCGTATGCGAGCACCCTGCGCCGTCGCCGAGACCGCCATCGGCTTGCGCTTCACCGGCGTCGGGCGGTGCGCCCGCGTCCTCGTCACTCCCCAAGAGCACGATATCGGCGCACTGGTAGTACGAGGATCGTCCCGTGGGGTCGGGTACCGGGTCGGCGGTGTTGCCGTCCATCATTTGAACGAGCTGCAACGTGCAGTTGTCGCATGGGGTGTTCGGCAGGGTCACCTCGAGGTTCCACATCGAGCCCCCCGCGTTGCCCGCTCCGCCGGCGGGGTCCACCACGTCGAGGAGGATGTTGGCGTTGAAGTCCGCGGTCTCGGCACCGTCGGGGTCAAAGGCCACGCGCCAGCGGCCGGCATGGCCGATGTACTCGTCGAAGACGAGCGTGATCGTCTCGCCGGCCTGGAACGTCGTGACGCGACTCTCGTCGCGGTTGTTGTCGACCTGCTGTGCAACGGGGATGTCACAGGTCCGGTTGGTGCCGCCGACCCCGCAAGGGCAAGCCTTGTTCTCGTCGCCGAGAGCGATAGGGTACCGCGCGGTAGGGAAGCTCATATCCATATGGGCCGCGGCCGATCCCGACACTCCCAGCACAAGGACCGTGGTCGCCCAGGCGAGCTGATTCGGCATCGTTCGTCGCTGATTCAGCATCAGATCTGCTCCTTCGTCTCGCCACACATCAGCATGGCCTCTCCGAAGTAGGGGTTCTTGATCTCCTTGGCGCTGCTCAGCCAGATCGCGCCCGCGTTGTCGTTCGCCATCGGGCAGAACTGGACGAAGCTGCCCTTCAGGTCAAACGACCGCGCCGCGGCGTAGACCGCTTCCGACAACCGAGCAAACCGAAACCGCTGGGCGACCAAGTCCGCCTCGGCGTTGCTCATCACCTTGAGGGCGTCACGCATGGCGGTCGACTGTTGCGTCCACGCGGCGGCGGCATCGGGGGGCAGGCCAGCGGCGGGCACACCGTCGATCAGGGTCTGGGCGCTCGCTGCCGCCTCCCGGGTGGCTTTCACGTTTGACGCCACGAGCGCTTCTCCGATGGTCATGTAGCCAGCGACGAGCGCCTGCAGCTTGCTGCGAGCCGGAGCCTCGAGTGAGATCGCAGGCGACAAGGGCGCAAGCCCGGTCAGCTTGAGGGCCACGCGCTGCGCAGGGGCGGATGCCGGCCCGGAGGCCTTGGGCGTCGTGGGCTTCGACGTTGGCGCCACCTCGCTGGTCTTCGACGCGCCGCTCGCTGCGGTCTGGTTCTGCGTGCAGGATGTCCCAACGAGCGCCACGCTGAGCGCGACCGCCGTGAGGTGGATTCGTTGAAGCATGTCAGGGTCCTTTCGACTTCCATGGAGGTGAATCGGAGAGAGGGATCGTCAGGAGCTGTGCCGCGTCGAACGCGCCCGAGACTTGGAGGCGGAGCTCGCCATCCGCGTCGAAGAGATAGGTGGCGGGAACGACACGAGCGCCCAGCGCCTTTTCCGCGAGGGGCTTGGCCTCGACGAAGAACAGCTCAGGGGCCCCCCATTCCTTGGCGAGCTCTGCGACGCGAGCGCGCTGGTCAGGCCCATCGACCGAGAGCAGTACGATGTCGACGCCTCGCGCTCGAAGCTGACCGGCCGCCTTCACGACGTCAGACATCTCCTTCAGACAGGGAGCGCACCACGTCGCCCACAGGTGCAACAGCATCGGTCGGGTGCCATCAGGCCCCGCCACTCGTCCGTCTGTCGTGAGCAGCTGGAGCCGGGGACGCGTGATCGACGCGGACGCTGGCTCTTGAGGCGCGTCGACAGGTCGCGTCGCGGGCGCGGGAATGTCCTTGAGCGGCATCCGCTTCTTCATCAATCGCGTGGGGGACGAGCGCGCGTCCGTCCAGACGACGATGAGCTCCTCACCGAAGATCTCGGCCTGGGGGAACCCAGACGCTCGCGCTGACGATGTCTTTCCGACGATGACGACATCTCCCATCGCGCCGCTCGCATCAAAGCGGCGGACCACGACGGTGGCCTCGTCTCCGCTCGCCTCAAGCGAGGTCGCGATGGCCGACGTGGCGTCCATCACCAAGTCGACACGCCCCAACGTCGACGTCGACCACAAGCTCGTTGGGGAGGATACTTGCCCCCCCTCGCTGAGGTAGCCGCCCCGCACCTCCGCGCGCCCGCCGCCTGCCGTGAACCACGCCGCGGCGGTCTTCTGACCGTCCGTGGCCACCGAAGGGCCGTTCACGGGGCACCCGGGCATCTGCCAGCGATCGGGAGAGAGCACCGTGGGCTGAGCTGCAGGAGCGGGGGGCGCATCGATGAGCACCGACGCCATGTCGCGGATCTCTTCTTCGCCACGGTCGCGATACACCACCCTCACGCCGTCACGCGTAGCGGCGGCTGCGGTGCCGCAGCAATCGCAGACACGAGGATCGAGCAACCGCTCGTCGCGCTTGTGGCCATTCACGAAGTGCGCGGTGCGCAGCGTCATGGGGAGGCCCTGAGGCGTCTCGCGCCCGTCCAGCCAGACGACCTGAAGGCCCGCAGCTGTCGGCGCAGCGCTGACGAAGCCGTGTTCGGCGGCGCGACCGTCGTCGTGAAGGGGCCCCAACGACTGCCAGCCGTCGTCGCTGCGGCGGCCGACCCGCACGTCGTAGGCGTACTTGCCCCCCTTCCGCTTGTGTAGCCAGAAAGCGTAGACCTGACCGTCCCCGCCCTCGAACACGCCCGGCACGTCCGCCCAGTTCACGAACAGGTCCGGGTCAGCCACGACAACCGCAGGTTTGGTCCACCGGCGCCCGTCAAAAGAGGAGGCGAGGACCCGCGCCGGCTTGCTTCCGCTGGGCTGGTCGATCCAGCTCAACCAGAGGTGGCCGGCGGCCTTGGTCAACCGCGGCGCCAGCTCGCCGCTCGAATGAGCGGGACCGTGGGCCGCGAGCGCAGCAAGGAGACAGAGGGAGGGAAGCATGGCTGAAGAGTAGGCGATGCGAGGTTGCATCCTTCGCGCCATCTGTGCGGCGTCGCCCGGCACGACTTTGGGCAGAGATGCCATGTCGGGTGACGACTATTCGCCAACGGCCGTCGACTATTCACTGCTCCTCACGGTGGCGAAGCTCTGCCTCGGCGCGCTTGCCCCGTGGGCCGCTTCATTGCCGACGTGAAGGTCGGATCGCTATAATCCTTGGATGGGTAACGCGTCGCACTGGGATGACGTCTATCGGCGCAAAGCGGACCAACAGACGAGTTGGTTCTCGCCCCACCTGTCGACGTCGATCTCGCTCATCAAGCGAGCGGGGATCATGGCCGACGTTCCCGCCATCGATGTGGGTGGTGGCAGCTCCACTCTGGTTGATGACCTCCTCGACCTCGGCTTCGAGGACGTCACCGTCCTTGATCTTGCAGAGCCCGCTCTGGAGCGCTCAAAGGCTCGCCTGGGGGCCCGAGCCCGGGGCGTGCATTGGGTGGTCGGCGACATCACCAGCGTACAGCTTGAGCCTGCTCACTACGGGCTCTGGCACGATCGCGCCGTGTTTCACTTCCTCACCGATCCGGAGGCTCGCCAGCGCTACGTGGAGCAGGCCTGGTCGGCGCTGCGGCCCGGTGGGCACATCATCGTGGCCACCTTTGGCCATGGTGGTCCGGAACAGTGCAGTGGCCTGGACGTCGTTCGCTACGACGACGACGAGCTGCACGAAGCGTTCGGCGCTCGCTTCGAGAAAGTCGGCGCCGAACAAGAGCGCCACCGCACGCCATGGGGCGCGGAGCAGGAGTTCACGTACTGCTACTGCCGGCGTTCGTGAACGACCTGCGCGCGTCTACTCGACGACGCGCAGCAAGCCCATCATCCCGCCCTCCTCATGTTCGAGGACGTGGCAGTGGTAGAGCCACTCGCCCGGGTTGTCGGCGCGGAGGGCCACCCGCACGGTCTCCCCGGGAAACACCTCCACGGTGTCCTGCAGGGCGACGCGATCGATGTCCGTCAGCCGCTCGCCGCTTGGCGTGCCACCGCCATGCATGCCTCCCATGCCCCCCATCCCCATGCTCATCGCGGCACCCAATCGCAGCGGCACGACCGGCGCTTGTTCCGACGCCGGCTCGAGCGCCAGCCTCGCCGGTTGAGCCGCAGGCGCGGCTTCGTTGAAGGCCACGGTCGCGAGCGTCACGCCCCCCTCCACCGAGGGGACGCTACTCGCCCCCGATGACGTTCGCCCCAGGACGCGGAAGAAGTGGCCGTGGATGTGCAATGGATGCGAGAGCATGGTCTCGTTGCTGACGTCGAGCACAAGCAGCTCCCCCGTGGGGACCTCGAGCGGAGGCACGTCCGGCCATTGGGCACCGTTGACGGTCCAACCTCGTGCGCCGCCGCCCCCCATCATGGTTCCGCGCGAGAGCGGGCTGACGATCAACTCGGCTTCAGGGACGTCGCCGTCCACCGGCAGCAGCTCGACTTCGAAGCGCTCCCCGGGTGCGATCCTCAGCCGCTCGAGCACGACCGGATCATCGACCGCCGGGCCATCCTTCGCGACGACGCGAAACGAGTGGCCGCTCAGCCCTACCGCGAAGGGTGTCGCGTTGCTCCCGTTGAGCAGGTGCAGGCGCGGCGATGACTCGCCGACAGCCAGCGCGGCCTGCGGCCGGCTGTTGATCGTGAGCAAGTTGCCGGTGCGACCCTCTACGTCCTCGCGCGCGGTGGGCGGGACGAGCTGGTTGTCGTCATCAAGAGACCAGTCGTCGATCAACGCGATGGGCACATCCGCCGCGCCCGCCGGCTCGACGAGGAACGCCCCGTACAGGCCGCGGTCCACTTGATGGTGCGTGTTGACGTGCGGGTGGTACCAGAAGAGCCCGGCATCGGGCACGTCGAGGTCGTAGACGAAGGTCTCGCCCGGCGCCACCGGCCGCATCACCGCGGGGGTGCCGTCCATCGCATTGCTGACCCGTAGCCCATGCCAGTGAAGCGTCGTCGCCTCGGGCAGCTCATTGGTGAAACGGACACGGATCCTCGTCCCTGGCTCCGCGTGGATCGTCGGCCCGGGGACGCGCCCGTTGAAGGCCCACACCTCCGTAGGCGGACCGTCATCACGGAGCTGCAGGAGCGCGGGCGCGGCGACGAGCTCCACTTCGCTCGCAGGAGGCTCCTCGATCGAGGCCGGCGCGACCGGCAGGTCGACGTCCACACGAACATCGCCGGTCTCGCAAGCGCCGGTGGCCAGCACGAGAACGATCGCCGATGCGGTGAGGGTGTGCTGGCTCATGACGAGGCTCCTTCTGCGCGAGGACGTCCCTCGTCTGCGTCTGATGGATCTAGCGACCCGGGTGCAGCGGACCCAGGGTAGGCACCCGGCTCCATCTCAAAGCGCTCCCGGCAGCGGCTCGAGCAGAAGACCACCCGAGCATCATCGACGTCCATGGTGATGGTGGCCGTCCACGCGTCGACCCGCATGCCGCACACGGGGTCGCGCACCCAGTCATGACGCTCGGCCTTGCGGTCGCGCAGCCGCCCGTCCTCCAGCCACAGAATCCTGTCGGCGATCTCCTCGATACGCGGGTCATGGGTGACGATCAGCGCCGCTCTCCCCTCGTCGCGGACGATGTCGTGCAGCACCATCATCACCTCCTGCCCGCTGTGCGAGTCGAGGTTGCCCGTGGGCTCGTCGGCGAGGATCAACGGAGGGTCGTTGATGAGCGCGCGCGCGATGGCCACGCGCTGCTTCTCACCACCCGAGAGCGCCCGCGGGCGATGAAGCAGCCGGTGGCCGAGGCCGAGGCGCTCAAGCAGCTCGGCGGCCTCGGGGAGCGCGGCCCGCAAGCTGCCCCCCGGGACCAGACTCGCCGCGAACGCGACGTTCTCCACAGCCGACAAGGCTTCGAGCAGGTTGAAGGCCTGAAAGATGAAGCCGATCTTCTGCGCGCGAATCCGGGGCAGCTCGCCTGCGGGCGCGCCGGCGGCATCGACGCCCCCGACGATGACCTCGCCGGAGGTCGGGCGCAGCAGCGCGCCGAGCATCGACAGCAGCGTCGTCTTTCCCGATCCTGAGGGTCCCGTGACGAGGACGAGCTCGCCCGGCGCAATACGGACGCTAATGCCGTCGACGGCGCGCGTCGCGGCGTGACCTTCGCCATAGACCTTGACCAGGTCCCTGGCCTCGAGCAGCGCATCGGCGGTGGACGTCATGGAGCCTCCTACGATCCAGAGAACGCGGCCGCGGGGTCGGTGCGAGCGACGCGCTGGGCGATGACCACAGACGCGACGATCCCGACGACCAACGAGACGAGGAGCAGCCAGCCGGCGGTGGTCGGCACGTAAGTGACGGCGACCTCCGGCACCGCCGTCTCGATGATCGGCTCGACGATCAGCGCCAGCACCACCGACGCTGCGAAGCCCGCGCTCGCGATGAACAGGGACTGGACCAGCAACGCGCCGTAGAGCGACCGCGACGTCGCGCCGAGGGCCTTGGCGATCGCCAGCTCACGCGACCGTCGCGCCGCGTGCGTGAACAGGGTGAACGCGATGATGAGGAGCGCGACACCACCGCCGACGCCGCTCATGAGACGCACCACGTTGACGCCCATCTGCAGGGCGACCTCGCGATCGTTCTCGATGAACACGGTCGACGTCACGGCGTTCACGCCGGGGACCGCGGTGCGGATCGCCTCGGCCAGTGCCTCCGCGTCGACACCGGGCCGGGCCCGAACCAACACGTAGCTGGCCGCGCCGCTGGCCTCCCGCATCGACTCAAGGTCGGCATAGGCGACGAAGGCGATGGAGTTGGCCATGGAGAACGTTCCGCGGGACAGGCCGCTCACCCGGAGCTCCCTGCCCAGCACCCGCACCTCGTCACCGACGCGCACGCCGGCCTTCTTCGCGAGGCCCTCCGGCAGCACCGCCTCGCCGGCACGGGGCACGGGCGCACCCGCCGCCATCTCCCACGGCCCGCTGTTCGTGGCCGCAAGCGTGATGCCGACGATGTAGGCGAACCAGAGCGCTCCCCCTTCTGTCTCTATGAAGCTGTTTACATAGAGGATGGGCTCGACCGACTCGACGCCGGGGACGTCAGCGGTCTGGCCGACGAGGTCGCCGTCGATCAGCGAGCTCGCCATGTGCATGTTGGCGACGCCCTTCTGCATCACCCAAACGTCCGCGTTCGCCGCTTGCGGGTAGGCGACGATGGTGTCGGAGGCTCCGGCGAACACGCCTTCGAGCAGCAGCACCAGGAGGAGCGCCACGCCAACCCCCGCCGCGGCGCCGATCAGGGCGCCGCGGTCGACGATCATGCTCTTGATGGCCCACCGAAGCATCACCTCACCTCGCGAAGACCTCGGCCGGGTCCAGTTGGCCGATGCGATGAGCGGGCATGGCCGCGCCGACCCAGGAGATGAGCAGCGCGCCCGCCGCCGTCCGCAGGAGCGCGCCGGGTACCCACGGCGTCACCAGGTACATCGGCGACGCCGCCTCGATGCCGGCCGCGACGGCGGCCGCTGCCGCCGCGCCGACGACGAACGCTACGCTCATGAGCAGGGAGGCTTCGAGACCAAGCGACACGATCAGCCGCGGCGTGCTCGCGCCCACCGCCTTCAACGTGCCGAGCTCGCGGGCCCTCGCCAGCACCGACGACGACAAGACGATGACCACCACGAGCAGCGCGATGACGTAGGCGACGACCACCAGCAGCTGCATGACGCCGCCCATCATCCGGCGGCCCATCTGCACGTCGTTCGCCGCGATCTCGGCCGGCGCCAGGACGTCCACGGCGGGGAGCCGTCGCTCAATGCTTGCCCCCACGTCCTCTAGCTGGGCCGCCGGGGCCAGATCGACGAGGTAGAAGCCCACCCCGAGGTTGGCTGGCGCATCGCCGGTCTCCATCGCCCGTGTGATGGCGATGTCGATCAGGTCTTCAATCCGCACGAACACATAGGGCGTGAACAGCGCCGCCGCCCCCGTGGTGATCCCGGCGACGACGAAGCGCTCGCCGGCCAGCTCCACCTCGTCGCCTACGCCGAGTTCATACTTGTCGGCGAGCCCGGCGTCGATGACGACGCGGCGCCCCGGTTCCGGGGGGCCCCCTTCGACCACCACCGGCGGGCCACCCTTGTCCTCGAACGCGACCACATAGATGGGTGTGCGCTGTCCGTTCGCCTCGTAGATGAGAGGGAGGCCGCCGAGCGGATGGACACGCTCCACCCCGGGCGTGGCCTCCAGCTCGGCTCTCGTGCTCTGCGGGAGTGCCGAGGTAGCGGCGGCCAGGTTGCGGACGCCGGCGCGAAGTACGACCAGATCGGCGCCGACTCGCTCGGGGTAGGCCCGCAGCTGCGCGTACAGCCCCTCCGAAAAGCCCTCGAACACGAGCACCAACATCACCGCGGCGGCGAGACCGAGGATGCTCAGCAGCGTCCGAGCCGGGTCATCGAGCAGGTTGCGGAGGAGCAGGCGCCACACGGCCAAGCCTTACGCAATGACCGGGCCATCGGCTCGGGGGCGGGCGCCTCGGCACAGTCCGCACGCCAACCGTGCGAGAACCTACGGGTCATCGGGCACAAATGGGCCAAAGTGCCCGAGCACCCGGGCGATGCCCCACACCGGCTCGCGCTGCTACGTGTCGGCTATTCCCCAGTCGTCGGCGGCTGCCCGACACCCACCACTTCGGCAAGAACCGAAAGGCGTGCTGGAACGACCCCAAGTACCGCCAGCCGCTGGGCACGAAGCTTGCGGTGGATGGGGGCATGCTGCACACGGATCACGACCACACCGACTGCCACCATGAGGCGCCTCCAGCCGGCCCAAACCAACCGGCGGCATCGAGCGGCCCGTGGACCTGCCCCATGCACCCTGAGGTGCGCCAGGCGGACCCGGGGTCCTGCCCCAAGTGCGGCATGGCGCTCGAGCGGGCCACCCCCGCGGTCGCCGCGACGGAGTGGGTGTGCCCGATGCACCCCGAAATCGTCCAGTCGGAGCCGGGCTCCTGCCCCAAGTGCGGCATGGCGCTTGAGCCTCGAACGCCCGTCGGTGACGAGGAGGAGAACCCCGAGCTCAAGGACTTCACGAGGCGATTCGTCTTCGCGGCAGTGCTGACCGTCCCGCTCGTCGCCATCGTCATGGGCGACATGCTCCCCGGCCAGCCGGTCTCCTCCGCTCTCCCTCATGGCTGGCGCAGCTGGATCGAGCTCGTGCTCGCGTTGCCCATCGCGCTGTGGTCAGCGTGGCCGTTCTACGTACGGGCCGTCCAGTCTCTCAAGGGATTCAACCTGAACATGTTCACGCTGATCGGGCTCGGTGTGTTCGTCGCCTTCACCTACAGCGTCATCGCCACGCTGCTGCCCGGCATCTTCCCCGCGTCGTTCAGGAACGAAGCCGGCGAGGTCGCCGTCTACTTCGAGGCGGCCGGCACCATCGTGACCCTCATCCTGCTCGGCCAGGTGCTGGAGCTGAAGGCGCGGTCGCAGACGAGCGCGGCGATCAAGAAGCTCCTGGGCATGCAGGCCAAGACCGCGCGACGCGTGGCCGACGACGGGACGGAAAGCGATGTGCCTCTGGAGGCCGTCGTCGCCGGTGACCGCCTACGCGTCCGTCCCGGAGAGAAGGTGCCGGTGGACGGCGTCGTGCTCGAGGGCTCCTCGAGCGTCGACGAGTCCATGGTCACAGGCGAGCCCATCCCCGTGAAGAAGGCCGAAGGCGACGCGGTCGTGGGGTCAACCGTCAACCAGACGGGCGGCTTTGTCATGCGAGCGGAGAAGGTCGGCGCCGACACCCTGCTCTCGCGCATCGTGACCATGGTGGCCGAAGCCCAGCGCAGCCGTGCTCCCATCCAGAAGCTGGCCGACGTGGTGTCCGGATACTTCGTCCCCGTCGTCGTCGCCGTCGCCGTGATCACGTTTGTGGTCTGGGCGGTGTGGGGCCCCGACCCCGCGATGGCGTACGGGCTCATCAACGCGGTCGCTGTGCTCATCATCGCTTGTCCCTGCGCGCTCGGGCTCGCTACGCCGATGTCGATCATGGTCGCGACGGGCAAGGGTGCGCAGCTCGGCGTGCTGTTCAAGAACGCCGAGTCCATCGAGGTGATGCGCAAGGTCGACACCCTCGTCGTCGACAAGACGGGGACCCTCACGGAGGGCCACCCCGAGCTGGTCACCGTAGAGGTGGCCGATGGCGCCGACGAGGCAGAGCTGCTGGCCGCCGCGGCCGCCATCGAGCGGTCGTCCGAGCACCCACTGGCCGCGGCGATCGTGCGCGGTGCGGAGCAGCGCGGCGGCCCGACCGGCTCCCTCGACGTCGACGGCTTTCAATCGGTCACCGGCAAGGGCGTGACGGGCGTCGTCAGTGGCAAGCGCATCGGCCTCGGCAACCGCGCGCTGCTCACCGAGCTCGGGGTGGAGCCTGGGAACCTCGTCGAGCGCGCAGAGGCCCTGCGCGCAGAGGGCCAGACAGTGATGTTCGTCGTGATCGGTGGCGTCGCCAGCGGGCTGCTCGGCGTGGCTGACCCCATCAAGGCAACAACCCCCGACGCCATCAAGGCGCTTCACGAAGAGGGGCTGCGGGTCGTCATGCTCACTGGCGACAGCCGCACGACGGCGGAGGCGGTCGCGAAGAAGCTTGGCATCGACCGGGTCGTCGCCGAGGTCCTGCCCGAACAGAAGAAGGCTGAGGTCGAGCGACTCCAGGGCGAAGGCGCCATCGTCGCCATGGCGGGCGATGGCGTGAACGACGCGCCCGCCCTCGCGCAGGCACAGGTCGGCATCGCCATGGGCACCGGCACCGACGTCGCCATGGAGAGCGCCAGCGTTACCCTCGTGAAGGGCGACCTTGGCGGCATCGTGCGAGCGCGCCGGCTGAGTCGCGCCACCATGCGCAACATCAAGCAAAACCTCTTCTGGGCGTTCGCCTACAACGCCGCGGGCGTCCCCGTCGCGGCCGGGTTGCTCTATCCGTTCTTCGGCCTGCTGCTGAGCCCGATGCTCGCGGCCGCGGCGATGAGCTTCAGCTCCCTCTCCGTCGTCGGGAACGCGCTCCGCTTGAAGCGCGCGAGGTTGTCATGATGGTCAGAAGCGCCCTGCTGTTCACCGTTGCCGTCGTGGCCGCGCTGGCGTTGACCGCCGGGTGCGAGGACCCCGTGGCCAAGCCCGCGGAGCAGGCCACCGCCACCGGACGGCCGCACATGATGAAGATGCCGTCAGGGAACGACGACATCTGTCCCATGTACGTGATGAACGCGACAGTTTCTCACGCGGAGGTAAAGGGCGGCGCGGCGATGACGTTCACCGCGCCTATCAACATGCTCGACGACCTTCGGCGGCGAGTCTCGGCGATGGCCGACCACTACCGGGCTCACGCGATGAAGGGGCCCGCCCACATGGCGGAGATGCCGGAGACCGATGTCATCGTCGAGGAGACGCCCGACGGTGCGCGGATCGTGTTCAAGGCCAAGCGGCCGGAGTCGGTCTCGTCTCTTCGGACGCATGTGCAGTGGCACGCCGATCGACTGGACAAGGGGACGTGTCAGATGGGCCGTTGATCAACGGGAGGAACGTCATGGAGATGCACGGTTGGTTCGACTCGATGTGGCACGGCTGGTGGTGGGGCGGAGCGCTCCTCGTTCTCGCGGTGGTCATCCCGGTAGCAGTGAGAAGCATGCGGACGAGAAGGGACGGTGACCGATGACCGCGACTGCCGGCCTCGCGCGCGCGGCGCACTCGAAGAGCACCTACGTCCTCGGCCTTTGCGTGCTCATCGCTGCGGCGCTCTTTCTGCTCTGGGAGGAGCATGAGGCGCACATCCTCGGAGCGCTCCCCTACGCCATCCTCTTGCTCTGTCCGTTGATGCATCTGTTCATGCACGGGGGACACCACCATGGGCACGGGCACCACGAGGAGGGTCAGAATGGTGACACCCACACCAGCGACGGCCCCCGCCGCCACGGCGAGCGCGAGGAGGGAGGACGATGAGCCACGACACCTCCTCCTACGGCCTCTGGGGCTTGGTCATCCTCAACTCGGCCCTGTTCATCTTCTTTGCGTTCACCTTCTTCAAGCCGCAGACGAAGCGTGACTGGCGGACGCTCGGGACGTTCTCCGCCTTCGTCCTCGCGCTCTTCGTCGAGATGTACGGCTTTCCGCTGACGATCTATGTCCTCGCAGGCTGGCTCCAGAGCATGTTCCCCGAAACGGACTTCTTCGCCCACGAGAATGGCCATCTGTGGGCGACCTTCCTCGGGGTGCAGGGCGACGCCCACTTCCACCCGATCCACATCGCCAGCAACGTGTTCATCGTCGCAGGCTTCATCCTGCTGAGCGCGTCCTGGCGCGTGCTCTACCTCGCCCAGAAGAAGGGCACGCTGGCGACATCGGGTCCCTACAGCTGGGTCCGCCACCCGCAGTACATCGCCTTCGTCCTGGTGATGTTCGGGTTCCTGCTGCAGTGGCCCACGCTGCTGACCCTCGCGATGTTCCCCGTGCTGGTGTTCATGTACGCGCGCCTCTCCCGACGTGAAGAGGCGGACATGGAGGCGCAGTTCGGCGACCAATGGCGCGCCTACGTCGCCAGCACCCCAGCGTTCATCCCCAAGGTGAGTCGATTCGGTGGGCAACAGGCCCACGCATGAGCGCCGATCCCCAGCGGTAGGAGCAGATATATGGCCAAGACCGACGTCCTGATCCCGATTGCGACCGATGACGACGAAGGTGTCGCGCTCGGTGCGGTTGCCGCCCGCGCAGCGCGACGCCTCGGCGGTCCCGACGCGACGCTCCTCCTGCTCGCCATCCTCCCGCCCGCACTCCGAGGCGCCGGATGCCATGAGGATGGGTCGACAGCCCGCAACGACGCCTCGATGCAGGGAGCGAAGCATCGGCTCGATGAGGTTGCCGGCGCACTTCAGGGCGACGGACCGGTGACCACGCACGTGTCGCGCGCAACCGACGCCGCCGACGAGATTCTGCGCGCTGCTGCAGACGTCGAGGTTGTCGTCATGCCCTCTCACGCGCGCCGAGGCGTCGACCGGTTGCTGCATGGCAGCGTCGCGCAGCGCGTAGCGCGCGAGGCCGATGTTCCTGTGCACGTGGTCTACGGCGCAGACAGGGGGCAGCGTGAGCAAACGTCCTGACCTCACGTTCTGCGGCGCGGCCGAGACGGTTTCCGGGTCGCGCTACCTCGTGCGCGCAGGCGACCAGACCGTCCTCGTCGACTGCGGCCTCTTCCAGGGCTTCAAGCGACTGCGCGAGCGAAACTGGTCTTCACCACCGTTCTCGCCGAAGGACGTCGATGCCGTCGTGCTGACGCATGCGCACATCGACCACTCCGGCTACCTACCGAGGCTGTGTCGGGACGGCTTCGTTGGCCCCATCTACTGCACGAAGGGCACAGGTGATCTGCTTCAGATCCTGCTCCGCGACTCCGCACACCTCATGGAGGAGGACGCCAAGCGAGCGCGGCGCGGTGGCTACAGCCGCCATGCCTCGCCAGAGCCGCTCTACGGCGTTGACGACGCTGAGAAGGCATTGGATCGGCTCTCGTGTCACCCGTTCGATGTGCCCGTGCCCGTGGCGAACGGAATCGAGGCACGGTTCAGCCGTGCCGGGCACATCATCGGCTCCAGCGCCGTGCGGCTCGGATGGGGCAGTGGCTCGCTCGTGTTCAGCGGCGACGTGGGCCGGCCGCACGACCCCATCATGAAGCCGCCTGAGTCGCTGCCGTCGGCTGACACGCTCGTCATCGAGTCCACGTACGGCGATCGGCGGCATCCAAGCGAGGAGGTCAGCGACGTCCTCGCGGAGGTGATCACCTCGACAGCCGAGCGCGAAGGCACGGTGGTCGTTCCTGCGTTCGCCGTGGGTCGCGCCCAGCACCTGCTGCACCTCATCGCCGACCTGAAACAGCGGGGTCGGATCCCCGACCTGCCCGTCAGCCTCGACAGCCCGATGGCCATCAACGCCAGCCGGCTCTTCTGCGACAACACCGTCGACCACGTCCTCAGCGACGACGACTGCCACGCCATGTGCAACGTCGCTGACTATGCCAGCACACCGGAGGCGTCCAAGGCGCTCGACCGCTCCGACGGGCCCCGCGTGATCATTTCCGCCAGCGGCATGCTCACAGGGGGGCGCGTGCTTCATCACCTCCGGCGCTTCCTCCCGTTCGAGCGGAACACGCTCCTCATGGTCGGCTACCAGGCCGGCGGCACGCGCGGGCGGAGCCTCGTCGACGGCACCGACGATCTCAAGATCCACGGCCAGTATGTGCCGGTGAAGGCGCGCGTCGTCCAGGTCGGCGGCCTCTCGGCGCACGCGGACTACAGCGAGATGATCGACTGGCTCGCACGCTCGGACGTCCGGCCGAAGAAGGTGTTCGTCACCCACGGCGAGGCGAGCGCGGCGGACGCCTTTCGGCGCCGGCTGCGGGATCGCTTCGGCTGGGACGTGGTCGTGCCTACGGATGGCTCGACCTGGGAGCTCCATTGAGTTGCCGCTGCGACCTCGAGCGTCACGCGTGCCGGCTGGTCGCGCTCACGGGCGGACCGAGCGCCGGCAAGACGGCGGTCCTCGAGGTCGTACGTCGGCACTTCTGTCAGCACGTCGCGGTGCTGCCCGAAGCCGCCTCCATCATTTTCGGCGGCGGCTTCCCCCGCGGCGACGATCCTGTGAGCCTGCGCGCGGCGCAGCGCGCCATCTACGCTGTGCAGCGGGAGCTCGAGCGGCGCGCGGTCGAGTCGGGCGAGGTGGCTGTCGCGCTCTGCGACCGCGGGACCCTCGACGGCCTCGCCTACTGGCCGGGCGGCGCGAGCGAGTTCTTCTCAGAGATCGGCTCGACGGAGGCCGAAGAGCTCGCGCGCTATGACGCCGTCATCCATCTGCACACGCCGGGCGCGGCTGGCTACAGCAACGACAACCCGCTGCGCATCGAGTCTGCCTCCGACGCGCTCGTGCTGGACCGGAAGGTCGCCGATGTGTGGTCGCGCCATCCGCACCGGGTTGAGATCGAGAGCGCGGCGTCGTTCCTCGACAAGCTCCGGCTGGCCATCGCGGCGGTCCGCGATGTGGTCCCCGCCTGCTGCCGCGAACACGCCGTGCCCGAGCTCGACGGTTAGTCGCCGGGGCCAAGTCCCGCCCCGACGTCGGAGGCGGTGCGCGCGGCGGCGCAGTCGGGTGTGCTCGTCACGCCGACTGCGCCCGCTGGTCAAGGTGGTTCCCGCTACTGGGATACGCCAGCGTGCGCGTGGGCCCGCTTGCGGAGCTCTTTTAGCTGCGCGTCGTCTTCGATGAGCAGGTCGATGGCGCCGTCTCCCTTTTTCACGCGCAGGCCCTTCAGATACAGGGGGCAGCCGTCCATTCCCTTGTAGCCCTGCGCCCGGGCGAACGCGAAGTGGCAGCGAACGTGCGCAGCCACCGGCGCTACATCGAAGCCCTCACTGAAGCGGAGCCGAACGCCTCCCTCGATGTCGTCCACGGTAGCGACGGACCCGAGGAGCGGGCATGAGGGCCGCGTTGAGGCTGGGAAAGCCTTGCACTCTGCCTCTTCGAACGATTCAAGTGTCACGGCGGCAGCATCGTGGGCCTTGGCCAGATCCCTGTGTGCCTCTGCCACGTTCTTATGCACCTTGGTCGGGTTGTAGACATCGCCGCTCCAGTAGACGTCAGTGACCCCATAGATGACGTCCTCTGCTTGGGACGGATCTCGATGGCTCACGGCTGACGGGTCGTATTGCTCCTCATGCTGCTCCGCCTCAACCCTCTCGCGCTCCGCGGCGGCGCGGTGCTCCGAGGCGCCCATGTCATCCGGCTTGGTCCCATCGGACGCGCAGCCGGACAAGAACAGAAGTGACGATGTGGTCGCGACGATCATGCCGATGGCCTTCATGGCTTGGCTCCTTGGTTTGGTTGGCAATCTCCGATCATGCAGAGGGCGGGCCATCCCACAGCTGCGTCCGCAGTAGGTTTGGCGACACACACGCTCCAGGTGTCCGCATCTCGACAACAGCTGTCGGCTATTTACCGGGCGAGCGGCGGTCGCCTGCGGTAGTCGGGGCCGGGCTACGCGCTCTTCAGCAAGCTGTGAGTGCCGGCCCGCTCTCGGCTCCCCGCGAGAGTCGCTCTCGCGAGGTCCACGACGGCTCGGGGGGTTTTCCCTGCGACGAACCGGTTTGAATCAGTTCAGGCGCCGACGTGGCCGCCCACGATTGGCTCGATCGGATGGGGGCCGCCCTCCGGGTTGTGGGGAATCGTCGGCCCTAACGCGCTGCACGGCTGATCCGTGAAAGGGCTGCCCCGCTAAAAACCGATAGCCGGCCGGTTTTCCTGCTAGGTTGCCCGGCATGCCACCGCCGATCACCCTGGGAGACCTCGAACGCGCCGTGATGGACCACCTCTGGGAGGTTTCCGACGTCGACGTGAAGGCCGTCTGGAAGGTAGTCGGCCGCCGGCGCAAGGTCAGCCACAACACCATCCAGTCGACCATGGACCGCCTGTTCAAGAAGGGGCTGCTCGACCGCGACAAGGTCAGCCACGCCTTCGTCTACCGCCCGAGCCTCAGCCGTGCGGAGTTCAGAGCACGCGTCATCCGTGATGTCGCCGAGTCCGTCAGCGACGCGGAGACCGAGATCCTCGCCGCCTTCGTCGACGTCGCAGCTGACGCGGGGACCGACACGCTCGAAAAGCTGGAGGCGATGATCGCCGAACGGCGTGCAAGAGAAACCCAGGAGACCGAGTGATGCACGCGCACGGCGGCCTCCTTGTGGTGCTTCTCTCGCTCGCTCTTGGCGCGCTCGTGGGCAACTTCCTCGTGGCTGCCGGCGCTGCGGGTTGGGGGCGCAGCCGGCTCGCGCGCCTCCCCGTGGCGCAGCTCCATCGCATGACATGGGCGGGTCTGCTCCTCCCGGGTGGCTTCAGCCTGCTGTTCACCGGAGCCGTCGTGGCCGTGCCGGCAGTCGCGCTCTTCGCTCCGACGTTGGATCACTGCGCAGCCTACCCGGCGGCGCCTCACCTCTGCTTCACCCATGGCACGCTGGCGTTCAGCTCCGGGTGGGAGGCGGCGGTCGCCGTTGCGATCGGCGCGCTGGCGTTGGCCGCACTCTCGAACGAGTTGCGGCGGTTCCTTCACGCACGTCGGAGCGTTGTGGCCCTCTTCGGCGGTGGGGCGCGCGGCGCGTACGTACAGACCGACGACGACATGCCCTACGCCTTCAGCCTCGGTATCGTCGCCCCGCGGATCGTGATCTCACGCGGCCTGAAAACCATTCTCTCGAAGGCTCAACTTCGTGCCGCGGTCGCCCACGAGGTGGCCCATGTGCGCGGGCGCGACGCGATGTGGCGTGTCGTAGCCCGACTCGCGTCGTTCCTGCTGTGGCCCTCGCTCCGTCGGCAACTGGTATCGCTCCTCGTCCTTGCCCAAGAAAAGCGCGCCGACCGGCGCGCGGCGATCACGGTCGGGAGCGCGGCGCTCGTCGCTGAGACCCTTCTTGTTCTCGGTCGACAGCACCCCGGTAAAGCCGCTCCGAACCTCGCCCCTGCATTTTCGAGCGGCTGGCTGGAGGCCCGTGTCGAGGCGCTCTGCTTGCCCCAACATGGCGACCGGCTCGTCTATCGCTCGGTGCTCACCGCCGCCGTGCTCTCCCTCCCGGTCCTACTTGCGCCCGTACAGCTGCACAGCGTCGTCGAGTCGTTGGCCGGTGTGATGGTGGCGTCGCCCGTACACGGCCACCACGCCGCCGGCCACGTCGACCTCGGCGAGCTCCGACAACCGCACCCAGAGGACTGATCGTGACGGCCCCTCAAAGGCACAACCGCTGGCGCTCGAACCGAAAACCGATTCTTGGTCGGTTTCTCGCCGTCCTCGTGACGGCTGCGACGCCCGCTGTGCACGCAAAGACATGGACGCTCGATGCCGCGCACGAGCACCTGATGAAAGATGGACGCCTCGACGCCCTCACCGAGGCCGAGCGCGATCGTGTTCGTGCCGAGGCTCGTGCGGCGCTCCCGCGAGAGAACCCCTTTGTGGGTCTTCAGCGCGAGCAGTCGTTCGGGGCGACGGCTCAAGGTGGAGGTCTGACCTATTCGGGCAGCGCCGATAGCTACGTCTGGCTCGGCCAGACGATCGACTTTTCGTTCCGGCGTGGCCTCCTCGACGACGCGGGCGCTCGGCGCGCGAACGCCGAGGGGCTGGTGGGCGAGGCCCGAAAGGTGGAGCGGCTGCTTGCCTTCGACACGCTCTTCTTTCGCGTCGTCGCCGACACCCAACGCTTGCGGGCACACAACTCGTGGCTGGCGCGCCTCGACGAGCTCGCTGCACGCATCGAGGCGCGCGAGGCGAAGGGGGATGCCTCTCGCTACGAAGTCCTCCGCATCGAGCGCGAGCGGAGGAGAGCGGAGCAGGCCAGACTGAAGACCGAGCTCGCCCGAGACGCCGACCTCGCCGAGATGCGCGCGTGGCTCAACGATCCCGACGCGGAGCTCGCAGACGACGTCACGCTCGTTCCGCTGCGCGCGCCGGCCGCGGGGACGCCGCCGCGCCCGCTCCTCGCGAGGGCTTGGGACGAGCGCAAGAAGGCGCTCACGATCGAAGAGGAAGCCGCTGGCCGGTGGTATCTCCCCCCGGTCACCGTCTCCCTCGGGGGAAAGACGAACGAGGGCTATCTCGGAGGCGGTCTCCCCGGCTCGCTTGAGGCCGGCTACTACGCGACCCTCCAGGTGC
The DNA here is from genome assembly GCA_030429485.1 of Phycisphaerae bacterium. Lineage (GTDB taxonomy): Bacteria > Planctomycetota > Phycisphaerae > Phycisphaerales > UBA1924 > JAUIFD01. Next base: position 13,473 of record JAUIFD010000003.1, on the reverse strand, counting down.
CGCTCCCCGTCTTTGAGCGCGGCGACGACAAACGCGAAGCCCTCGCCTCGGCTCGACGGTCGGCGGAGCTGAGCGCCGAGCTGGAGACGGACCACGTGGCGCGCAAGGCCGAGGCTGCGCGCGCCTTGTCCTCGAAGGCCCTGGACGCGCTCGCGGCTCATCGCGCCGCCGCAAGCGAACGCGGCGAGGCGCTGGTGAAGACCGCGAGAGCCGCCTGGGCCGGCGGCGAGCTCCCACTGCTCGCGCTCCTGGAGGCAGAGCGCTCGGTCCTCGACGACGAGCTCGTCGCCATCGATCTGACCTCCACCGCCCGACAAGCCGACCTCGTCCGTCGCGCGCTGCGATTCCAGGCCGCCCCGCGAGTTTCTGGCGGCCTGGGCGACCGAAAGAGCGACCCATGACTGGCCACAACAGCCCGAAGCTCCTCACCTTCCCCTTGCTCGTGCTCGCTGTGGGCTGTGGCCTGGGTCTCGCTGTTCTTTCTGGCTGCGAGAGCGACCACGACCGCGGCGGCCACAGTCACGGCGGGCACGACGACCACGCTGGGCATGACGACCACGGTGGGCACGACGACCACGGTGGGCACGAGCAGGCGGGCGCCCCTGGGCACGGGCATGGCCACGGCGTTGAGGGCGGGCTCCCTGGCACGACCATCACCGACTTTTCGCGCTCCCCGGCCGACGGCAGTGAGACGGAGCTCTTCGTCGAGTTCGGCCCCCTCATCGTCGGCGAGGAGACGCCCTTCGCCGCCCACTTCACCGACTGTGGCGAGCTGTGGACGGCCGTCGGCGAAGGGGCACTGGTCGTCGAGCTGTCTACTGCGTCAGGGGCGGCAGAGACCTTTGAGGTCCGCGGGCCTTCCGTGCCCGGCATCTTCCGGCCGGTCGCCAAGCCGACCACCGCTGGACTGCGAAGGCTGCGATTCCACCTCGCCCGCGGGGCGCGCGTACACGTTCACGACGTCGGAGAGGTCACGGTCTATCCCACCCGCGCCGCGGCGGAGAAGGCGCTCGGCGGGGGAGAGGAAGAGGGTGACGACGGCAGCATCTCGTTCCTCAAGGAGCAGGCCTGGAGGCTCGATTTCGCACTTGCAGAAGTGAAGAAGCAAGCCGTGAGCCCCACAGTCCGGGTCTTCGGAGAGCTCGTCCCTCGCAGCGACGGTCGTGCGCGCGTCACCGCCTCCGCGTCAGGTCGTTTGGTGGCGGCCAGCGGCGGACTCCCGCAGGTGGGCGCGGTCATCGGGCGCGGCACCGTCCTCGGGACCCTCGTCCCATCGATGAGCGGGGGCGGGAACCTCGCGGCCATCCTTTTGCAGAAAGAGAAGGCGTCCATCGCGGCGAGCACTGCCCAGCGTGAGGTCGACCGCCTGACCTCCCTCGTCGAGCAGGGCGCGGTCCCCGCGCGGCGGCTTCAAGAAGCCGAGGCCGGGGTGGCTCGCGCAAAGGCGGACAGCGCCAGCGCGGATCGCTTGCTCGCCCAATACCAGGGCGCCGTCTCCGGTGGGCGCGCGCCGGGAGGCATCCAGATCGTCGCACCCATCGGCGGCGTCCTGACCGACGTCCCGGTCGTTGCGGGGTCGTACGTCGAAGAGGGCGAGAAGATGTTCGAGATCGTCGACACTTCCGTCCTCTGGCTCGTCGCGCGGGTACCCGAGATCAAACATGCCGAAGCACGCAAGGTTTTCGGCGGGGCATTCCGGCTGCCTGGCGGCGAGTGGCGCGACATCGTCGTCGGCGAGGGCGGCGTCTCGCCGTCGACCGTGCTCGACGAGGCAGACCGCACGTTCCCGCTGCGCGTCGCGATCGAGAACGCGGACGGCGCGCTCCCGGCGGGCGCGAAGGTGGTCGTGGATCTCGCGGTCGCCGCCCCGAGGGTGCGGCTCGCGATGCCAGCGAGCGCGGTGGTCTACGAGCAGGGCGCACCCGTCGCCTACGTGATGGTCGAGGGAGAGTCGTTCGCGCGCCGGCCGTTGACGCTCGCCGGTGAAGTTGGCGGACGCGTGCTCATCGAGGAAGGCGTGCAGGCCGGCGAGCGCGTGGTCTCTACGGGGGCAATGTACGTGAAGCTCGCGACCGCCTCAGGCGCGGCGATCGGACACGGCCATGCGCACTAGGGCCACGGCAAGGGACCTGTCGCCACGGTCGAGACCATGATCGACGGCCTCATCGCCTGGTCCCTCAAGAACCGCGTCATCGTGCTGCTGGTTGCCGCCGGTCTGCTTGGCATCGGTGCCTGGCGCGCGAGCCAGATGCCCGTCGACGTGTTCCCAGACCTGACCGCCCCAACGGTAACGGTGCTGACGGAGGCCCACGGCATGGCGCCCGAGGAAGTCGAGCGCTACGTCACGCTCCCCATCGAGACCGCGCTGAACGGGGCTGCGGGGCTCCGCCGGGTGCGCTCCTCGTCAGGTGTTGGCATCAGCGTGGTCTGGGCAGAGTTCGAGTGGGGCACCGACATCTTCCGTGCCCGCCAGGTCGTGAGCGAGCGCCTACAGACCGCGCGAGGTCAAATACCTGCCGATCTGGAGCCGCCCATGCTCGCGCCGGTGACGTCGATCATGGGCGAGATTCTCTTCATCGCCATGACCAGCGACGCGCAGTCGCCCATGGAGATCCGAACGGAGGCCGACTGGACGGTGCGGCGTCGCCTCTTGTCGGTGCCCGGCGTCGCCCAGGTCATCCCCATCGGCGGCGAAGTCCGTCAGCTACAGGTCATTCTGTCGCCGGAGCGACTTGCGGCCTTCGACCTCGCCCTCGATGAGGTCAGCGAGGCCCTCACCCTGGCCAGTTCCAGCAGCTCGGCGGGCTTCATCCTCGAAGGTGGGGAAGAGCTCCTCGTGCACGGGCTCGGCCGCGTTCACTCCGAGAACGACCTGCTCACCACTCTCGTCGCGCGCCGCGGAGGTCACCCGGTCCTCGTCCGCGACGTGGGCAAGGTGCTGTGGGGGCCGGCCCTCAAGCGAGGCACCGGCGCGTTCGGCGGCGAGCCGGCCGTGGTGATGGGCATCCAAAAGCAGCCTGGGGCGAATACCCTGGCGCTGACCGAACGCCTCGACGAGGTCTTCGCAGATCTTCAGGCGCGCCTGCCCGAGGGGATGAAGATCCACAGCGACATCTTCCGGCAGGCTGACTTCATCGACGTCGCCGTGGACAACGTGAGCTCAGCGCTTCGCGACGGCGCGATCCTGGTCCTCCTGATCCTGCTCGTCTTCCTCGGGAGCTTCCGGCCCACCGTCATCAGCGCGCTGGCCATCCCCCTCTCGCTCGTGGTCAGCGTGCTCGTGCTCGACGCGATGGGCGTCACCCTGAACACCATGACCCTCGGCGGCATGGCCATCGCGGTGGGTGCGCTCGTCGATGACGCCATCATCGACGTGGAGAACGTCGTCCGTCGACTCCGCGAGAACGCAGTCCGACCGGAGGCTGAGCGGCGGTCGGCCTTGTCCGTGGTCTTCGACGCCAGCCGCGAGATCCGCTCCTCGATCGTCTTCGCGACCCTGATCATCATGTTGGTCTTCCTCCCGCTCTTCTTCCTGAGCGGGGTCGAAGGTCGGCTCCTCGTTCCGCTTGGGCTCTCTTATCTCGTGTCACTCGGCGCTTCCCTCGTCGTCGCGCTCACGGTGACGCCCGCCCTATGTCTGCTCTTGCTCGCCCGGGGTGGCCACCAGGAGGAAGAGACGCGGTTCCTACGCGGACTGAAGGCAGTGTTCGCGCCCCTGCTCGAGGTGGCGCTCAAGAGGTGGTTGGCCGTCGCCGCCGCGTCGCTGGTTCTGCTCCTCGCCGCTGGGGTCGCGCTGGCGTCGGCGGGGCAGAGCTTTCTCCCGCGCTTCAACGAGGGGACGCTCACCATCTCAGTGGTCACTGTCCCCGGTGTCTCGCTCAAGCAGTCGGACAGCCTGGCCAGGATGGTCGACGGCATCCTCCTCGCCCAGCCCGAGGTCACGCGGGTGGCCCGCCGCACCGGCCGCGCGGAGCTCGACGAGCATGCCCAGGGCGTCAATGCGTCCGAGATCGACGTCACGCTCGCGGTGAAGGAGCGGTCAACGGCAGAGTTTCTCGCCGCGCTTCGCTCTGCGTTCGCGGCGGTCCCCGGCACGAACATAACGATTGGCCAGCCCATCTCCCACCGCATCGACCACATGCTGTCAGGGACGCGCGCCAACCTCGCGGTGAAAGTCTTCGGCCAGGATCTCACGCTCTTGTACCGCGTAGCCGGCGAGATCCAGCGCGAGATGGAGGGCGTGTCGGGCATCGTCGACCTGTCGCTGGAGCAGCAGCCGTCGATCCCTTTCGCGCGCGTCGGGCTCGATCGGGCTGCGGTTGCCGCTCATGGGTTGGCTGCTCACGACGTCACCGAGGCGATGGAGATCGCCTATACCGGCGCAGAGGTCGCCACGGTGACCGACGGCGACCGTCGCTTTGACCTTGTCGTGAAGCTTCCCGACGAGGAGCGGTCGAGCCTCTCTCGTCTGAAGGCCCTCCGCGTCTCCATCCCCTCGGGCGGGTCAGTGCCTCTCTCGGCGTTGGCCTCGGTCGTGCGCGACGTAGGGCCGGGGCGCATCGCGAGAGAGAACGTCGAGCGGAAGGTCGTCGTGCAGGCCAACGTGGCCGGAGAGGACGTGGTCGGCGTCGTAGAGGCCGTACGCGAACGGGTCCGCGAGCGGGTCACGCTTCCGACGGGAGTCCACGTCGAATACGGCGGCCAGTTTGAGAGCGCGCAGCAAGCGCAGCAGACGATCTTCTGGCTCTCGCTCCTGGTGCTGCTGGGCGTCTTCGCGCTGCTCTTGAGCGTGCTCGGTTCGGCGACCGACACGCTGCTGGTGCTCCTCAACCTTCCGCTCGCCCTCATCGGCGGCGTCGTCGGCGTGTTCCTCTCGGGCGCGGTCATCTCGGTGGCCACACTCATCGGCTTCGTGACCCTGTTCGGCATCGCGACGCGCAACGGGCTGATGTTGGTCACCCACGTCCAGCACCTCGTGCGGGAGGAAGGGGTCGACGACCCTGCGGTGGCGGTGCGGCGTGGCGCGATGGAGCGCCTCGCGCCCGTCTTGATGACCGCCCTGGCTTCCGCGCTCGCGTTGGTGCCACTCGCGCTCGCATCAGGGGAGCCGGGCGCGGAGATCCAATCACCGATGGCCGTGGTCATCCTCTGCGGCCTGGTGACATCGACGGCGTTGAACATGCTCGTCGTCCCGGCCCTGTATCTTCAGTTCGGGAGCGTGACGCGCCGCCTTCGTGACGGAACCAGCACTGCGCAGGCAGCCAGCAGCCAGGAGCCATGATGCACCACGAGGACCTCTCCCACTGGCAACACGAGCACGATTTCACCGGAGCCAACGAGAGCGGTGAGAGGCGGACACGCTGGGTCATCGCCCTGACGTTCACCGCCATGATCGTCGAGATCGCCGCCGGCTACGCCTTCGGCTCCATGGCTCTGCTTGCCGACGGATGGCACATGGCGAGCCACGCAGGTGCGCTCGGTCTCGCGGCCTTCGCGTACTGGTACGCCCGTCGGCATCGCGATGATCGGCGCTTCGCGTTCGGAACGGGGAAGGTGAACGCCCTTGGCGGATTCTCCAGCGCGTTGCTGCTGGTCGTGGTCGCGGCGCTGATGGCCGTCGAGTCCATCGATCGTTGGCTCAACCCCGTCGACATCCACTTCACGGAAGCCATCGTTGTCGCCGTCGCCGGGTTGTTGGTGAACCTGGTGAGCGCGCTCGTCCTCCACGGTGGGCCTGGCCACCACCATCCCCATGAAGACGGGCACCATCACAATCACCATCACCATCACCATCACGAACACCACGACCACAACCTTCGAGCGGCCTATCTCCACGTCGTCGCGGACGCGCTCACGTCGGTGCTGGCGGTGGTCGCGCTGGTTGCGGGCAGTTTCGCCGGCTGGAGCTGGATGGACGCGATGATGGGCATCGTGGGTGCGGTGCTGATCACTCGGTGGGGCGTCGGTCTGCTTCGGGCAACGAGTCGGATCCTCCTCGACGCGTCGGTCGCGCCCGAGCGGGTCGATGAGCTGAAGCGAGAGCTGGAGGCGATCGCCGATGCCCGGGTTGCCGACCTCCACGTGTGGCGATTGGGCGACGCAAAGATGGCGGCGGTGGCTGCGGTCGTGACGCACGACGACGTTTCGCCCTCGGTGTTCGCAGAGGTTGCGGGTCGGCTCGGCATGGCTCACGTCACGGTAGAGGTCCATCGGTGTAGCGACGCCCAGGAGGCTGCCTAGGTTGCGACTTCTTGAACGGCTCCGCGAGCTAGCCGGGACCGCAGGGCGCGAGGCCCAGGTCCTCTCGCTCTGCGTCCGTCATCGGGACACACCGCTCGCCGCCAAGCTCATGGCGGGCCTCGTCGTCGCGTATGCGCTCAGCCCGATCGACCTGATCCCGGACTTCATCCCGGTCCTCGGGTTGCTCGATGACGTGATCATCATCCCGCTCGGCATCTTACTGGTTCGGCGTCTCGTTGGCCCCGCCGTCATGGCCGAGTGCCGCGAGCAGGTCGCGTCCTCAGCGGTCCATGCGCCCACCCGCGTTGGACTCGTTCTCGTCCTCGGTACGTGGCTCGCTTTCGCTGCTCTGTTGGGGGTGCTCGTCAACCACCTGGTCACGCGCCAGTAGTCGGCCGTACAACGCCGGCAAGACCAGGAGGGTCAACGCCGTCGATGTCACCAGCCCACCGATCACGACCGTCGCAAGGGGCCGCTGCACCTCCGCCCCCGCGCTCGTAGCGAGCGCCATCGGCACGAAGCCCAACGACGCCACGAGCGCAGTCATCAGCACCGGCCGTAGCCTGAGCAAGGCCGCATGGCGTCCCGCTTCCGTGGCCTCCTGGCCTCCTCGGCGGAGCTCCTCGGCGTAGCTCAGGAGCACCACGCCGTTGAGCACAGCCACACCGAACAGCGCGATGAACCCAACGCCTGCTGAGATCGACAACGGATATCCCCGAGCTGCCAGGGCGAGGAGACCGCCCGTCGTCGCCAGCGGCACGTTCAAGAACACGAGCGTGGCCAGGCGGCCCGAACCGAACGCGCTGAACAACAGCACGAAGATGAGCATGAGGGCCAGCGGCACGAGCACCGCGAGCCGCCTGCTGGCCGCCTCCAGGTTCTCGAACTGCCCGCCCCATTCCACGGTCCAGCCGTCCGGAAGGTCGACCTCGCGGGAGACAGCCGCCTGTGCCTCCGCCACGAACCCTGCGAGGTCTCGGCCGCGAACGTTCGCCTCGATGTTGATGCGACGGCTGATGCGGTCGCGGCTGATCTGCGCCGGGCCGTCCTCCTGGTGGATGGCCGCAAGCTGCCCAAGCGGGATCAGCGCGCGTCCCGCCCCGTGACCAGGCCCCGAGACCCGCAGCTTCTCGATCCCGCGGTGGTCCTGTCGCACCCCTTCATCGAAACGAAGCTGAAGCGCGTACCGCTGCTGGCCTTCGACGATGGTCCCCACCTGCTTTCCCCCGATGGCCTCGACGACGTCGAGCGCGTCCTCCGCGCGAATGCCGTACCGAGCCATGCGATCCCGATCGAGGCGGATGCGAAGAAGCGGGAGTCCGGTCGTCTGCTCCGCCTTCACGTCCGCTGCGCCAGGCACCCCGCTCACCACGGCGGCCACTTCGTCAGCCACCTCCTTCAGCTTCTTCAGGTCGTCCCCGTAGATGTGGACGGCGACGTCTGAGCGCACGCCCGAGATGAGCTCGGAGACGCGCAGCTCGATCGGCTGGCTGAAGCTGAACGCCGCCGCGGGCACCGTCTTTTCCAGGTGCTCCGCCATGGCGAGGACGAGCCCCTCCTTCGTCGAGAAACGCCATGTGTCGGGAGGGTGCAGCATCACGTAGGCATCACTGATCTCGACGCCCATCGGGTCGGTGGCGATCTCGGCCCGGCCGGTTCGAGACACGACGGTGTCCACCTCGGGGAACTCCTCTTTGAGCGCGGCCTCGGCGAGCGTGCTGATCTCGTTCGACTGCTCCAGGCTGATGCTCGGCAGCCGCCAGATCTGCATGGCGACGGCCCCCTCGTCGAGCCGCGGGATGAACTCCGCGCCCAGAAACGGCACGACGCCCAGGCTCGTGATGAAGATCGTGCCGGCGGTAGCTGCGATGAGGTACGGCCGCCGCATCACCCTCGGGAGCAACGGCTCGTACACCCTCTGGGCAAGTCGGAAGAGCCACGGCTCCTTCTCGGAGACGCGCCGGAGCACGAGCGACGCGAGGACCGGCATCAGCGTCAGCGCGCACAGGAGGCTCCCCGCGAGCGCGAAGACGACGGTGAGCGCCATGGGCACGAACATCTTCCCCTCGATCCCTCGCAGGCCAAGGATCGGCAGGTAGACGATCATGATGATGCCGACGGCGAACACTACGGGGCGGGCGACCTGCTTGGCTGCATCGCGGACGGTCTCCGACGAGGGGCGCTGTTCACCTGCCGACTGCGCGTGATGCAGGCGCCGTACGACGTTCTCGATCATGACGACGCTGCCGTCGACGATGAGGCCGAAGTCGATGGCGCCGAGGCTCATCAGGTTGCCAGAGAGCCCTGCCACGCGCATACCGATGAACGCCACCAGCATCGACAGCGGAATCGCCGACGCGACGATGAGCCCGCCGCGGAGATTGCCGAGCAACAACAGCAGGACGATGATGACCAGCAGCCCGCCCTCGGCGAGGTTGGTAGCGACGGTTCGGATGGTGCGGTCGATCAGCTCGGTTCGGTCGTAGAACGGCTCGATCGTGACGCCATCTGGGAGAGAAGCGCGCACCGTCTCGATGCGGTCCTTCACGTTGGCCACAACGACGCGTGAGTTCTCGCCCATCAGCATCATGACAATGCCGACGACCGCTTCGCCGCGGCCATCACGGGTCACCGCTCCCTGCCGAATCATCGGTGCGAGTTCCACGCGCGCCACATCCATGACGCGGATGGGCGTTCCCGCTTCGTCGTGGTCGAGAACGACGTTGGCGAGGTCGTCGATGCCGGTCAGCAACCCCTCGCCGCGAACGAGGACCTGCTCACCGCCGCGCTCCAGATAGCCGCCGCCCGCGTTCCGGTTGCTTGCACCCACCGCCTCGCCGACGTCAGCGACGCTGAGGCCGCGGGAGTTGAGCTGGTCTGGGTCCAGCGTCACCTGGTACGTCTTCAGGAAGCCGCCGAACGAGTTGACCTCGACGACGCCTGGCACCGAACGAAGCTGGAAGGCGACACTCCAGTCGAGGATCGAGCGCAGCTCCATCGGCGTGTAGCACTCCGCTGTATCGGGCCGGCCCTCGCCGCACATGGGCTCGCCGCGAACCTCGAACTGGTAGATCTCACCGAGCCCCGACGAGATCGGCCCCATCGTCGGCTCGCCGTAGCCCGCTGGGATCTGCTCGCGCGCTTCGACGAGGCGCTCGGAGATCAGCTGCCGGGCCCAGTAGATGTCGGAGCCTTCCTCGAAGACGACCGTGACGACGGAGAGCCCGAACTTCGACACCGATCGAATCTCTTCGACCGCGGGGATGCCGCTCATCGCTGATTCGACGGGGAAGGTCACGAACTGCTCGACCTCCTCGGGGGCGAGCCCGGGGCTTGTGGTCAGCACCTGCACCTGGACGTTGGTGACGTCGGGGACGGCGTCGATGGGGAGCGAGCGCAACGAGTCGATGCCGAGCGCGGCGAGCAGCAGCCAGCCGCAAATGACGAGGACCTTGTTGTCGAGGGAGAAGTCGATGAGTCGCGACAGCATGCTCATCCCCCTCAGTGCGAGTGTCCGGACTCGCCGAGCGAGCCCTTTTGTGATTCGGACTTCAGGTAGAAGGTGGCCTTCGTGGCGACCGCCTCCCCCTCCTTGACCCCTGCAAGAACCTCGACGACTTGCGCGCTCCGGCGCCCGAGCCTCACCTTGCGTCGCTCGAAGGCGCCCGCCGTCGTCTCCACGAAGACGAAGACCGCGCTCCCTTCTTGGACGAGCGCGGCTACGGGGATAGCGAGCCCTTCGGTTGCATCGCCTTCGCCGCCCGCCGCGTGCGGGTCGGCGACCTGCACCGTCGCGTACATGCCCGGCTTGAGCTTCCGATCGGTGTTCTCGACGTCGATGCGCGCCCGGACGGCCCGGGTGTCGCGGTCAACTTCGTCTCGGATGTAGCCGATCTTCCCGACGAACACCCGGTCGGGCACAGACGCGGTGGTGACCGCCACGTCATCACCGACGTGAACGAGCGGGAGGTCGCGCTCGAACAGGTCGATCCACACCCACACCGACGAAAGGTCGGCGATCGTGAACAGCGCTTTGTCCGGTGTGACGAGCTCGCCGCGCGTGACGTGCTTGTCGACGATCCGCCCGCCGATGGGGGCGCGAACCGGCACCGCCGACGCTCCCTTCTCTCCGAACTTCAGCGCAGCGATGCTCGCGTCGCTCAGCCCGTACAGACGCAGGGTCTCAGCAGCGACGTCGAGCGAGCTCCTGGCCGCAAGGTGCCTCCCTCGCGCCTCCAGGACCTCGCGCTCAGACGTGATTCGGTCCTTCAACAGTCCCTCTTCGCGAGCCAAGGCCAACCGTGCGACCTCTTATGCGGCCTTGGCCTGGAGGTAGGCGGCCTTGGCCTGCCCGAGCTCGATGGAGTCCAACACCACGAGCCAGTCGCCACGGTCAACATCGTCGCCGAGCGTCTTGAGAACGTCGGCCACGCGGCCCGGCAATCGAGCCGAGACGTGGGCGAGCGCATCCCGGTCGAAGTCGACCTCGCCGGTGGTGCTGAGCTCCGCGGGGAGGGGCCGACGCTTCACGGTCTCGGTGGTGAGGCCGATCCTCTTCGCCATCTTCGGGTCGAGAAGGACCCGCCCGGTCTCATCGTGGTCATCGTGTTCGTCGCCGTCGTGTTCGTCGCCGTCGTGTTTGTCGCCGTCGTGTTTGTCGCCGTCGTGCGTCTTCTTGTCGCTGCGGCTGGCGGACTCTCGATCGTGCTCATGTTTTTCGGTGCCGGTACCCCGGGAATCGCTGCAGCCGAGCGAACCGCCAACGCCAGTGAGCATCAGGAAGAAGCCGATCTGGTTGAGCGCCTTCATCGCTCACCTCCTGCGGTTTCGACGCTAGCCATCCGCGTCGCCGTTCGTTGCGAGAGCGCACCGGACGCAAAGGAGAGGCGCACGCGAGCGATGGCCACGTCGGCGAGCGCCGCTTCAGCGTCGAGGACGAATCGCTGCCGAAGCAGAACGTCAGCGACGCCGAGCTTCCCCGCGATGAACGCCTTCTCCAGTAGCTCCAGCGTGGCGCTCTGCTTTCCCTTTACGCGGGTCTTCAGCGTCTCAGCCGCCTCTTCAAAAGCCGCCAGCTGCGCCCGCGCGACCGCGAGCTCCGCGTCCGCCACGAGCCGAGCCCGCGCCAGCTCCGTGCGGAGCGCGCCCGTGCTCGCGCGCGCTCGGAGCACGCCGGCCTGGTTGCGGTCAAAGATGGGTAGGGGGACGGTCACGCCTGCGCCACCTACGACGTCGCCAGCCGGCCCATTCCGCCACCACGCTCCCTCAGTCTCGGCGCCGGCGTTCAGCGTCACGTCTGGCCACGCCTTCGCCTCCTCGCGGTCGGTGACCCGCTCGGCCTCCTCGATTCGCTTGGCTCGCGCGGTCAGGTCCGCGCGCTCGGCCGTCTCCGCCACCCACCCTGCGAGCGTGGTCTCGGTGAGCTCACCGTCGACGGCTGGCGGGTCTGACGGGTCGAGGCCGCACAACAGCGCGAGGCGGGTCCGTGCCGTAGCGTCCATCACCCGAATGCGGGCTCGTTGAGCCTCGGCCTGGCCGAGCTCGGCCTCCCACAGGTTCACGTCGAGAATCGTTCCGTCGCCAGCGTTCAGCCGCCGGTGCGCCGTGTCGACGAGCTTCTCGACCAAAGCGATCCGGCGGTCAGCAACGGCGAGCTGGCCTGCGGCGCGCTGGGCGGCGACGAAGGCCAGCGCCACGGCCCGCGCCAGCCTGGTGCGCTCCGCCCAGACCTCTGCCTCGGCAGCGGTGACGCCCGCGGCTGCCGCGTCGATGCCAGCACCCCAGCGGCCGAAGAGAGGAAGCGATTGGCTCAGGCCAATGCTGGCGTCGACGCCCGGGCCGTCGGCAAAGCCGTAGCGACCACCGGCCCCAGCGCTCAGCGACGGGTTCTGTGGGAACACCTCGGCGCCCGAGAGAAGCGCTCGTTGGACGGCGACGTTCTGCTGAGCGACCGCCACGTCGGGTCCTGCGGTCAGCGCAAGCTGGACCGCCTCTTCGATGTCGAGGCGGCGTGAACCGTCGACGGCCATGGACGTCGAGGGCATGAGGAGCGCCGCGCAAAGGAGCGCTCCCCGACGCCGGGCGGCGTCGGGCGAGAACGTGACTTTCATTTCTGACCTCCCGATGAACGCCGAAGGCGTTTCGGGCCTCGTCTCCGCGCCACGCGCGGGGACAACCAAAGGCAACCGTCGGCAACGCGCAGCACAAAGGCTGCACGGCCGCGCGATACCGGCTCACGGGGAGCCGATCAGACTCTGGATGAGGTCAGGTGATGGGAGGGCGGAGGAGCCCGAGGCGGACGCCGTCGGCGTCCATGTCTTCGTAGAGGTGCGCTCCCGAGCCTACCGTCGCCGACGTGGGCTCGGGATCAAACCCGGGCTGCAGGTGCAGAACGAACGACGCGGACACGTGGCAGGCGCACAGGTGAAAGACCGAGTTGCAGCCGTGCTCATCGCCCTCGGGGGCGTGCTCGTCGGCGTGCTCCCCGTCGTGAGCGAGGTGACCCTCGGTGACGAGGTGAGCCGTGTTCTCGACGGCCTCAGCTGCTCCCGGCGTCAGGGAGAAGACGAGAACCACAGCCAGGGCGCGCCAGCTCATGCTCACAGCAGACAGACTACCGCTGGCGGTCGCCCCGCTCAATGTGCGCCCTCGGCGCCGCGTGGTTCCAGCTGTCGTCACCTAGAAGAACCTCGCCACTTCGCTGCGATAGCGCGTGTACTCCTCGCCATACTGCTCGACCAACCACGGCTCCTCCGCGATGGGGGTGATGAGGAAGATGAGCGCGGTCAGCATGTGCGTCACCAGCACGAACTCCGAGTTGGCGATGATCGAGACGCCGGTGAAGAGAAAAACGTCGCCCAGGTACTGCGGATTCCGGGTGAAGGCGTAGGGGCCGGCGCGGACGAACCCATCTTTGACGCCGCTGGTGTTGGTGGTGCCCAGGGTGACGATGCCCCAGGTCACGAGCCCGCCTCCAAGGGCGGCGAGCGGGCCCCCGAGGAGAAAGCGGTGCCAGCCCGGCCAAAGCCCGGTGTTCCAGTCGAGGATCACGAGCGCGAAGTTGCTGGCGAAGGCGAAATAGAAGAGCGCCCACATGACGTACAGCCAGCCCGAGCGCTGGGTCATTGGATAGACCCGCCGCTCGGGGACAGCGATGCACCAGACGGCGCCGAGCAACAGGATCAACTGAGCGCCTACGTTCGCCAGGAAGAGCGGGAAGGTGATGGCGGTCAT
>JAUIFD010000152.1 GCA_030429485.1 Phycisphaerae bacterium | reverse complement strand
CTTCATCACCACCGAACCCGGAGCGTCCGCGCGCGACGTGATCCTCCTCATGGAGCACGTCGAGCAACTCGTGCGCGACCGCTTCGGCATCGAGCTCGAACGCGAGGTCGTCGTGTGGCGACGGAGCGGCGGCGGCGCGGGCATCGAGGTGGGCTCATGAGTGTGCGCGTGCTGGTCCTGGGCGGCGGCCCGGACGCCGAGCGCGAGGTCAGCCTCCAGGGGCAGCGGTGCGTCGCGCAAGCACTCCACGAAGCCGGGTTTGAGGCGCGCGAACAGGTGCTTTCGGGTGAGGAGCGCACGACCGACCTCGCGCGGCTCGCGGACGGCGCAGTGGTCTTCCCCGTGCTCCACGGCGCGTGGGGTGAAGGCGGCACGCTGCAGGAGATGCTCGACGAGGCGGGCCTCGCGTATGTCGGCTCGCGTGCGCCCGCTGCACGCTTGTGCATGGACAAGCTCGCGACCAAACTCCTCGCGGCTCGACTCGGTATCGACACCCCGCCGGCGTGCGTGCTCGACACCCGCTCCGACTGCGCCGCGATCGATACGCCGTGCGTGATCAAGCCGGTGCATGACGGGTCGAGCGTCGGGCTTCATGTGTGTCGTGATCGAGGCCACCTTGTGCGCGCGATCGAGGCGGTGCGACAGGACCAGCGCGAGCGCCCCTGGCGGGCGTACATGGTCGAGCGCGTGATCGATGGGCGCGAGATCACCGTGAGCGCGATCTGCGACGAAGACGCATCGGGCGTGCGCCCCCTCCAGCACCTCCTCATCGAGCCAGCGCACGGCACGTATGACTATCACGCAAAGTACGACGCCAACGACACCCGGTATGTCCCCGGCGCGCCGCTCGGGGGCGAGCTCGACGAGATCGTGCGCGGCGCGGCGGGGCGGCTCTGCGACGCGATCGGCGTTCGGCATCTCGCGCGGGTGGATTTCATGATCGATCGTGACGGGCGCCCCTGGCTCTTGGAGGTCAATACGCTGCCCGGGTTTACAACGCATTCGCTGCTCCCGATGGCGTGCGCCCACGCAGGGATGCCGCTCCCGGCCCTTTGCGAACGGCTCGTGCGGGCCGCGGAGCGGGATGGCGTCAAAGCCGAGCCCAGAGTCAGGGTTACGACGGGTTGACGCCCCCGCCCGGGCGTGGGAGCATGAACGTACGCATGGCTGCGAAGAAGAAGGTCAAGAAGACCAGGGCGTCCGCGACGTCCTCCGAGAACTCCCGGCGGCTGCTGCTCGCGGGTGGCGGCGTGCTTGGAGCGCTCGCGATCGTCGTCGCTGGGGTGTGGGCCTTTCGGGCGGTGGACCGCGCGGTGGAGCACGCGCTCGCGGATGAGCCGGATGTGGTCATCGAATGGCCCACCGCGCTCGGCCCCGATGGTCAGCCGGTGCAACTGATCGATCCGTATTACCAGGAACGCCTCGTGCGCGAGGCGCGTTCGATACTCGGCCCAACTCCCGACCCGCTGAGCCCCGTCCCGCTCGCGGCGCTCGGCGAGCACCTGGAACAGAGCGGTTGGTTTGACGGTCCGCCGCGCGTCGAACGCACGGGGCGGGGGAGCATCGTCGTCTCCGGGCAGTGGCGGCGGGCGGCGGCTGTGGTGCGCCAGATGGGGCGCGACTACCTCGTCGACTGGCAGGGTCGCCCGATGCCGGCGGTCTTCGACGCGGGGACCACCGAGTACCGCTTCGTGCGCGGCACGACGAAGGAACCGATTCGCAAGAGCGACGGCTCGATCGACCGCACCCAGACCTGGCCCGACACCGGCGTGATCGAGGGGCTCAAGCTGATCGGCGTGCTCGCGACCGAGCCCTACTTCGATCAGGTTGCCGGCGTGGATGCGTCGGATTTCTTCTTCGATGCCAAGCTCACGATCGTGACGACGCGCGGCACCGAGGTGGTGTGGGGCGGCCCGGTCGGCGAGTTTGTCCCGGGCGAAGCGAGCGTGGACGACAAGCTCGCGCGCCTGCGGGAGATCGCGTCGATACGAGACTGGAGCGGGCGGCTCGACGCCGGGCAGAACCGCTTGGAGATCTTCGACGAGCGGATGGTCTATATCGATCACTCGAGCCCGCGATGAATGACGACGCGGAGCATCGTGAGGCGGACCTCCCGCCGATGGCGCGCGGACCGGATCGCGATCTCTTCGGGCGCGCGCCGCGCAACGCGCCGGACTGGTCACACCGCCGCGGAGAACCCCGATGGTTTGCGCTGGCGTGGACCATGTTCGTCCTGTTGACGACGATCGGGGCGCTCCAGGCAGCCGGCGGCCTGAGCGCGAACGCGGGCCCGACCGGCTATCGCCCGAGCGCACGCCTCCTCATGGCGGCGTTGGGTGGCGGCATGGCGATCATCTGGCCCCTGTTTCGCTTGAGCCAGCTGTCGCCGAGCGGTGGGCGATTCGGGGCGATGCGCGACGCCGCTCGCGACTGGGTGGTGGTGCAGGTGCCGTTGCAGGCGGTTGTGTTGCCGCACTTGCTCTTGGCGCGTTGGTCGGCGCCGGTGATCGGGGCGCTCGGGCTCTCGTTTGCGGTGTGGGGCTGGGTGATCGCGGCGATCATCGCGATCGCGCTCGGTGGACGCGATAGAACCGCGCCCCACCGGTCGTCGGGCGCGTGGGCGATGGTGGCGTGCCTGGCGGTCGCGGTGCTGACGCCGCTCCTTGCTGCGCCGTCGCTCCCGTGGGTCGGCGTTGACGCGGTGTTTCCGACGTGGTGGTGGATGCTCTCGCCGATCGCCGCCGGGCCCGAGATCACCCGCGATCGGGAGTGGACGGGGCACCACGCGGCGGTGTTCCTTGAGCACTGGCAGGCCCTCGCGGCGGTTGGCGGGGCAGCCGCGGTGCTGTGGCTCATCGCCCTGGGGCTTGCACTCGCCCAGAGGCGGGGAAGGGGCTAAGAATCCCCCCGCAGCACATCGATCCGGGCGCCACGCTCGCCCGGATTTCCTTTTTGCCCGCAGAGAGCGCGGGCCCTCCGGAGCCGATCATGGACATCATCACACCCGACGAGAAAGCCAAGCTCCAAGGGAAGCTCAAGGCCCTGCTCGACAACCGCCCGAAGCTCTCGCAGCGGATCGCCGAGGCGCGCGAACTGGGCGACCTCAAGGAGAACGCCGAGTACCACGCGGCACGCGAGCAGCAGGGCTACGAGGAGGCGGAGATCAAGCGCCTCGAAGAGCGCATCGCGACGGCGCAGGTCGTCTCGAAGAGCGATCAGCCGGCGGACGTGGTGTTCCTCGGATCAACGGTGAAGCTGCGCGAGATCCCGTCGGGCGATGAGGATCTGTATCGGATCGTGGGCGAGTCGTCGAACGATCCGGACCTTGACTACTTCGAGGTGACGCCCTCGAGCCCGATGGGCGAGGCGCTGATGAAGGCGCACGTGGGCGAAACGATCGCGGTGCGCGGCCCTCGGGGGACGTTGAAGTTTGAGATCGTGGAGATCGTGTGAGGCCGCCCACCAGATCCGGATTCGCTACTCTCGGTATTGTCACAAGGAGCTTACCCATGAGGATCTTCATCGCACTCGCGCTCTCAGCGCTGCTCGCTGCATGTGTCTCGCATGACTACATCGGCGAGCGGTACGCGCCGACCCAGCACGTGAACGTGTACTACGACGCCTCGGCAGTTCCCGACGGGTACCGGGTGATTGGTCAGGACCGGGCGCAATCGGGCGAGGCGGTCACGACCGAAGATATCGTCGCGGACATGGTCGAGAAGGCCAAGGAGATCGGCGCAGACGGCTTGCTGATCGAGGGGGTTGACGAAGTCGTGGTCGGAAGCACGAGCACGGCGCCGACAAGCCTCAACACCGTCAATACGACGGTGCAGAAGAACAAGGTCGTAACCGGGAAGTTCCTCAAGCGGAGCTAGTCGCGACCTTCCTTGGCCGCGTCCGTACCAGCACGCACGCTTCGATCACGATCCACGCTTCCAACGCGAGCATCGCGATGGAGACGACGAGCAGGTGCGCCTTGCCCTCGGCGCTCGCGAACCCTTGCGCGAGTAGGACGATCGCCCACCCGGTCATGGCGAGCATGAAGAGCATGGGGAGCGCGGTGACCCACGCGGGGCGCTGCTGCTTGACGAGCCAGACAGTGACGACGAGCAGCGCGAGCCCGCCCAGAAGCTGGTTGGTCGCGCCGAAGACGGGCCAGAGCATGAGCCCGCCCGCGCCGGCCTGCGCGAGCCCCTTGCTCGGGACGTCGGAGAGCGCGAGCAGCGCAGCCGTGAGCACCGCGACGCTCGTCGCGGCGTAGCGGTTGGCGAAGAAGCGGGAGACGGGGTTGGTGGGATTCTCGCGGGCGAGTTCGCGTTCGGTAGAGCCGCACTCGGGGCAGGGTGCGGTGGCGTGCAGCCCGCCGCAGGTGTATCCGCAGGCGCGGCAGAGCTCCTCGCTCGTCAGGCGCATCGAGCCCGCGCCGGCGAGTTCGGCGATGACGTAGCGCTGGAGGCGGGTGGCCGAGTCGAGCGTTGTCGCGGCGAACGAGGCGACGAAGACGCCCATGACCGCGATGGCGAAGGCGTGCGGGAGGCCGAGCGTCTCGATGCAGTTGGCGGCGCCGGTGATGAAGGGGGCGAGGTTGTTCCCGAGCCCGCCGTCGCCGCCCCAGGCGGCGTAGTGCGCGTGCCAGGCAGTCGATCCATACGAGAGATCCTCGACGAACTGGTCAAATGGAGGCACGACGAGAGCGTCGGGGGAGAGGTCAGGCATCGACTCCTCCCAGCGCTGGTACGCGCCATCCATATCAACCGTCCCCAACCCAATCCCCGCACAGCACGCGAGGATCACGAGCGTCGCGAGGAAGCCCTCCGTCAGCATCGCGCCGTACCCGACCGCCTGGGCGTCGCCCTCGGTGCGGAGCTGGCGCGACGAGCACCCGGATGCGACGAGGCAGTGGAAACCCGAGATCGCGCCGCACGCGATCGTCACGAACAGGAACGGCACGAAGGGCGGCACAAACCCGCCGGGCGTCGCGGGCTCGGGCGTCATGTTGATCGCGTCGGCGACGATCGGCGGGCGAGCTACGAGCAGCCCGGCGAGCAGCAGGCCCATCGCGACGATGAGCTGCCACGCGTTGATGAAGTCGCGCGGTTGAAGCAACACCTGCACGGGCAGCACGCTCGCGAAGAAGACGTAGACGAGCAGGATGAGCGTCCAGAACGCGACTGGTGAGACCTTGTCGGTGATGACTGCGGGGAGCGTGAGCTGCGCCCATTCGTAGTTGGCCCCGAGCCAGATGGTGGCGTACATGAGCGCGACGGAGATGAGCCCCCCCACGATGAGATTGCCGCCGCGGCGCACCCAGACACCGAGCCCGATGGCGATGGGTATCTGCGCGAAGACCGGCAGCACGCTCGACGGGTAGAGGCGGAAGATGACCGCGATCACGAGCCCGAAGATCGCGAGCACGATCCAGAGCCCCATCACGACGACGAGCAGAAAGAGCACGCGCACGCGCGGCGTGACGACGTCGCCCGCGAGGTCGGCGATGGTGCGCCCGCGGTGGCGCATCGAGATGATGAGCGAGCCGAAGTCGTGGACCGCGCCCATGACGATCGAGCCGACGAGCACCCAGACGAGCGCGGGCACCCACCCCCAGACGACCGCGACCGCCGGGCCGACGATGGGGCCCGTGCCGGCGATGGAGGTGAAATGGTGCCCAAAGACCATGGACTTGGGGGAGGGCACGAAATCGACGCCATCCTCGAGCTCGACCGCGGGGGCGGTGCGGTCGGGATCGATGCGGAAGATGCGGCGGGCGAGGTACCGCCCGTAGGTGCGGTAGGCGACGATGTAGAGCACGAGCGAGCCGAGGGCGATCAGGACGGTGTCCACGTGGTCAATCTACCCGCGGGCTCGGGCATGCGAAAGATGCGGGATGCGAGTGATCAACCGAGCCCGGCGACCGGCGGTCGCGTTGGAGACGACGCTGCTCTGTCATGGCGTGCCGCGCGAGTCGGCAGCGGGGCTCGCGGCGGAGCTCGACGCGATCGTGCGCGAGGGCGGCGCGCACCCGGCGGTGGTCGGGGTGGTGAGCGGGCGCGCGACGGTCGGGCTCACTGCCGACGAACTTGGCACTTTGCTCGCCGCGGAGCACGTCGAGAAGGTGAACGGCTCCAACCTCGGGGTAGTTCTGCACCGTGGGCAGCACGGCGCGACGACCGTGAGCGCGACGATGGAACTCGCGGCTGCGGCGGGCGTGCGCGTGTTCGCGACGGGCGGCATCGGGGGCGTGCACCGCGGGTATGGCGAGCGGCTTGATATCTCGGCGGATCTCGCGGCGCTCGCACGCTTCCCGGTGGCGGTCGTGGCGAGCGGGGCAAAGACGCTCCTCGACGTGCGTGCGACGCGCGAGGCGCTGGAGACGTTGGGCGTGCCGGTGGTTGGGTACCGCACCGACCGGTTCCCCGGCTTCTACCTGGTCGATGGCGGCGCGGACGTGGATGCTCGATTCGACGATGCGGGCGAGTTGCGCGAGTTTGTGCGCGACGAGCTGTCGCGGGCAGGGCGTGGCGTGCTGGTGTGCAACCCGATCCCCGAGAGCGACGCCGTTGATCCGGCGCAATGGCGAGCGTGGCTCGATGCGGCCGAGCACGAGGCGGGCGACTCGGGCGGGCGGGATGCGACGCCCCGCACGCTCGCGGCGCTGCACCGGGTGTCCGGCGGCCGGACGCTCGCGGCGAACCTCGCCCTGGTGAAAGCAAACGCCGCTCTCGCGGCTGCGCTCGCGAGCACCCCCCACAAAACCCCGGGAAACGACTGAGCCTCGCCTTCCCGGACCTCTGAACACAATCCTCGCGCTCGCGAGCCGAGACCCCGGCGCGCGAGACTTCTACGATCCTGCGCACGGCGCTCTGCGAGGGCCCGGCAACGGAAGAGAGTGAACCTTTTGGTGATGGGCGGAGCGATCCGGTCGGTCGGAACCGATCGAGCGCGCCGGGTCTCCGACTCGCGGGGCTCCATCACCGGTGTGAAGAAGCTGAAGGAGCACGAAATGCGAATGACGGCGGTCTCGACGCTCATCCTCTGCTGCGGCGCCGCGATGGCGCAGGACAGCACCTCGATGCACCAAGGCCTCCCCGGCGATGCGCCGGAGTCGTACACGGCGAGCGAGCAGTGCGCGAACTACGTCGTGACGCTCGCGCCCATCATGTCGTCATGGGGCAACGAGTGGGCGATCGCCCCGATCGTCAAGGCGACCGGCGCCGACCAGGGCAACTTCTTCAACAACCTCACCAGTGCGCAGAGCATCAGCGCGACCTACGCCCCCGGCGCTTCCGGCGGCGACTACTACACCTGGATGGACGCCCCCGGCCAGGGCGCCAACCCCCAGGACAACACCACGACCGGCACCGTGACCTTTAACGCCAACAACCCGCTCCAGCTCGCGGCGGCGATGTCCGAGTTCGGCGGCAACTACGCCGGGCTGACCGCCGGGATCATCAACATCGATCCCAGCAACCCGTCTGACCTCTACGTGCGGCGCATCGTCGCGGCGAGCAACGGCGCGAGCGCGAGCGTCTCGAGCGGCGCGTTTGGGTTTGGCGGCATCGATTCCTCCGGCAACATGCACTTCCGCACCGACGGCAACGGCTCGGTGGGCGCCAACGCCTTCACCGCCAACAACTGGTTCCATGTCAACCTGCTCTCGCGCACGTGCGGGCAGCTCAACGTGCTCGACAACACCGGCGCTTCGGACACGGGCACGCGTCTGATCACGAACTCGAGCACCAACTACTCGCCGCCGAGTTCCGTGCCGGAGACGCTCGCCGGGCGCCCCATGGTCATCGGCGCGACCTTCGCCACAACCTACGCCTACGAGAGCGCGCCGGGCGTCATCACCGAGACCACCTCCCACCGCCCCGGCACCGGCGATCACCGCGGGCGAACCAACTTCTCCCCCTCGACCTTCTTCGGCGGGATCGGCACCTCGAGCGTGATCGCGTACATCGGTGGTGACGCGATCGGGTTTAGCGCGTTCGGCGTGGCGAGCGACGGCGCGCCCCTCGCGGCGGAGACGCACGAACTGCCCACCGCGAGCGGCGGCACCATCACCGACAACTTCGACGGCTTCTTCATCACCGAGTCCGGCAACATCCGGTACGAGTACGACCACTACCACTCGCAGACCGGCTTCTCCGGCGGCGCCAACTTCGGCATCAACAACGACCGCGATGGCAACCTGCTCGTCGCGGGCACCGTGTACGACACCGGCACGGGCGGCACCGGCTCCAACCCGATCAACTACATCGTCGCGACCCGCCTCGACTCGCCCGGCGACACCTCGCCCGAGTGGACGCTCGTCGCGTACAACAACTTCCCCAACGGCAAGGCGATCACCGACGGCGCGGGCAACGTGATCGGCCAGCTGGTCGAGCTCAACCAGGTCTCCCCGACCGCGCCGTTCGGGCCTTCGATGTCATCCCCGGCGATGGACTCGGAGGGCAACGTCTGGTTCCTCTCCTCCGTTGAGGTCTTCGATCCCAACGGCGGCGCGTCGAACTTCGGCACCGGGCTCATCCGCGCGGTCTACGACCCGGCGACGTTCTCGTACGAGCTCGAGCTCGTGTTCGATACGGGTGACGTGATCACCGGCGTCAACTCGGGCACGAACTACCAGATCCGCTTCCTTTCCCTCGCGGATTCGAACTCGGTCGATTCGGGCACGCTCTGGGCCAACAACATCGTGCATGAGCCGTGGCTCAACCAGGCGCCCGCGACCTCCGATGATCCGGCCGCGATGGGTGGGCTCGTGATCGCCGCCCGCATCGTGTACGACGTCAACGG
>JAUIFD010000151.1 GCA_030429485.1 Phycisphaerae bacterium | reverse complement strand
CGCTGCAGCGGCACGCGACCGGAAGACCTCCGGCTCGATCGAGACGCTTGCTGAGGGCGTGGTGCGCTCGGCGCTCGCGGGGCGCGAGCCGCGCATCCACGTGCCGACGCGATCGAAGGCGAACACGCGCTGGAACAAGTCCCGCGGCATCCTCCAGATGGGGCCCGATCAGCAGGAACGCCAACTCTTCAACCTCGGGCAGGCGCGCAAGTTCATGCAGACCCTGCTGCACGGGCAGAACATCCGCGATCTCATCGATCGCGACAAGACGTCCTCCCTCCGCGGCATGTTCTACCAGGGCCTCCACACCATCCAGGGGACCAAAGAGAAGACCTTCAACGACCAGACCGAGTCCGACACCATCCTCGAAGACCTCGAAGTCACGCTCAGCTCGCTCCGTGAGGAACTGCACATCTTCGCGAAGAAGCGCGGCGCCATGGTCGGCAACATCACGGTCATCGACTCGGGCGACACCATCGACTGCCGGCGGATGGGCTCGGGCGGGTACGCGATCCCCAGCATCTGCGAGCCCGACGTCATGCAGTTTGAGAACGTCGACGCCGATTTCGTGCTCCACGTCGAGAAGGACACCGTCTGGCAGCGGTTCAACGAGGACAAGTTCTGGCGCACGCACAACTGCATTCTCACCGAGGGCTCGGGTCAGCCACCGCGCGGCGTGCGCCGCCTCCTCCACCGCCTCAACAAGGAGCACGGGCTGCCCATCATCTGCCTGCTCGATTGCGACCCGTGGGGACATTACATCTATTCGGTGATCAAGCAGGGCTCGATCTCGCTCGCGTTCGAATCCGAGCGCCTCGCGATCCCCGAAGCGAAGTTCCTCGGCATCCGTTCGAAGGACTACGAAGCGTGCGACCTCTCCGACGACGTGCAGATCGAGCTCAACGACCGCGATAAGGCGCGCGCCAAGCAGATCGCCGAATACCCGTGGTTCCAGGACCACCGCGGCTGGCAGCGCGAGATCAAGAAAATGCTCTCCAACGGCTTCAAGATGGAAGTCGAAGGCCTCATCACCAAAGACATCAGCTACGTCACCGAAACCTATGTGCCCGAACGCCTGGCCGCAGAGGATTGGCTGAGCTAGCGGTTTCTGCAGGTGAAGATCGTGTGAATGCGGGAATCCCCGCATAGGGCGCGGCGCGAACCTATGTATGCTGCATTGGGAGATGGACCTGACGCGAAGGAGTGCGTCGATGGCGAGAAGAGCAAGCCGCATGGGATGGGGCGCCGGGCGGATCGCGCAGGTTGTTGGTGCGGCGATGGTTGCGCTGCTCGCGGTGACTCCGGCGTGGGCGCAGATCGGCGACTACGGCTTTCGAGTGGGCCACCATCGGCGACCCCGGCAACCGCGGCACGACGATGGACGAGTTCTACGACCCGGTGAATCCCCGCTCCGTCGGCGGGGTCAACCATCGGTACCGGATCGCAAAGACCGAGTTGACGGCGGGCCAGTGGGCGGAGTTCGCCAACGCCTATCTCCCGTATTACCAGGGGAGTGCGAACGATCTCCGTGACTTCTGGGTGCGGTATGACGACGCAGCCGGTCGGTTTGTCGCGACGCCCGGCAAGGAGAATCTGCCCGTCCAGGTGCAGTGGCGCCTGGCCGCGACTTACGCCAACTGGCTGCACAACGACAAGGCAATCGCGGCCTGGGCGTTCGAGAACGGGGCGTACGACATCTCGACCTTCGGCGTGGACGCGGACGGCAACTACACCGACCAGCGGACGCCGAATCCCGACGCGAAGTTCTGGATTCCGACCGAGGACGAGTGGATCAAGGCGGGGTACTGGAACCCCGACCTCCAAAGGTACATGGCCTATCCGGACAACTCCGACGACCCGGTGTATCCGGGGCTACCGGGTGTGGGCGAGACCAGCTTTGGGATCGGCGTCCAGCCCGATCTCTGGCCCGATGTTGGATCCTACAGCGACACGCAGTCGCCCTGGGGGCTATTCGATGTGTCTGGCGGGCAATCCGAATGGACGACGACGTGGGCGTTCGGCGAACCCACAGCATGGGGTACGAATCAGCGAGACAACTGGACGGACTTCGATGACCTTCTCAACTTCAACTACTTTGTGAGACCTCCGGACAACACGATCCCGACCTTGCGGCTTGCATCCACGATTCCTAGTACTCCGATCGGTGCGATCGGGGTCGGTGCGGTGTACTTGCAAAGGAGAACGAGATGTCGATGATCTACAGGGCTGCATTGTGCGTGTCGGTTGCTGCGGGTGCGTGCTCGGGCCAGCCGAGCGTGACGGTCGTTCCCGCGGGGTAGTACGACTGCGTCCGTGATGCAGAATGGGACCACCGGCGAGTGGCAGATCACACTGACCAAGGTCAATGCGGCTGTGCCCTCTACCGTCACCATTCTGGCGACAAGTTCGCAGGCGATCGAGTATGTGATTGTCGACAACACGGTCGCCAACAGCGTCCTGCTGAACATCCGCGGAACCCCGATGGCCGATGATCTGCCGTCAATCGGTCTCATCGACTTTATTGATGATGAGGGAGGCGGCGTACGTCTGGACGATCTCCGGTGCAGCGGAGACGTTGGCGACGTCCGCGTCAGCGCAATCGCAACACCGGGAATCGAGACTGACGGCGATATCGTCGGTGACATCACGGTGATCGAGGCTGGCTTCTCTCCGGATGTGGGCGGCGCAATCAAGTGCGGAATGGACCTGATTGGCAACATCTACGTCGAGGGGAACCTCGGCAGCCTGGATGTCGGCGGCGACGCAGGAACATCAGGCAATCCGATCACGATCGAGGTCGGCGGCAATCTCCAGGAGTTCAAGGCTCTGGGCACTGGCGCGGGCAACGTGTTTGCCGATCTGGACGTAGCGGGTGACATCTGGGACTTCGCGATCGAGGGTGATTTCACCGGATCGATCTCCGCGGATCGACTTCGCGACGGCACCTCGGCCCCGCCGGGACTGATGATTGACGGCGAGTGCGACGCGGACGTGACGTTTGAACGCGCGATTCTCGGCCCGCTCGTGGTCGGGGCCGTCGCAAGCGGACGCACGATTCAAGCGAACGGCAACTTGGATGAGCCTACGGGCGTTGACCGTGACGGCACGATCACAGTCGAAGGCAATATGGCTGGCACGCTCCGTCTCGGTCGCGTCTACGGCGACATCACGATTGAAGGCAATATGACCGGCGCGATCGACGTCGATGAGACCTTGCCGATGGCGGCACGACGGACAAGGGCTCCGTGCGCGACACCATCACGGTCGAAGGCGATATGTCTGGCGTGATCCGCATCGGCAACGACCTGCTCTCCACCGGCTCGATCGAGGTGGATGGCGACCTCTCCGGGCAGATCGTCATCAACGCGCACGACGACTCGGAGGAGTGGCTTGGCTCGGTCGAGGTCGGCACCACACCGATCGTTCTCGACGACGGCTCGTCGCAGCCGGATGAGGCGCCGTTCTATGACCGCCTCGCCTACTCGCTCGGCGGGGGCGCCGTCGGGCTCGTGCCGTATGATCTGCATTACGCGGAGTCCGGCGGGACGCGGCCTTCGCCAGCACACGACCTCTGTGATCCCAGCATCTATGACGAGTACTACGGATTGGGCGGGGAGTTGACCGAGCTCGCTGCCATCGTGCTGCGGCACTACGGCCCGATCGAGATCGACGGGACGGGCATGCCGGTGACGATCTATGAGCGGCAGTTGCCCATCCCGTGGGGCGGATGGCAGGAGCCGGACTGCGGGTGGAGCGACGTGACTGACCGCTTCGAGGCTTCCGCAAGCGGGCGCGAGCTGACCATCACGAAGAAGTATGGCGAGACCGGGTTTGTGTACTCCAAGGACTACCGGTTTGACCATGTCGGAGCAGCGAGCGTGCACCTTAACTGCCTGGAGACGCTGGTGGGCACGGCCCCGTCGGTGGCGGACTACACGTACATCGTGCGGGTTCGCTATGAGTACGACCTGAACGAGAACAGCATGGTCGAATCGGGCGACGCCATTGCGTGGCTGGCGAATCCTGCCGACTTCGACAATGACAACGACGCCGACTTGGACGACCTCGCCATGCTCACCGACGCCATCGCCAACGGAGGGTGACGCACGACGAGTTGGATCGTTATTGATCCAACTCCCGCAGCGCCTCTTCAACCGCCGCGCGCAGCTGCGGGTCTTCGCCCGCCGCCTCGTCGCCCGGGTTCTGCGGCACCTTCACGTCCGGCTCGGCGCCGTGGTTCTCCATGTCCGTCCCGTCGGGCAGGTACCACCCGCGGAACGGGCGTCGGATCGTCGTGCCGTCGATGAGCTGCATCGAGCCCGTCGAGATCACGCCGCCGTAGGTGGTCTGTCCGATGACCGGCCCGCGCCCGATGGTCTTGATCGCGTGCGAGAAGATCTCCGCGTTCGAGAACGAGTTGGCGTTGCAGAGCACGGCGATCGGCTTCGTCCACGCGTAGATCAGTCGACGGTCACGCGGGTAGTGATCGGTGCGCACGAGGTCCGGATCGGTACCGCGCGGCACGGTGTACGCGTGCGCCGGCGCGGTCAGCGACGAGAGCAGGATGTCCGTCGTCGAGCCTCCGCCGTTGTCGCGCACGTCGATGATGAGCGACTCCTTGCCATGCCCCGCGGCGTACAGGTCGCGCTCAAAGTCTCGGACCGACGGCATGCTCATGGCGCGGATGTGGAGGTAGCCCACGCGTCCGTCGGAGACTTCCTCCACGAAGGCACGGCGCCGCTGCACCTCGTCCTCGTACCGCAACTGCGATTCGGCGCCCGAGGAAATCGGCTCGATGATCATCATCATGTGCGGGTCGCGATCCTCCGCCTCCTCGCCAGCATCGAGCGCTCGATAGACCTCAATAAGCGTCTCGCGCCCGACCGTGCCCGCGAGCGCTTCATCAAGATCAATGAGGCCAGACTCTGTCCCGTCTGATGCGAGCGGGCGGTCTTCGACCGCCGTGATGACGTCACCGACCTCGAGGCGTGAGGTCTCGCGCGCCGCGGGCCCGCCGTCGATCAGCCGGGTCACGCGATACCCGGCGACGTCGCCCTCGACCACGGGCTCCGCATCGATGCCCAAACTCCCGACAGACGTGCCGGAGGTGCCCCAGCCGCCGCCGCCCCAGATACCAACGTGCGAGCCGTTCACCTCGCCGAAGAGGTCTGAGACGACGTCGTTGAACTCCGACGAGTTGCGCGTCTTCACCGCGAGCTTCTCGTAGTCGTTCATGATCGCGGGCCAGTCGAGTCCCTTGAGGGTCGGGTGGTAGAAGAAATCGCCGAACGAGGTCGCCGCGTCGCGGAACTTCTGCCGCTGCTGCTCCGCGATCTCGATGATCACGGGCGCGTTGATGGAGTAGGTCTCCTTCGACCCGCCGGTGATGGATGCCGAGCCGGCCTGCCCGCCGGAGACATAGGTGATCGTGCCGTCGAGCGCCACACGCACATCGCCCGCGCCGGACTGGATGGTCTTCTCATCGCCCCCGGTTGTCTTCTCGGATCGGAGCGACCCGGACTCGACGTAGAGGAACCGATCGCCCCCCGGCGCGATGCCGGCGATGCTCTGCGATGATGACGACGGCGCGAGGCGCGCGACACGCAGGTAGGCGTTGCGCGCATCGGAGAGATCGATCGGATCGGCCGTCTCGCGGTCCTCGAAGGGGTCGTCCGCGGACCAGTCGATCGCATCGAGTGGCTTGCGTGCCTTCTTCGCGGCCGCCGCAGCGTCGTCGAAGTACTCGTCGAGTTCGTATCCCAGCAGGCCATCGAGCCTCTCATCGAGGTACACGCGGTAGAGGTCGTACTGCCAGTTCTCTCCCGCGCGCTCACTCTGGAAGACGAGCACCTTGCCATCGTCGGACAGGGCCGGGTTCAGGTCGTTGTCCGGATGCATCGAGATGTTGATGGGATCGGGGAGGTTGCCGTCCTCGCCCGGATGGGTGTCGCGGATGTAGACATCCGAGTTGAAATCGAGATCGGCCACCGCGTACACCACGTGTCGCGAGTCGCGCGCCCACGAGATGTCCGGGTCGTCCCACCACTCCATCAGCACCGTCTCGTTCCCGGAGACCAGGTCACGGATCACGATGTCGCCGCGCGAGCGGTGATAGAGCAGCTTCCGTCCGTCTGGCGAGGGCGTCGGTGCGAACTCATGCTCGGGCGTGGCGATGTAGGGCTCGACGTTGAAACGCAGAGCGCCCTGCCAGCGCTTGCCATGGTCGATCTTGTCCTTCTTGTCGCCCTTGCCAGTCTCGCGCTTGTCCGCTTCTTCCTCGTCGTCGGCGTCCTCGTCACCCGAAGCGCCATCCCCAGCCGGGCGTGACGCCTCAATCCGCGCCGAACGCTCACCCGAACTCAGGCTGCCCGTCATTTCGTTGTCGGTGACGGTGAACTCCGCGACGGCGCGGCCCTCGGGCGTCTCGACCTCGAACGTCAGATCGCCCGAGCCCGCGTCGAATCGCCCGTGCTCGATCGGTGCAGTGAACGGGTTGTCGGGAATCGGGATGAAGAACTCGCCGGAGACGTCGCCATCACGGCCCAAATCGAGCCGCAGCGTGAAGGGAATCGTCTGGTCGCCGAGGATGAGCGTGCCGTTCCATTCGCCGGAGATCGGGTCGGCGGGCGCGTCGCCAGCCGGCGTGTCGCCCTCATCACCCTTCGCATCGTCCTTTGACTCATCGGCTTCGGGGCGGATATCCGAGAGCGTGAGCGTGACCGCCGCACGGTGGATGTCCGCGCGCCCGTCCGCGTTCGACGCGAAGTAGAGGAACTGCCCATCGGGCGACCACGCGAGGTCCGACTCGCGCGCGTACGAGTTGGTGACGCGCCTCGCCTCGCGACCGTCTTCCGTCGAACGCACGTAGACCTCGCCGCGCGTGACGATCGCCATCGTGCCGCCGTCGGGGCTCAGCGCCGCTTCGGTCGCGGAGGTGCGCAGGTTCTCGCGTTCGACGTCCGCCTCGTCGTCATCGCCCGAGGCGACCAGTTCGAGGCGCTGCGCCTTAGCGTTAGGGTTGGTCAAATCGAGCGTGTACACCGAGTCCCACACGCAGAACGCCGCGGTCGATCCATCCGCCGACACAGCCAGATCGCGCACGCCGTGGGCGATCGTCGTGTGGTCGTGGTACTCACCCCCGGGGTAGTCGCCGCCCGGCTTGAAGTTGGTCAACTGCGTGAGAGCGCCGATGTTGGTGTCGTCGGCCCCGCCGCGCAGGCGATACACGTTGTTCTGCCCATCGCGGCTCGACGTCAGGATGACGTCGCCGCCCGGCACGATCCACGCGTCAGCGTCGGTGCCGTCGAACATGGTGAGCTGGCGGAACTGCTTCGCGGGGTCCTGCTGGCGGAGGTCCATGATCCAGACGTCGTGGTCACCCTCGCCGCGGTAGATCGGGCGCTCCGGCCCGTAGCGCCCTCGCCCGAAGACCATCGTCTCGCCGCCCGCACTCATGCGCGGCGCGCGCCCGAACGCGTCGGTGATGCGAGTCGCGGGCCCGCCGTCGAGGGGCACTCGGTACATCCGCGTATCGCGGTAGATCGTGGGATCGCGCTGCCAGCAGAGCAGGGCGTCGCCCTCCGGCGTCCAGGCCGAGAGCGAACGCGAGGTATCGCTCTTCGTCACCAGGCGCGGATGCCCGGCCACGGTCAGCGCCCCTTCGCCGGTCAACTCGACGACGTACAGCGTCGTCGGGCCGTCGCGGTTGGAGTTGAACGCGAGCGTGGACCCGTCGGGGCTGAACGCCGAACGTGACTCCATTGCGGGGTGCGAGGTGAGGCGAGCCGCTCGCCCGCCCGCAGCATCCGCGGCCCAGAGATCGCCCGCCCAACTGAAGACCAGGGTCGAGCCGTCCGGGCTCAACGCGGGGTAACGCGGATAGCCGACGGAGGTGTCGTCGGCGCCCGCCGCGGACGCGGAGACGGTGGCGATGAGGGCGCAAACAACCAATCGATGGTGAGGCATGGACTGCTCCGAGTCAGGGGACGTCGCAGTGTTGCATGCCGAAGCCGCCCTGGGGTTGCACATCGCGGTTATCGAGCGATCTTCCCGGGCAACACCGGGGGCGCGAGTGATCTCAGGCCGATGCGCGGAACGTGCGCCAGGGCTTCGCCTGGGGCGGGTCAGCTGGCGCCGTTCCCCGGCGTGCTGCGACGCCGCTTCAACTCGAACGCGGCGAGGTCCGCGACCGTGGTCGAGCGCAGGAACTCCTCGCACTGCGCTCGCATCCGCTTCGCGAACTCGTGCGCCGGACAGGCCCGCTCGTCGGAACAGCGTTCTTCAGAGAGGATGCACCGCAGCTCAAGGCAGGGATCCCCCAGCGCCTCGCAGATCGAGCGCAACGAGACCTCGACCGCGGGGCGGTTGAGTGTGACGCCGCCGCCGACGCCCCGTTGCGTGGTGACGAGGCCGGCCTGGGCGAGGGCATGGATGATCTTGGCCAAGTAGGCTTGGGGGATGCCGCATGCGTCAGCCGCCTGCCGGACTTGCACGGGGCGACCGCCCGCCCCTGCGATGTACGCGAGCGCGGTCGCGGCGTATCCTGTCGCGGGGCTGAGCATGAGGGTCCTCGTCGGAGTTATAGACGACAGCACGATCGTCAAATCACCCCGCAGTGTCAAGAGTATTCGGTTCCATATCACCTGGATTAGTTGACTTGTTGGTCATTTAGTCGATTAGATACACCCATCGATCGGTCGTGGGCCCGCCGGAGATTCCCAGATGAGCGACGCCGCTGGAACGAACTCACCTGGCCCGAACATCCGTTCGGGTGAGGGCGGGCTCGAGTCCTTCTCGTACGACGACAAGATCGTCCGCATGTTCGCGTGGGCGACGTTCGTCTGGGCGCTTGTTGCGACGCTCGCGGGCGTCGTCATCGCCCTCCAACTCGTGCTCCCGACCGTCGTCGACCGCCTGCCCGAGACCTTCTCGTGGCTGCGCGCGTTCTACGAGGTGGAGTGGCTCA
>JAUIFD010000150.1 GCA_030429485.1 Phycisphaerae bacterium | reverse complement strand
CCTCCGGATCAGCAAGCAGCTCGACCAGCGCCCGCACCTGGGTCTGCGGGCCAAGTTGTCGAGCAAGGGTGCCGGCCGATGGAACGAGACCGGTGGTGAGAAGTCGAAGTTCGGCCTGAGCGCCGCGGAGATCGTCCGGCTCGTCGTCGACATGGCCGACGACACCAACGTCGCCCATCACTTCCTGTCCGGCTACGACGTCGAGGATCACTTCCACCACACGCGCGCGCACGTCCGCTCGCTGCTGCCGAGCTTCAACGGGCAACCGGTCCCGACCATCTACCCGGAGCTGTGGTTCACGGGCGCGGGCGACGAGTCGGTGGCGCCGAACCGACCCGTGATCGGCTACTACGTCCTCGGTCACGTCGGCGAAGGCATCGACCACTGGCGAAGCGCTTACCTCGTGATGCCGCCCGGGCGCACCGGCTCGATCATGCTCGAGCACGTGCGCGCCGCGCACGCACTCGAGCGCCCCCGCCCGATCCCGAACCGCTGGCGGCGTGGGTCGGGCATCGGTGGGGGCACCCCGTCGCCGATCGACTCGGCCGCCCTCCGCGCGGCCCTGACGCAGGGTCGCAGCGTCTCCGCGCGGGACCTGTCCATCGCGCTGTTCGCGACGGCGCCGGAGGACTTCCAGGTCGGAAGCATCGAGCGCGCGACCGGCGGCGCTCCCTGCCTCGCTGGCCCGGCCGACCGCGAGTGCTTCCACTACGAGCGCTTCCCCGTCGCGATCGCGGGCGCGAAGGCGACGATGGACCTGCTCGAGGCGCACGCGCGCGACTGGATCGAGACGCCCTTCGACGTCGTGCTCAACCGCGGCTATCGGCGCTACCTCACCTACCTCACGCCCTACGCCGAGGCCGGCACGCTCGGGCTGACGCCCGAGGAGCTGCTCGAGCAGACGCTGACCGCCGAGCGCCTCGAAGCGCAGGCCATGAGCGACGCGGCGTTCGGGGTCGTCGCCGGGATCGCCACCGCCATCAACCCGATCATCGGGGGCGTCATCGCCCTGATCGGTGCGGCGATTCACATGCTGCTGGAGTTCGTGCCGCTCGCCAGCGGCGACGGAGACTGCCCGCGGCTCGGCTTCCGGCGGATGCTCACCGACCCTGAGTGTGCGGTGCCGACGCCGCAGGGCCACACGAACATCGTCGGGCTGCTGGACGCGTACATGACTCGCGTCGCGGCCGACCCCGCCAGCCGTGGCGCCAACGGAGGCGAGCAAGACGGTCAACGCGATCGCGATGACGAGGGCGGCGTGCCGGTCGTCCCGCTGCTGGGCGTCGCGGCGCTCGCGGCGCTCGGGCTCGGCGTGCTCGCCAAGCGCCGCAGCGATCGCCGCAACGAGCAGTTCACCCCGGGAGAGCGCCCATGAGCATGACGCAGCAGACGCACAACCAGCGAATCACGGAGCAGGAGTACCAGCGGCTCCTGCTCAACGAAGGCGCCCGCCGTCACCGCGCGAGCACGCGCTCGCACTTCGTCTTCTTCCTGCCGCACCGGAACATGTGGATGACCGCCCGCGCCGGTCGCCGCGGCGAGATCCTCGTGCGCTTCTACGCGCGCTGCCCCTGCGAGGACGAGTGATGCCTCAGACCGTCCGCTCGCAGGAGGTCCTCGAGCTGCGCCAGCTCGAGCTGCGCGTGATGGCCGAAGAGCTCGCCGTCCTCGCCGCCCAGATCCGTCTCGCCGACCAGGCCAACCGCGCCATCCAAGACGCGCAGCGGCGCGAGTGGGAGCTGCACTTCGACCAGCAGTCCCGCGAAGGCTGGTGGGTGCTGGCCCAGATGACCGCGGGCGCCGCCGCGGGGATCGCCCTCGGCGCTCTGTTCCTCAACCTCACCCGCTCCCGGAGTCGTGATGCCTGAGCCCATCCCCATGAACCGTTTCGAGCCGAACTTCGGCGCCGACCAGGAGCCCGACGAAGAGGAGTGCGATTGCTGGCCCTGGTGGTGGCTGCTCGTGGCGGCCGCGGCGGGCGCCGCGGCCGGCGGCGGGCTCGGCTACTACGCCGGCCAGCGCAAGAAGGCCGGCGAGCTCGAGGCCGGCGAGAGCTTCGACGACGAGTACTGATGGCTGCCTTCTGATGTCCGTCGCGCTCGACCCCGGCCGCCTCCTCGAGCTCGCCGCGCTTCTCGGCGCGAGCGGGGTAGGGCTCACCCTCGTCCTCCGGCGCGCGCCGGGTGTCTCGGCGTGGGTGCGTGCGGGG
This sequence comes from Phycisphaerae bacterium, assembly GCA_030429485.1. GTDB lineage: Bacteria > Planctomycetota > Phycisphaerae > Phycisphaerales > UBA1924 > JAUIFD01. The sequence goes on along the minus strand of JAUIFD010000150.1, from coordinate 7,062 downwards.
GTCAAGCCGTGGGCCTGCAACCTGTGCTGTGCGACCTGGAGCACGCTCGGGCTGGTCGTCGTCGTCGGCGTCGTGACAGGCGACGCGTGGACCGCGCTCGCGTGGCTCCCCGCGCTCGCGATCGCGACGTGGGGCCTTAATCAGGCCGAGCCTCCTGCGCTGCCCGACTTCGGGGTGCCCGAGCCACTGCCGGATCCGGAGCTCGACCCGTGAGCCGCCCGTGGCGCAACCGCGAGGTGCTGCTGCTGGGCCACAGCCAGATGGAGGGCATGGCGCCGTTCTTCATCGACAAGCTCCGGCAGTCGCGCGTCCGCACGATCCACCAGCACATCGAGCGCGGCGCGCTTCAGGATCTCGGAGTCCTGGCGACCGAGGTTGGGGATGAGGACGAGGGTGGCGAAGAAGCCGTTGGTGACTGACGCCGCCACATCGGCGCGAATGAGCCGTGTTCGGCGGCACGGCACCAAGCCCGAGCTGGAGGTGCGGGCCGCGCTTCATCGGATGGGCCTGCGTTTCCGCGTCCACAACGCCGACTTGCCTGGCTCTCCGGACGTCGCCAATCGCTCCCGCCGCTGGGTGGTCTTCGTCAACGGGTGTTTCTGGCACCAGCACCCGGGGTGCCGGAAGGCGACGATTCCCCAGCGAAATCACGACTACTGGCGAGCCAAGCTGGCCCGCAACGTCGAGAGGGACCATCGCGTGCAAGCCGAGTTGCAGGAGCTCGGGTATCTCGTGTGCGTCGTCTGGGAGTGCGAGACGCGACGTGGCTTGTCCGAGTCGCTCCGGCAGAGATTGGTAGGCATCGCTCGGTCCACTGAGGGCTTGCAGAGTTAGAAGGCGACGACGACCATCGACTCATGGTCGACGCCGATCGAATCACCGAGGCCGTCCGTGCAGCTCTGCGAGAGGCCGCGTCGGGAAAGGGCGCTCACCCGCACTTCTTGACGACCTATCAGCTTCTCGACCGATTCCCGGAAACACTTCGTAAAGAGCTCGTCGACGCCTACGGAGAATACGGCCAGGGAGCGGGGAAGCACTACACGGCGGCATCCCGCGTTGCCGCGGTGCTCAGGGGCCTCAAGGACGAGGTGGACGTCGAGTATCTGGACGCCCGCGGTCTTGCCTTCGACCAGGAGAGCGACGATGAGGGCGAAGTCCGTAGCGGCTATCCGGTCATCGGAATCTATCGACTCAAGAGGTAGCGGAAACGGCTGCACAGGATGTCACGTTGCATGCACGACGTGCGGACCCACGCTCGTTCCATGACCCACGCACACCTATCGAAAGACGACGTTCGCCGTATTCGCATGAAGCTCGGGTGGAGTCGGCCCACGCTCGCGCGCCGCATGGGCGTCAGCGAGAGTGCGGTTCGCGCATGGGAGGACGATCAGAATCCCTGTCAGGGCGCGGCCGCCGTCCTTCTGGGGGTGCTGGAGCGTGACCCTCTCGCGACGGCCCGCGTTCTCGAGCGCAGCCACGGTCTGCCGTCTCCTCACGCCGAAGAGGGAACGGAGGAGTGGTTCCAGTTCCAGCGCCTGCTCTGGCTGATGTCGGACGTCAGTACTGTGAGCGGGTCGTTCTGGGCGGCGCTGGTTGCCGTAGAGAGCCTGCGTCAGCAGTGGCTCGACGAGCTCGAGGACGCCATGCTCGTCGGCCCCGTCCGAACGGCTCGTGGGCTGGCACCGACCAACGAGCATCCGGGCATGCGCGCGACTACGGAGGCCGGTCGAATCCGGTTCCACCTTCGCGCGTACGAGGCGTGGCTCCACGAAACGTGGGACGTCGGGTACGACACGATCCACGCCCTCTCCTGTGCGACGCTGGCCGATAGGTCAGCCATCGCATCGGTTCCGGTGATGAACGCGTCGGCGTTCGACGTGGTCCTCACCGCGGAGTGACTCGAGATGCTCTCAGCTGAATCGCCGCCAGCGCCGCGCGCGTGGGCCATCAAGCTCGGCTCTGCTGGCCGCTGCGTTCCCTTCTGTGAGAAGCACGGAATCGTCGGGGTCGGATGGCGCGACGTCGACGCTGAGGTTCTCGCGTCGGCCGAACGTGACGAGCTGTGGGAGCACGTTCGTGAACGCTGCGCCTGGTACGGCGGCGATCGACGGAAGGTCGGGGGCGCGACTGGACAACTCTTCCGCTTCGCGCGCGAGTGTCGTGAGGGCGATTACGTGGCGTACTACGACCCGCCTCGGAAGCGCGTTCAGGTAGGTCGAGTCTCGTCGCCCATCCTGTTCCGCGACTTCGACCTCGAGCCGCCCAGCTCCGAGGTCGACATCTGGCACTTCCGGCGCGTCGAGCTCGCGCCTGAACCGATCCCCGTCCTCGACTTCTACGGCGGCCTCAAGGGCAAGCTCCTCGGCCCTCGGTTGAGCTTCTGGGAGCTGTACGACGTCGAGGCCGTCGCGATGCTCTTCCACGAGGGCCGGGTGGAGCGCGTGTCCGACCCGGAGCTCCGACAGTCCTACGAAGCGCTGCGTGATCTCCTCGTGCTCCGAGCGCAGTCGTTGACGGCAGAGGACTGGGAGTGGCTGGTGGTCGACTACCTCAAGGCCCAAGGGGCGTACGTCGACGAGCGCAAGGTCGGTGGGAGTCGGGCGGTCATCGACATGGAAGCGAACTTCGATCACGGCGAACTCGGCGAGGAACTATGGCGCGTCCAGGTGAAGCGCTACGAGGGCCGTCAAGTGAGCTGGGGGGAGATCGAGGTCGACTTCCGCCACGCGGGCGAGGCGAGCTTCTGCTACGTGTCGGCGTTCGGGTTCACCGAGGAGGCTCGCGAGCGCGCGGACGCAGAGGGCGTTCGTTTGCTCGAGGCGGGAGACTTCGCTCGGTTTCTGCTCTCCGGAAAGCTGCGCCGGCGACTCCGAGAGAAACTGAGACTCCCTTTCGAGTAGATCGGATCAGGATGCGACGAGTGCGACGCTGGGTGCCCGGATTGGCTCTGCTTCACGCTGGGCTGTGGCTCGCGTGCGGAACGGGCGGTCAGGAGGTCGCGCCGGGCCCTGCTGCGTCTTCCGACTCGGACGCCCCCTTTCGCGCATCGGCAGTTTCGCTTGAACGATGTGCGCGCAACGGAGACGCGAATTTGCCCCTGAACGCGAGCATCGGAGAGCGAGCTCGTTTCGTTCGTCACTGCACGCTGCTCGGCGAGACGGAGACTCCCGACCATACGCGTGTGCGGTGCAATCAGGCGTGCACCGTCGTTCAGGCGGGCTGGCGAGCCAGTGCCGAGGACATCGCGGAGTGTCCGCGCCTTTGCGCTACCGATCCTCCTGAGTAGGAGTCACGACGACACCTCCTCCCGACGCTTGCCGGAGAACGGCACCTTGACCAGCTCGAGCGCCTTCTTGCGCGTGCGTTCGCCCCGCCGGTCGTAGCGGGCCGTCGTCGTCGGCGAGGCGTGCCCGAGGATGGCCTGCACGGTGGCCAGGTCGGCACCGGCGTCGAGCAGATCGCCGGTGAGCGTCCGCCGGAAGTCGTGCGCGGTCGCGTCGCGCAGTCCGGCCTCGCGGATGCGGCGCTCGATCACGACGGCGACGGCGCGCGCTTGCAGGCGCCGCATGCGGATGTGGCCGCCGCGCAGTACGCGCGTGAGCATCGGCCCGGGCTCGGTCCCGCGCAGCGACAGCCACCACTCGAGCGCGCGCACTGCGCCGTCGACGAGGTAGGTGCGCCGCTCCTTGTCCCCTTTGCCCAGGACGCGCACGGCGCCGGTGTCGAGCTCGACGTCGGCGACGTCGAGGCCGACGACCTCGGCGCGGCGGACGCCCGTGCCGCTGAGGATCGCGATCATGGCGGCGTCGCGCGCGCCGCGCGCGGGGTACTTGTCGTCGATGCAGACCTGCAGGAGCCGCTGGCGTTCGGCCATGGCGACGTCACGCCCGGCAGGCAGCCGTGAACCCCCCACGCCGCCGACGTCGCGCGCGCGCTGGTAGTCGTCGGTCGACAGCTGCCCCAGGCGCCACGCCTCCTTGAGCACGCCGCGCACGGCGCACAGCAGCCGGTTCGCGGTCGCCGGGGCGTAGCGTTCACGGAGCAGCGCCCGGAGCGCCATCAGGTGCGGGTAGCGCAGCGTCGCCCAGGGGAAGGCACGCACGTCCTCGAGCTGCCCGTGCGACAGCAGCCCGACGGCCGTCTTGAGCGCCGAGAGCATCACGGGGCGCGAGCCGGGCGCGAGGCGCGCGAGGTACAGGGCCACCGGGTGCGTCTCGGCGGCCGGCGCCTCGACGAGTACCAGGGTCGCCTCGGCCGTATCCGGGGAGGGGCCTTCCTCGTCGTCGACGAGCTCGACGGGGGCGAGCGGGGCGGGGGCGGGCGTCGGCGCGATCGCGCTCATGGCCAGAACGGATCCTGGAGCCAGGCCAGCGCCGCCTCGCGGTGCGCCAGATCCCAGACCGACCACGCCTCCATGAGGTCGAAGGGCCGCAGCGTCCGGTCGTCCTCGAGGAGCGGCGGCGCGCCGTCGTCGCCGGGCAGGTGCGCGAGCTCGTTCCAGTCGGTGGAGGCGTTCCAGACGCGCAGGACGAACAGCGCGGCGAGCCGCTCGCCGTGGCTGCGCGGCGCGCACGCGAACGCGAGGACCTGGTCGGGGTCGAAGCGGCCGACGCCGGCGCCGTCGACGGCGGCCAGCGTCGGGAAGCGCGCGCAGAGCCGCTGCATGCCCTCGGCGCCGCCGTCGCCCCAGAGCGCACGCTGTCGCTCGCGGCGCCGCTGGGTGGCCTCGTAGTCGGCGACGGCGCGCGCGGCGGCCGCCTTGTCGGGGGCGGTGAGCGTCGAGCCGTCTTCGAGCTCGACGACGACGTGGCCGGGGGCGGCGTCGGGCGGGTGTGGGTCGTGGGGCGTGCGGTCCATGGGGCTCCTGGGGCGGGGTCGGGCGTCGGTCGGTAGGACGCGCGAGCGCGCGCGAACTGACGCCGAGGAGCCCAGGATCGCCCTTCCCCGGCGGTGGGACAACTTCCTGAAACTAGGATTTTCGGTAGAAGAAAATTGGCCCCAAATGGGGACGTGGGTCGTTGCCGAGGCTCAAATCAGCTCGCGTGGCCGTGTCGTACCCCGAGGATGGCCCACGGTGGGCTCGAGGACCTGGTGAGCGTGAGGCGATCGACCTCCCACGGCTCCCACGAACAGAGCCGTAGTTCGGCCCCTGTCTCGCGCCGGGACCTCGGCGAGGCGAAAGCGTCTCGCCGAGCATTGGCGCCGCTGGACGCGGTAAAAAGTCGCATCGGGCCACATTTTTCGGCAAATTCCTTAGCGGAACCCTATCTATATGTGAAACGAGTTCAAAAGTGCCTGTTGGTTTGGTACAATGGGTGCATGTGGCGAGTTGTTCGACACAAACACGGAGGTGTTCCTCTGAGATAATTAGGAGATAGGTATGAGTTCATTATTAGTAATTGCGACGGCGACATGGTTGGTTCTTGCGAAGAAGTTTGCTGGGGGTGCTGGCACGGGGGTGGTTCTCGTCCTGTTCGAGTGCCTGAGGCGGCTCGTCCGACGGGGGGCCAAGCCGTCGTCAAGGGAGTAGTGAGGAGTAGTGACGATGGGCCTCACGACGTCGAGGCGTCATATCGCTCTTGCCGAGGGTCGTCTGAGCGTCGGATAGGTGCTTCTGTTGTCCGCTAAGTGGGGGTTAGCGGACACCAGCACGTCGAAGACGGCGAGCGATCGCTGCCGGGTCGGGCGTGGCGTCGGAGTGGAGCGCTTTGAGGAACTCCCGAAAGGGTCCGATCGCAGCGAGCTCTGGTCGCCAGCGTGCGACGAGGCCGGCCGCAGCTCGGACGTACGAGCCGAGCCGGGCCACGAACCACTCTGCGAAGTCGTCGATGCCCAGCTTGGCGAACACGACGACGAGATGCTGCGGGAGCGACTCGACGAACGTCAGGACATCTCCCGGGGCAGTTCTCCACCGCTCGGGCAGTCCGAGGCACCGTTCAAGCCCATCGGTGTGGCCGCGCAGCACACACCAGTGCTCGAGGCTGAGGTCAGAGTCCTGCGGGTAGTGGTCGGGCCAGTGCGCAAGCTGAAGAAGGTTTGCTTGGTACTCCATCCGCACGCGCCCCTGGTACTCGTCGAGGAGACCCTGGACGCCAGGCCCTGGGCCGAGCGGGTACACTCCCCGGATGGCTTGGTTGACGTGGACGATTTCATGCTCGATCACGGAGCGGAAGGCGCGGTTTCTGAGCCTCTTGCGGCTCTCCGGGATCATGACGAGCGGGGGGACCGTTACCAAGAAGGTCCCGCTTCGCTCGACGCCTGGAGACACGAAAGCGTCGCAGTCGGGCGCGACCTCCTGCGCCCAGGCATCGTCGACGAACGCGACCAGGTACCGCCGCGAGTTGAACAGCCTCGACTTCCGCCATCCGAATCCCCGGGTCTCGACTCTCGCGCGGCCAAGGCGGATCGCCGAACGCATGAGACCGTCGTAGTCGCGGGCCGACCCCAGGTAGAGATCGTACTCCTGCTTGTTCGGCGTCAGGTGCTCGATGATCTGGGCACAGCGCTCCCTTAAGGAACGACAGTCCGCCGCGTCGGCGTGGATTTCGAGCGCACCGTCTCTCGCCACGCGTGCAGCGTGCCACAACTCGTCGCTGTTGACGGTCAGCGACACGTTCGTTCTGGCTCTGCTTCTGGCACACCCGAACCCCAGCGATCTCGCGGTCGGGCGGGCACCCGCGGGGGAGTGCCAGAACGTAGACTTCTGGCACTCATGTGCGACGCGGCCACGCTACATGACTAGAAGCCACCAGGAAGTCGCGCGCGAACTCCACGACCCGTAATGGTCTGAAGGAAGCGTTGGGGGAGCACCCGCTCGGCAACGTCGAGGAAGACTTCAGTGATTGTTCGGAAGTGATCCAGATCGCCCTCCTGAACGCGACGCCAGACGCTGGGGCGGTAGCGGACGAGGATCGACAGCGCGTAGAGCAGAACGAACGCGAGGAGGCGAAACTCGCGGACGCTTCCAAAGAGCGGTTCGATGAGGGCGGCGCGGGGGCTTTCGGAGCTCCCGTGAAGCGGGAGCGCCTGCTGCCAGAACTGATGCTCGGGGTGCCGCACGAG
>JAUIFD010000149.1 GCA_030429485.1 Phycisphaerae bacterium | reverse complement strand
CATCTCGTGCCGCTGACCTTTCTCGAGCCGCGAATCGCTCCGTCTCGAGTCGATCAGCGTCGAGGAGGCATGAGAACAACATCCGGATGAAGGTCGGCAACGCCAACGGAGAATGGACCTGTACCGCTTCCATGAGCCACGAGGGGAGTGGCGGTGCCGAAGCCCGAAGCAGGTCGTTCCGGATCACTGCTCTAGCGTGCGTGAGGGCCGCGAGTGTCTCAGGACGCTCGTGTGCAAGGCGGTACCTAAGATCACTCGGCACGCTATCTTCAGTGCCGAGGTTGGCAAGCCCCGCATGATGACCTGCGATCACAAACTCCAGTGGCCCAATCGCCCAGATGGCGTTCGGTCCAAGCGGGGTCAGTGATCGCTGAGCCCATCGCGCTCCAGCGGTCGAGTGGTCCGGCCCTCGTTGTTTGCTCAAGGGTTGCGCATGCGAGCGTTCCAGGTATTCCTGAAATGCCGGAGCGCACTTGCCCAAGTCATGCCACGCGCCAGCAAGATATCCAATGGTACCCGCATCGAACTTTCGCGCGAACCGATCCGTGCTCTGCGCAACAGCGGACAAATGGGCATCAAGAGGCTCCCAAGTCGAGCGGTCCGCGTTGTGCGGTAGGGTGTGGGCATACATATGGGATATCTTGGGCACCCTCCATGATCCATTTTCAGTTCATGGTAATACGTCGGAGTTTCAGGTACACTCGGGGCGCAGTTCAGGGCGCAGATCGCGCACCAGCCCGAGCGGACACCGAGAACACCGGTTGTGGCGCAGTGCGTGAGTCCCCATTCCCGCCCCGCCAGGGCCGATTCCATTCAAAGCCACCTACCTGGACTCGAACCAGCGACCTGAGCTTTACGGAAGCTCCGCTTCATCTCGGCTGAGAGGACGTGAGGGCGGTTTCTGTTGACTATTAGTGGCCGCCGACCTGTGCCCGGAGCCCCAATCCTGTGTCAGTCGCCAGCCCCGCGTGACTTCACGAGTTGCTGCTGGGCCCATGCTCTCCAGGTCTGATCCTCACCAGCGAGGGCGATCTCGCGAAGGTGCACAGATGTGTGGTCTGTAGGTCTGCTGTGCTTGATCTCACATCGTGTCATGGCCTGGAGGGTGGGCATGTGGTTGGGGTAGACGGCGAGTGCGGTGGCGTACTCGTCGAGGGCTTCGTCGACGCGTCCGGCGTGTTCGAGGGTCATGGCGAGGTTGAGACGCGGGTCGGGGTGCCCGGGCATGAGCTTGCAGGCCCAGTCGAACTCCGACGCGGCCTCGTAGAGCCTGCCCTGTTCGAGGTAGAGCGCGCCAAGATTGTTGTGGGCGGGCCCGTGGAAGAGGTCGGCGGCGAGAGCGTCTTTGAGCAGCTGCTCGGCCTTGGCCGGGTTCGGCTTATCCGGTGGGGTGGGGTCCAGTTCCGCGATCGCCTGCTGCGTCAGCTTCTCGGCCAACAACGGGCTCCGCGAGCCGGGTGTGACTGCCGCGGGGCCGCCTGAACCACTCGCACACCCACCGAGGTGCAGGGCGAGCAAGAACGACAGGATGAGGAGTGCGGTGCGCATCGGAGTCCTCAGTCGGCTTGCTCAGCGTACAGGGCGGAGAGCGTGATCGTTGCGGTGTAGCGTCCCTCGGCCTCGTTGCTCCGGCTTCGCGAGGCGAGTTCGATCGTGGAGGGCGCCCACTGCGGCGACGCCTCTCTCCAGTTGGTGAGGAACGCGCCGACCTCCGCGAGCGAGACGGGTTCGAGCGTGAGCCGCACCGACTGCTCGCGATGCTGGACCTCCAGGGAGCCGGAGCGCAGCGCACGCTCGCCCGCGGGCTGGACCGAACGGAGCCGAGACGATGGCACGCCGGCGACGGTCAGCACGCGTCGGATCTCCGCGAACGCATCCTCGGATGGCCGCGGTCCGAGGGAGACTGCCTGCGAACCCGCGCGAAGGCGCACCAGCTCCTCCGCATCCCGGGTTGTGGCGGCCAGACGTACGGACGCATCGAAGGCGGCGGTACGAGCCGAGGAAGCCCGCAATGCGCAGACTCCCGCGAACGCGCCGCTCGCCATCACGAGCAGACCGGCGATAATCCAAGGACGCTTCATCGCTGCTCCTCTCGCGTGAAGCTGAGGCGGACCTCGACGCCGTCGGTGCGATTGGTCATGGCGGGCTGGGTCTTGCGCCAGCCGTCCGGGGGTGGGGCGATCGCCGCGATGAGGGCCTCGGCGGACTCGGCGTCGGGCGCGACCACGGTCACCGCCAAGCTCGTCGGCGATGCGGTCAGGGTGTCCGTGCGGGCGTGGACCTCACCGGGCCACGAGGCGAGCATGCCCGCCATCGCGAGAGAGGCGTCGCGAGCACCCAAGTCGATCGAGTCGGGGCTCTCGGTCTGCCGGAGCCTGCGGAGTTCGGTCGTCAAGCGCAACGCGGGCGGCAGCTTGGTCTCAGGATCGGGCGGGAGCACGGCGCGGTAGACCTGAGCGATCGACCCGTCGGTCGCGCGTTGCTCGGCGGCCCAGTGCGCCGTTCGGCGGACCATGCCGAGCCCCCCTGCCAAGAGCCCCAGCGCCAGGAGCAAGCCCGCCGCGAGCACCACATTGGATCGTGCGGCGCGGACTCGCTCGGGCTCGAACTCGCCCTGCAACAAGTTGAGGTTCGCGACCTCCACGTTTGGCCCGACGAACTCCGGCGGCGTTTCGGGGGTGAGCGTCAGGCACCCATGAGCCTCCGTCCGGAGCATCTCGCGCTCCATGCCGCAGGCGATGGTGCGTCCGTCTTCGGTTTCCGCGTAGACCGCGTGGATCTCGTCGATGGGAACCGGGAGCGACTCTTCGAAGAGGTAGCCGAGTCGTTCGCCGTAGCGCCGACCGCCGACAAGCGGCCGCGGTCCCAGCGGCTTGGACTCCAGGACCGCCCAGAACAAGCGTTCCGTCGGGATCGTGCGGTGTTCGCTCATCCGCGCAACCCTCCGTCGTCCCGAAGCTGCAAGCGGTGTGTGCGCGACCCGTCGGTCAGCACGACGGCGGTCGCTTCGACTTGCACCTCGAACGAGCCCACGCGCTCGCCGGATGCCACGACGTGCATCTTGTCGGTGGTGGGGTCGTAGAGGGCGGCGCGAAGGACCTGCTCACCATCGTCACCTACATCCCGCACGATGCCCACGAGCGTGAACCGGATCGGCTCGGGGCGTGCGGGCGGTGGCGCGGCCTCGACAGGCGTCGGTTCGGGGATCGGATTCCAGATGGGCGCGAGGAAGGCCTGCTGGTTCAAGGGCGGGAGCGCACTGTCCTCGATGCTGTCGATCCGCGGATCGAGGCTTGGTGCGGCGATGCTGCGCTGCGGCAGGGGCCACATCGACCACGCGATCACACCGAGCACCCAGAACGCCCCGAGTGCGATCACCGCGCGCTGACGCGAGCGCCAGAGCCGGAGCGGATCAGCCGTCGATCGGGACACGGTGCGTGCACCTCCATCCGGCGCGCTCGCGCCGGTACACCACCCACCACGCTCGCATGGTCCCACCACTGGTCGCTTCGACTCGGAACGCCCACGCGTCGCTGACCGCGACGGGGATCAGTTCGGTGCGAGTTGCGGTGGATGCATCGGCGCCCTCCCGTGCCGTGCCGGTGACGTTCGCGGGCTTCCCTTCCGCGCGACGCTCACGGATGAGATCAAGGCCGCCTCGCCCGCTGTCGCGCATGGCCAGTGCAACGAGTGGCCAGGGTGCGGTGTTCACGTTGAGCGGGACGGCCCCCCGGGCGCTCGGTACGTCGAACGCGACGAGGCCGCCGATAGCGCCGGTATCACCCAACCTCGGGTAGACCGGCAACGTGGAAGACGATGCTCGCGAGAACCCGTCGAGGCCCAGGGGTTCATCATCGCCGATCGTGAGATCATCGAGTGTCCGCACGGCATGGACGACCTCCGGCGGCAGCGTGCGTGTGATCGGTCCGCCTGCCGCCACGAGTGGCGCTGGCGCCATGCCCCGTAGATCGAACGCCGTGATCGACAGCGTGAGGCCCTCATCGAGTGTGATTCGATCCATCGGGATCGCGGGAGTCTCAGCGTCCGGCAGCATCACGGCCAGCGCGGATTCGGCGGCGAGCCATGACTCGATACGCGGGGTCGCGTCTCGGACGAACCGGTCGCCCACAAGCTGCGTGCGGAACGAGTCGGACTCGATGCGGTGGAGCGCCAGCGAGCGGGCGAGCGCAGCGGCCGCGGTGACGACGAGCACGAGCGTCGCGAGAACCAGAAGCAGGGCCGTACCGCGCCGCGCGCTCATCGCACGTTCTCCTCGCGCACGGGGAACGCACGCTCGACGGACGCTCCTCCCATCTCCACAAGGCGTACTCGCACCCACTCGGGCGCTCCCTCGGTCGGTTGTTCGCGAACCAGCTCCAGCGCACGAGCTGCGACAAGGAACCGAGTGCTCGCGAGGTCGCCGTCCTCATCGAGCCACTCGACGACCAGGTGCTCGTCATCGACTTTGTAGCGTGCCGTCGTCACCACCCTCATTCCACGCCGCCCTGAGACGAGGCGTCGGGTGGGGGTGACGAGTACGTCGTCGCGAACATGTACGGCCGCTTGGGAGTCGCCGGTGCGCAACAGGTCTTCGTCGATGAGCGCGAGTGCGCGTTCGGCTTCGAGACGCCACGCGGCGTCGCGATGTGGCCCGCTCCCGAGCCGCGCCGCCGTGCTCGTCCAACCCATGCACGCGACGGCGACCGCGCTGAGCAGCGCCAGCGAGACGAGCGTCTCGATCAGGGTCATGCCCCGGCTCACGACTCGTCCTCTTCAAGCGGAAGCGGAGAGAACCGCAGCACCACCGCGGCGCCACGGCGGGCCACGACCCAATCGGGGGCGTCAGGAGAGCGCTGCACCCTGAACTCCATCCCGTCGAGGCCAAGCACGGTCAAGGAGTCGGTCGTGATGGTCTCGGCGTCCCTTTCGCCGAGCCAAGCGTCAAGGGCCGTCGACAACGCTTGGAACCCATCGGCGCTCACGGGCTCCGTCGCGGTCTGTTGTTGGGCCGCGTCTCGGAAGATGGGCATCACGGCCGCAGCCATCAGGGCCAGTAGTGCTGCCGAGATCACGACCTCGATGAGTGTGAGCCCGCGGTTCACGGTGTATCTCCGATCGTCGCACCGGTGAGGCCCGAGATACGCACGCGTCGGGCGTGCTGACCGATGCGAAGTGTCAGGTCGAGGTCCTCACTGGCGCCATCGCCGCCGATCCGGTAGGTCACTCGCTTGTCGTCATCGGATTCGCACTCCACACTCGAAGGCAGCTCGCGTATGGCGAGCGATGACCCCGTGCGTCCATCGACGAGTTCGGCACGCCCGCGCTCGATCAACACGACAAGCGGCTCGCCTCCGCGAGCGAGCAGACGGGCCGTGCGGTCGAGTTCACGGATGACGCTCGCCGCTTCGCCGAGCTTTGCCTTGGTGCCGCCTCGTCCTAGCACCGGCGCGAGCGTTGCGGCGGCGAGCGCCATGAGCACGACCACCGCCAGCGTCTCGATGAGCGTGAACGCGCGGCGCATCACCCGCCTCCGACCGACGCGCGACCTGTGCCACCGCCCGCACTCCCGCCGCGCAGGTTCACACTCGACACGTCCGCGTTCTCGCCCTCGCCGCCGGGCTGCCCGTCGGCGCCGTAGCTCAGCACTTCGTACGGGTGCCCGTCCGGTCCGGGCGTGACGAGCCAGTACGGGTTGCCCCACGGATCGGTGAGCTGATCGGGGCCGAGGTAGTACGCCGACGATGGTCCGGCGGCGCTGAGCGCGTCGAGCCCTACTGCCGAGTCGGGCCACGCGTCGTGCTCCATCTTGTAGAGCTCGAGCTTGGAGACGATCTGACCCACGCCGGTCTTGGCGAGTTCCTGCTTGCCCTTGCCGAACGCGCCGCTGAAGCCGATCGCGAGCGTGCCCGCGAGCAGGCCGAGAATCACGACCACCGCCAGCACCTCGACCAGCGTCATCCCGCGTCGCCACTGTCGCACCGTCATCCGATCACCTCCTGAAGCCGAAGCATGGGCAGGATGGCGCCCATCACCACAAGCCCGACCATGACCGCGAGCACGAGGATCACCGCGGGCTCGAGCAGCGTCGCGAGACGATCTACCGCGCGATCGGCGCGCCGCGACTCGCGTTCCGCCAGGCGCGACAGGATGTCACGCAGCTCGCCCGAGGTTTCGCCGATCTCGACCAGGCGACACACCTCATCGTCGAACTGCCCGGAGTCCTGCAGTGCGGTGCTGAACCGCTCGCCGTGCTCGACGCGGTCGGCGATGGAGGTCAGCGTGCGTCCGAGCGCAGCGCCCGCGGGACTCCGCAGCGTCGGACCCGTGATGCGCAGCGCCTCGACCAATGTCACGCCGGCGCCGAGCAACTCCGCGAGCGCCGAAGCCGCCCGCGCGAGCGCCACGCGGCGGAAGGGCGTGGGTGTGAGGCGCTCCAGCCCACGAGCAACATGCACGCCGTGGCGCTCGAACCAGCGCGAGGTCGGAACGGACGTGAGCGCAACCAGCACCAACACGAGCACGATCACAAGTCCGAAGCGTCGCACCGCGTCGCCGAAGGCCATAATGCCGAGTGTCAGGGCCGGGGTCTCGATCCCCGCGCCGTCCAGGATGGCCACAAGATCCGGGAGGGTCTTCGCGCTCAGGAACACAACCACGCCGAGCCCCACACACGCGACAACCGCGGGGTAAACCAGCACGCCCGAGAGCTTGGCCGACAGCTCGCTCCCGCGTTGGTGCCGTGTCGCGAGCGAACGCATCACGCTCGGCAGTTCGCCGCTGGCCTCGCCCACCCGGAGCATCGCCGTCTCGGCCTTATCGAACCAGTCCTGGTGCGCCTCCGCGGCGACCGCGATCGACTCGCCAGCACGCAGAAGCTCGCGCAGGTCCATCACCAGCACGTTGCGCGCCTTGGCGCGGCTTGAGCGAGCCAGGCTCGACAGCGCCTCCACAATCGGTAGCCCCGCGTCGAGCATCGTCGCCAGCGAGTCGAAGAGCTCCGCCTTCATCGGCTGACGGCGGGAACGCAGGTGCCGGCTCCACACCTGCGCGAGCGGGCCGAGCGTGATCGGGCGCCGCACCTCGCGCATGTCCGTGACACGCAGGCCGATCCGGCGCAGCGACGCGCGCAGGGCCGCCGCGGACTCGGCGCTCAACTCGCCATGCTGTGGACCGCCACCTGCAGCCCCACCCTCACCCCCACCCATAGCCCCGTGTCCATCCTGGATCGGCACCGCGGTGTATCGGAACAGGCTCATGCGCAGCTCACGACAACCCGAGCAGCACACGCTCGGCCTCGACCCTGGTCGTCACGCCACGCTCCGCGAGGATCAACCCCGCATCGCGCAGGCTCACCGAACCCGCACACCGCGCGAGTCTCCGCACCTCGCCCGCCGTCGCGCCTCGCCCGATCGCTTCCTGGATCGCATCGTCCACGACCAGCAACTCGAAGACCGCGGTCCTGCCGAGATAGCCCGAGCCGAAACACCTTTCGCAGCCGTCGCCCTCGCACTCCGAATGCCGCGTGCGCACGAGGCGCTGGGCGAGCACTGCCGAGAGCGACGCGCTGACCAGGTACGGCTCGACACCGAGATCAACGAGCCGCGTGACGGCACTCGCCGCGTCATTGGTGTGCAGCGTCGAGAACACAAGATGACCCGTCAGACTCGCCTGGATCGCGGTCTGGGCTGTCTCCTTGTCGCGGATCTCGCCGACCATCACCACGTCCGGGTCCTGCCGCAGGATGTGGCGGAGGCCTGAGGCGAAGGTCACGCCCTTCTTGGTGTTCACCTGCGCCTGGCTGATCGCGACGCCCGCGGTCGAGAGCTCGTACTCGACCGGGTCCTCGATCGTCATGATGTTGAGATCACCGCCGTCGAGCTTGCCCGAGCGCGCCGCGAGCCAACGCAGCGTCGTGTACAGCGTCGTCGTCTTGCCCGACCCTGTCGGACCCGTCACCAGCACGATCCCGCTCGATCGCGACGCGCGCCCCAGGAACAGATCACGCGTGCGTTCGTCCATGCCCAACGCGTCGAAGTCCACAGGGTGTGCGGTGGACTCGGTTTCGAGGAGGCGGATCACGGCACGCTCGCCGTAGGTCGTGGGCAGCGTCGAGATCCGCAGGTCGATCGTCCGCCCCGAGCCGATCGACACGGTAGCGCGACCGTCCTGCGCGATCCGCTTCTCCGCGATGTCCATGCGCCCCATCACCTTGATGCGGCTCACCAACGGTGCCGCAAGACGCGACGGCAGTGTGCGCACCGTCTGCAGCACCCCGTCCACGCGCACGCGGATCAGGACTTGATCCGCCAGCGGCTGCACGTGCAGGTCGCTCGCGTCGCGGCCCGCCGCCTCGAAGAGCATCGCGTCCACCAGCTTGACGACCGGACCCTTGCCCGCCGTCGAGAGCAGGTCCTGGTCGGAGAGCGCGAGCGCACGCTCGATCTCCTCGGCGGTCTCGGCGAAGGTCGCGACCTCGACCGCGTCGGAGTCCGGAGACTCGGCGTAGGCGGCGTCGATGCGCCGAGCCAGCTCCTCCGGGTCAACCACGCGCGTCTCGATCCTCACGCCGAGCGCAGTACCCGTGTTGTGGACCGCGGCCGGATGGGAGTGCTCCGCGATGGCGAGTCGTTCCTTCGCAGTTCCCTCGTGCTCCTCGCGGCCTTCACTGAGAACGAGATGGCGACGCGCGAAGTCGCGGGGGATGCGCGCAAGGAACTCGGCACTAGGCGGTGCAACGCGCTCGTTGACTGCTTTCTTAGGCTCGACCAGCCCGGTCGCCGCACCCGTCATCGAGGAGTCTGTAGCGGGTTGGGGCGTGGGGTGGGGGATCATCGGATCAGCCTCGGCTTGACCTCCGGCCACCCGTCGTCGATCCCCGCGTCGCGCACCTCGGCATCGCTCAAGTACTTCAAGTCCTCGAAGCCGCGGTCGCGCAGGATGTTGGCGCGGATGAAGACGTAGAACCGAGAACGCCCCGACGACTTCGAGCGGTTCTTGAAGAGCTCGCCGATGATCGGCACCGCGCCGATCCCCGGCACGCGGCTCTCCGCGTCCGCGTCGGTCGTCAGCTCGATCCCGCCCAGCGCCACCGTGTACCCGTCCGGGATCGTCGCCACGGACTGCACCCGGTTCTCCTGGCGCGGCGGCGGGATGTTGGGGTCCGCCGACTCGCCCACGAATGAAGAGAGCGCGATCGCGTACTCGAGCCGCAGGTGATCGCCCTCGGCGATCTGCGGCGTCACCGTGACCTGCGTGCCCGCGTCCTGTGTGCCCCCGAACGAAGTCGTCGCGACCGTGTCCGACGCGTTCGTGCTCGTGAACGGCTGCTGGATCACCGAGTCGAGCACCGCCTGCTCGTTGTTCTCCACGAGCACCTTCGGACG
>JAUIFD010000148.1 GCA_030429485.1 Phycisphaerae bacterium | reverse complement strand
CCAAACCTCTGGCGGTGGTGGTAAAGGCGGCGGCGGTGGTGGAAAAACCACGACCAGTCAAACCACTATCTCTTACGAATATTTTGTGACCCTTGCCATTGCTATCTGTGAAGGCCCGATTAATGAAGTAATCCGCGTATGGGCAGATAGTAAAGTGCTGACCGAAGACGTGCTATCGGCCAGCCTTGGCAAATATAACGTCCATCTTGGCGATGAAACCCAAGGCGTGGATGACATCATGGCCAAATACTTCCCGGCTGGTACTATTTCAGTTCGGTCCGGTACGACTACGACCGCGGCGCCTATGAAGATGTCCTTGCCGGGGTCGAGCGGATCAGCCTGCCCACGCCTTGACGCAGCTTGAGCACGGCTTCCGGCACGGAGTATTCCATGAAGGGATTGCCCCCCCGCTCTTCGATGCGCTCCACGACATGATGGACTACCCGACGATCCGGCGCTTCATGGAGAACGACGTGATCGAGGTGGTGCCGCTCGCGTACATGCGCGGTCGCACGCTCAACAACGCGGTGGTGATCTGCGACGAGGCGCAGAACACGACGCGCGGGCAGATGAAGATGTTTCTGACGCGCATGGGGCACGGAACGAAAATGATCGTCACGGGCGACGTCACGCAGATCGACCTGCCCGACCCGCGCGAGAGCGGGCTGGTCGACGCGTTCCGCAGGCTCGCGCGGGTGCCTGGCGTCGCGACCGTCGTGCTCGACGCGGGCGACGTGGTGCGCCACCCGATCGTGCAGCGGGTGATTGAGGCGTACGGCGACGACGACGCCGACCCCGCCCGCCAACGCGCCACGATGCGCCGCATGCTGGGCGGCGAGGGGCGCGACGAGGGAGGCGAGGTTGGCTAAGGAACGCACGAGCCGCTCGAAGCGCCCGCGGCGCGGCGGCGCCCGGCGCCAGGGCGTATCGATGCGCGACCGATGGGTCGCGGGTCTGCGCCATCCGACGCTCGGGTGGGCGGTGCTGATCGTCCTCATCTTCGGGGTGTCCGCGTCGTCGCTCGCGATCTGGGCGCGCGAGCAACCGAGGGTCGCTGTGGGCCAGGTGGTCCGCGAGACACGGACGGTGCGCGTGACCTTCAAGCGCGAGGACACGCAAGCGACCGAACAGGCGCGCGAGCGGGCGCGCCAAGAGTCGCCGCCGGTGCTCGAGGCGGACGGCGCGTTCTTCGACGAACTCGAGGCGTCGCTCGCTCAGCTCCCGCGCACCGTCGCGAACGTGCAGAGCCCCGAGGCGATCGAGCAGACGATCCGTGATCGGTTTGGAATCGGCGAGGTGGCGCTGGGCGCGCTGCGCGCCGAGGTCGACGAGGGTCAGCCCTCCGCGAGCCACGTGGAGCACGTCCGCGAGTTCGTGGGCCTTCTGCGTCGCACGCCGGTGCTCCCCGAGCAGGAGTATCAGCTCGTGACGCAGGCGCTGAGCCCGCGTGTGGAGCTCCGATTTGAGACGGGCGCGAGCGTCATGGTGCCGCGCAACGCGGTGCTCAACTCCGACGAGCGTGAGAAGGTGCGGGCGATGGTGGAGGCCGCCGCCCGCGAAGCGGGCTTCGACGGCGCCCTGCGCTCGGTCGCGGTCAACGGGACGCTCTCGCCGGGACGCGCGACGTTTCGGCGCGACCTTGCGGCGACGACGGAACTCGCCAACCGGGCGGCCGAGGCGGTGTCGCCGGTGATCACGGAGTGGCCGGCCGGCACGGTGATCGTGCGCCGGGGCGACCAGATCACGGGGAGTCAGCTCGACCTGTACCGCGCGGAGTTTGATGCCTTCAAGCACTCCGCTGAACAGTGGTGGCGCCCTTGGGTGCGCCGGCTGTCGATCGCGGCGGGTGTCGGGGCGCTCACGCTCGCGCTCGCGGGCTACGCTGGGCTCTTCTGCCCACGGGTCGCGCGGAACGCGTCTCGCATGGGCTGGCTCGCCGGCGTGCTTCTTCTCGGGCTGGTCATCGGGGTCGGGGGCACGGTCGCCGCGCCACGCGCGGCGGCGATGGTCGGCATTGCGCCAACCCTGCTCGTCACCGCGCTGCTCGTGATCGCGTACGACCGGCGCGCCGGGATGGGCTTTGGTGCGCTGCACGCGCTGCTCGTCGGGCTCTCCCTCGACCTCCCGCTCGGGGGGTTTGCGGCGATGCTCACCGCGATCGGCGTTGCGGTCTGGAGACTCGACGACTTGCGCCGACGCGACGCGCTCGTGCGGATGGGCGCGTGGACGGGCGCCGCGGCGGCGATCGCGGTCGCGGGGGTGGCGCTGGTTGATCGCCCGATCACGGTCGAGTCGCTGCGGCAGACCGGGCTTGACGCACTGCTCGCGGGCGTGGCGGGGCTGACGGTGGGCGCGCTGACGCTCTTCCTTCTCCCGCTGATCGAGCGGGCGTTCGACATTACGACAGGCATGACGCTGCTCGAGTACCGCGATCCGAAGCACCCGCTGCTGCGGGAGCTCCAGCAGCGTGCGCCGGGCACGTACAACCACTCGCTCAACGTCGCCTCGATCGCTGAAGCCGCGGCAGACGCCATCGGCGCCGACGCGCTCCTGACGTACGTCGGCTCGCTCTACCACGACATCGGGAAGATGAACAAGCCCGAGTACTTCGTGGAGAACCAGCACGGCGGGATCAACAAGCACGACAAGCTGAGCCCCGCGATGTCACTGCTCGTGATCGTGGGGCACGTCAAGGACGGGCTGGAGATCGCCCGCGAGTACAACCTGCCGCGGGCCATTGACCACTTCATCGAGGCGCACCACGGCACGACGCTCGTCGAGTACTTCTATCACCGCGCCCGCCAGAAGGCGGAGCAAGAAGTCGAGCGCACCGGCGACCGCCAGCCGGAGCCGGCGGAGATCGAGTATCGGTACCCGGGCCCACGCCCGCGGCTCAAGGAGGTCGCGATCGTGATGCTGACCGATGCGGTCGAATCCGCCACGCGCTCGATGCCCGAGCCCACCCCCTCTCGCATCGATCAGCTCGTGCGCTCGCTCGCGAACAAACGCCTGCTCGACCGCCAGTTCAACGAATCCGACCTCACGCTGCGCGAGCTCGACACGATCGTCGAGTCGATCTCCAAGAGCGTGACCGCGATCTACCACGGCCGCATCCGCTATCCCGGCGGCGACAAGAAGGAGCCCGCCGCCGAGGAAGGGCGCCCGGCGACCAAGCGCGCGGTGGACGGCGGATGATGGACGATCCACACCCGCTCCCTCTGAAAGAGCTCGGCGTGATCTTCGCCATGGGCCTCGACGGGCAGGGCGGCGGTGAGCCAATTCCGGCGCCGGAAGCGCTGACCGCAACACCCGACGCGACGCACCCCCTCTGGATCCACCTCGACCGAAACGACGACGACGCTCGCGAGTGGCTACGCGATCGCTCCGGGCTTGCGACGAGCGTGATCGACATGCTGCTGGCCGACGAGCCGCGCCCCAGAGCGATCGAGACTGCGAGCGGCGTCGCCCTCGTGCTTCGGGGGATGAACCTCACGGGTGAGACCGATCCGGAGGACATGCTCACGCTGCGTGGGTGGTTCGAGCCTGGGCGGATCATCACGGTTCGCATCTGGCGGGTGATGTCGGTGCGGGCTGTGCGCCACCAGCTGCTCGAGGGCATCGGGCCGACGGACACGGGCGCGGTGATGACCGCGTTGGTCGAGGGCGTCGTCTCGCGCATCACCGAGGCGGTGGTGGATCTCGAGGAGGAGGCGGAGGCGCTGAGCGACGAGATCGAGGATGGCGACGGGCACGACGGGCGAACGAAACTGCGCCAGGTGTCGCGCAAGGTGGTCTCGATCCGGCGTCACGTCGTGCCACAACGTGAGGCGCTCCCGACGCTCGCCGCGGTTCGCGCCGAGTGGCTCACGGACGCCAACCGCGCCCGCCTCTCGCTCGCCGCGGAGCGCTCGCGGCGTGAGGTCGAGACCCTCGACGCTGTGCGCGAGCAGGTCAACCTGACCGAGCAGGCGTTGCTCGCCGCTTCGGGCGAACGGCTCAACCGCACGACCTTCGCCCTGACGATCGTCGCGACGCTCTTTCTCCCGATCACGTTCGTCACCGGGATGCTCGGGATGAACGTGGGCGGGCTGCCGCTCGCCAACTCACCGAGCGGCTTCGTGATCACCACCGCGGTGCTGCTCGCCCTTCTCGGTGGCGAGGCGGCGCTGCTGTGGTGGATGTTGCGGCGCAAGTGACGCGCGCGGCGTGCGCGAGACGTTCCGGACGGGCGCCCCCGGGGTACGATCCCGCATGACGCTCCGTCTCTACAACACCCTCACGCGCGAGGTCGAACCGTTTACGCCCGCTGATCCGGAGCGCGTGACGTTCTATACCTGCGGGCCGACCGTTTACGACGACGCGCACATCGGCAACTTCCGGTCGTTTCTCGCGGCTGACGTCCTGCGTCGGTGGATCGAGTCGCCCTTGTGCGAACTCCGCACGGACGACGACGGCACACATCAAGGGCCGCGCAGAGTCGTGCATGTGATGAACATCACTGACGTGGGTCACATGACCGACGACGCGTCAGCAGACGGCGGTGGCGAGGACAAGATGGCCGCGGCCGGTCGGCGCCTGCTCGAAGCGAAGAAAGCGGGCAAGCTGCCCGCGGACGCGTCGGTCGATCCGAGTGATCCGTACGCGATCGCCGCGTTCTACGCGTCACGCTTTCTTGAGGATGCGCGCAAGCTCGGGCTGAAGGTTGCGATGGAGGCGGAGGGTTCGCCAGAACTCATGCCCAGGGCGACCGAGTATGTCGAAGGCATGAAGCGCGTCATCGCGAAGCTCATCAAGGATGGGCTCGCGTACACACGAGGCACGCCGGGCGCGAGGGCGGTCTACTTCGATGTGCAGGCGTACGACGCTGCCGATGCGAGCGAGCACGCGCGCTACGGCACGCTCTCGGGCAACACGCTCGATCAGCTGCGCGCGGGCGCCGGTGGACGCGTGGACGACTCGCACCAGCAGTCCAAGAAGCACCCGGCCGACTTCCTGCTCTGGCGCGAGGACGCGTCGCACGTCATGAAGTGGGCGAGCCCGGTCGACGATCCGAGCGAGCCGTGGGGCGAGGGATACCCGGGATGGCACATCGAGTGCACCGCGATGAGCCTGGCGCTGCTCGACCCCGGCAACACGCGCGGCGAGATAGACCTGCACTCCGGCGGCGAGGACAACATCTTCCCGCACCACGAGTGCGAACTCGCGCAGAGCTGCGCATTCACCGGTCACAAGCGCTTCGCGCGCCACTGGTTTCACGGGCGTTTTCTGCTCGTCGATGGCGAGAAGATGTCCAAGAGCCGCGGCACGTTCTTCACGGCGCGCGAGCTCTTCGAGCGCGGGCACGAGCCGGCAGCCGTGCGCCTGGAGCTCATCAAGACGCACTACCGCTCGAACGCGAACTTCACGGAACAGGGGCTGAAGGACTCGGCACGGACGATCGAACGCTGGCGCGTCGCGCTCGCGCAGTGCGAAGAAGCGGCGGGCGACGGCGGCGGTGCGGGCGAGCACCTCGCCGCGTTCGCCAGCGCGATGCACGACGATCTCAACATCTCCGGCGCGATCGCAGCTGCGAATCAACTCCGCAACGCGCTCGCGGACGGGAGTCTCGAGCCCGGGCGCAAGCCCGCCGAGGCCCTGCGCACCATGGACGCGGTGCTCGGCGTGCTCGCGCTGGAAACCACCGTAGCTGCCGAGACCGCCATCGGTGTCTTCAAGGGCGTCGAGCCCAATGCACAAGTTGAAGCTCTGCTCTGCGAGCGGCGCGACGCCCGGGCTTCCAAAGACTTCGCCCGCGCCGACGCGATCCGCGACGAACTCGCAGCCAGTGGCTATGCGATCAAGGACATGGCTGGCGGGAAGGTCGAAGTCTCGAAGAGCTTGTGATTTGGCGCTGCCCCTCAGTCCCAGATCAGCTCCCTCCCGTCCTTGCTCGCCTTGTTGATGATGGCGAGAAAGGCGTTGCCGTCCTCGCCCGTATCGGGCTCGTTGAAGAACAGCACGTCGCGCTTGGATGAGCCGTTCGTCGCTTTGTACTCCACATCTTCGGGCGCCATCGTGTTCTCGAACTTCACATGATTGTCGGCGTACCCGACGTTGCCTGACCACGAATCGCGGTCGCCGTGGATGAGGTAGGTGTTGGTGGCGGGATCGGCGGGCGTTGTCTTCGGCTCACCCTTGGCGCTATACGAGACCGACTTGATCTCCGGCCCACGGTTGGCAAGCTGCGCCTGCGTGGCATCCCACGTCATTCCCCACCGGTCGCTGTCGGGGAACGCGTGCGCGTAGCTCAGGCTGCCGACGCCGGTGGTGAAGTCAGCGGTGAACCCCGGGTCCCACAGCGCATTCTTCGGGTCCGCCGCGGCCTGCGGCTCGTCGAACTGATATCCCTCGTACTCCGCGATCTTGCCGTTGGATTCGTGCGGGCTCACGAGGATCTCGGTGGGGATGAAGCCCTGGTAGATCAGGATCGAGAAGATATTGGCCGACGTGTCCTTTGACTTCGGATCGTCGGTGTCGATGGTCGCGTTGTTGGCATCGAGCTGCGAAGGGATGGGATACATGTCGCGGTTGTTCTGGGCGTAGAGGATGAGGGCCTGCTGTGTGCCGCGGACTTGGGTGGAGTCCTGGAGTTGTCTACCACACCCGTCACGAGTGGTGGGGCCGCCGACGAAAACGAGCCCGACAAGGCAGATCACCAGCGCAGCTACGAGTACAAATCCGAGTTCGACCAATGTGAACGCTCTGGAATGATGCATGGAAGAACTCCTTCAAATACGGGCGATACCGCCTTGCAACCCCGGGGGTTGCTTGCGAGCCCGACGCGCGAGCGAGGGGTTGGGCGCCAGTCCCTCGCTTGCGCGTCGGGCTCGCGCTTGCCCCGCTTCGCCTTCCCGACTGCGTTCGCCTCTCGGGCTCTACACTCGCCGCGTGACTGACGAGCAGACCACGAACGAAGCCCCAGACCTCCACGAGCAGGAGGTCTCACGCCGCGCCAACCGCGAGGCGATCGCCGCCCTCGGGCTCGATCCCTACGGCGGGCGCACCGACAAGCTGATCTCCCTCGCCGACGCCCACGCCGCCTACGACGAAGCCGCCGACGCGGCCCATCAGGGCAAGAGCAAGGAAGAGTCCGCCGACCCGGGATATGAGGACCCGCGCCCCGTGGTCGCGATCGCGGGGCGCGTCGTGCTCAAGCGCGACACAGGCAAGCTCGTGTGGCTCAACCTGCGCGACGACACGGAGACGCTGCAAGTCGCCGTCTCGAAGCGCGACGCGGCGGAGCCTGGGTTCGAGGTCGCCAAGCACACCGACCTGGGCGACCTGGTGGTCGCGCGTGGCCCGGTGATGAAGACACGGACGGGCGAGACCACAATCTGGGCTTCGAGCTTCGCGCCCGCGGGCAAGAGCCTGACCCCCCCGCCGAGCAAGCACGCGGGCCTGACCGACCCCGAGCTGCGCTACCGCCAGCGGTACGTGGACCTGTGGTCGAACCCGGAGACGATGCGTGTGTTTCAGCTGCGCGCGCGGATCGTGTCGTGCATGCGCGACTTCCTGCGCGCACGCGGGTACGTCGAGGTCGAGACGCCCATGCTCCAGGCCCAGGCCGGCGGAGCGGCAGCGACGCCCTTCCGCACGCACCTCAACGCGCTGGGGATCGACCTCTTTCTGCGCATCGCGCCGGAGCTCTACCTCAAGCGCCTGCTCGTCGCCGGCATGCCGCGGGTGTTCGAGATCAACCGCAACTTCCGCAATGAGGGCGTCGACCGGAGCCACAACCCCGAGTTCACGATGCTCGAGCTGTACCACGCGCACGGGAACTACGAGACGGTGATGGCGCTGACGGAGGATGTCGTGCGCGAGGCGGCGCGCGTCGCGGTGGGCGCCCGCGCGCACGAGGATCGCGTGGACGGCGAGTCGACGACACTGCCTTTCGGCGAACTCGACGTGTGCTACGAGGATGCGTTCGATCGCGTGACCTACGCCGCCCTCTTTGAGCGTGCGCTCGGGTTTGGTATCGATGATCACGATCGCGCGATCGCGGAGGCTGCCAACCGCGGCATGCGGGTGACGACGCCGACGGGTTCGCCGCTCGATCCGATCTTCATTGTGAATGAGCTGTTCGAGCACGTCGCGGAACCGACGCTCGACCCCTCGCGCCCGACGTGGATTATGGACTACCCCGCGGCGCTCTCGCCGCTGACGAAGGCGAAGCGGGACGATCCGTCGATCGCCGAGCGGGCGGACCTGTTCATCGGCGGGATGGAGATCGGGCCACACTACACGGAGCTCAACGATCCGGACGTGCAGGAGGAGCGCTTCCGTGCGCAGCTCGCCGGGCTCGATTCGGAAGAGCAGACCTTCCGCACGCTGGACACCGACTTCCTGCGCGCGCTCAAGGTGGGCATGCCGCCGGCGGGCGGGCTCGGGCTCGGCATCGACCGCCTGGCGATGCTGCTGACCGATCAGCGCTCGATCCGGGACGTGGTGCTATTCCCGTTCATGCGCCCTGAAGAGAGCGGCGGGCCAGGTCACTGAGCGCCTCGGGACCGCGCGTCGTGATCGCTCGCTCTCTACACATTGAACAGGAAGTGGCACACGTCCGCGTCGCGCATGACGTAGTCCTTGCCTTCGGAGCGGAGCTTGCCGGCCTCTTTGATCGCCTTCTCGCTTTTGTACTGCTCGAGATCAGCGACGGAGTAGATCTCCGCACGGATGAAGCCCTTCTCGAAGTCGGTATGGATCACGCCGGCGGCCTGCGGCGCGGTCGCGCCCTGGCGCACCGCCCAGGCGCGGACCTCCTTCGGCCCCGCGGTGTAGAAGCTCTGGAGGCCGAGCACGCGGTACGCCGATCGCGCGAGTTTCGCGAGCGCCGGCTCGTCCATACCCATGTCCGCGAGCATCTCCTGCTTGTCCGCGTCGTCGAGTTCGGCGAGCTCGCTCTCGATGCGCGCGCACACCGGCACCACCTCCGAGCCCACCGATTCGGCGTGCGCCCGCACCGCCTGGGCGTACTTGCCCTCGCCGTTGGGGTCGTTCTCGTTGACATTGGCGATGTAGAGCACGGGCTTGGTCGTGATGAGGCCGAGCCCCTTGAGCGCCCGCCGCTGGTCGGGGTCGGTGATCTCGACGTGGCGCGCCGGCTCGCCCTCGGAGACGATCGGGAGCATCTTGTTAATCACCGCGAGGCGCGCGACCGCGTCGCGTTCCTTGCTCTTTGCGGCACGCTCGGCCTTGCTGTGCGCACTCTCGAGCGTCTGCAAATCCGCCAGCACGAGTTCGGTCTCGATCGTCGCGATGTCGCGCACGGGATCGACCGAGCCATCAACGTGGGTGATCTCCTCGCCGCCCGGGGCTGCGTCGAAGCACCGGACCACCTGCACAACCGCGTCCACGTCGCGGATGTTGGACAGGAAGGCGTTGCCCTTGCCCTCGCCCTTGCTGGCGCCGCGGACGAGCCCCGCGATATCCACGAGACGGAGGGCGGCGGGGATGATCTTCTGCGT
>JAUIFD010000147.1 GCA_030429485.1 Phycisphaerae bacterium | reverse complement strand
CCGGGTGCAGCAAGTAGTAGAGCCCCACGCCGGCGCCGGCGCCGAGGGTGGAGCTGATGACCTCGGCGCGAGCGAGGCCGCGAAAGCCCCACTCGTCCGCCTTGTCCGCCGTGACCCACTGGTAGCCGGCGATGCCCAGGCCCTCACCGGCGCCGACGAGGGCGCCGGTGGCGATGGCCGACGGCAAGCCCTCCGGCATGCCGCTGCGGAAGCCGAAGCGGTCGACGAGGAACACGCCGAGCGGCGCCGCGGCGCCGAACACCACCGGCGGGATGAACGCCACCGCGGGGTCGTCGACGTGGTAGCCCGCTGCGTCCATCGTGGCGAATGAGCGGTGCACGTGATCGGCCAGGCGCGAGTGCTCGCGCAGGCGGTTGCGCAGGATCCGAGCGAGCAGGTCCGGCGGCGAGCCGGCTCCGGTTCCGCGGATCAGACCGATGAACCGCGCGTGCCCGAGCTGACGGATCAACCAGCCGTCCCGGCTCGCGTTGCCTCCGTTCGCAGGAGAACCGGGAGATGGGATCCCGAGCTGTCCCCACAGCTCGGCGGCGCGTTCATCCATCGCAGGCATCGTTCGTCCTCAGGTCCTCACCGCATCGGCGCGGGTCAGGCGGTCTGGGCTCATGGGCACCGTCAGACCATCGTCGCGCGCCGATGACAAGACCCTCAACGGGTCATCGGCCCGCGAGAGCCGAGGTTTCGTCCCGAACGTCAACTGAGCGCTCCGGCGAGCCACAGCGCTGCGGTGACCACCCCGCCGCCGACCCCGACGCCCAGCACGAAGGCCAGCATGAACCCCAGCGCGAGCGGCGCCCACGACGTCGCCCTCCCCTGGACCGCGCCGTGCGCGTCACGCGGAGCCGCCATCGCGGGCCCTTGTCGGGTGACCGGGATCGCCGCCGTGGGCCGCTGCCGGGTGATGGGGATCCGGGCCTCGGGCGCTCTCGCCGCGACCGAGCACAGGTCGTCGATCACGCGCACGGGATCGAGCGCCGTGGCCGCCGCCTCGTCCGTCGTGGTGGACTCTGCCCCCGAGACCCGCGTCACGAACGCTTCACGGGATGGGTAGATCGGCCCTCGCTGGCTCATCCGAGCGCTCCGGCCAGCCACAGCGCCGCGGAGACGGTCCCGCCGCCGACCCCGGCCCCCAGCACGAACGCCAGCGCGAGCGGCGCCCGCGACGGCCGCAGCGGCGCCGGCGACGTTGACGACGACGTGATGGCGCGCAGCCGCGGCGCTGACCGCATCTGCCGCGTCGGAGCGTCCGCCGCCCTCCCCTGGGCGGCGCCCTGCGCGTCGCGCGGATCGGGAAGCTCCAGATCCTCGTACGCCGCGAGCTCGACCGGGGTCGCCGACCGAGGCACCGCGGGCGCCTCGATCGCGAGCTTGGCCACCGAGGGCCTGCTCGGTTCGGCCGGTCGGCAGTCCACCCGCTGCCGCTCATGCGACGCGTTGCCCGGACGCTCGGAGGGCTCGCGCAGCCACGCGAGGACCTGACCGAAGTCGGACTTGGACAGCACCCGCACTCCGTCGAGCCCCGCGTCCTGCAACGCACCGTCCGGGTCGGAGGTGAGGACCGCGACCTTGCCGTGCACGCCGACGAGCCGGCGCACCAGCGGCGTGCTCGTCCCATCGCCGAGGTGGTAGTCGCAGAGCACCGCGTCGTACGGGCCCGAAGCGAGCAGGGGCTCGACGTGCCCCTCGAACGCCACGGCGATGAGCTCGACGCCGTGAGCGGCCAGGTGCCGGCGCACGGCCCGGCGCATCAGCGGGTCATCATCGACGAACAGCACCCGCAGCTCCGCAGGCGCCGGCTCGCGCACCCACCCGTTGTCGACTCCGGCCATCACCACCGCCTCCGAACGCAGCCCAGCTGCACGACGACCGAACGGATCGCCTCGCACACCACGTCGCACGCCCGCTCGAGCGCGGCGCCGACCTGCACCAGCCACCGCACGCACCCAAAGCGCGTCCAGCTCCAGCCGCCCCACGGGCCCGTCGCGGTCACGCGCGCGCCCTCGCCGCCGCTGCGCGCGTTACCAGCGCGCCAAGCTGCGCGTGACCGTCCAGCGGCTCGATCGACCGCAGCGTCTCGTACAGCTCCTCGGCGCGGCCGATGCGCCGCTCGATCGGCTGGAGCAGGCCCTCGATCACCCGCACCAGCGCCGCGGGCGCGTCGGGCGCCGCCTCGATCACCGCCCGGCGCGCCGTCGCCGCCTGCAACGTCCGCTCGCCGATCCACTCGATGAAGTCGCGCCCGTCGCGCCGCCGCGGCGCCCCCTTGGGACGCTCCGCGTACGGGTGGGTCCCGATCAGCATCCGCCACAGCACCAGCCCGAGCGCGAACAGGTCCGTCTCGACGCCGATGGGGTCGCCGGCCACCTGCTCGGGCGACCAATACATGGGCTTGCCGCGCGCCTCCGTCAGCAGTCGGACGCCCGTACGGCCGAGCGCGCGCGCCAGGCCGAAGTCCGCCAGCTTCACGAACCCTTGCCGGCTCAGCAGCACGTTGGACGGCGAGATGTCGCCGTGCACCACCGGGCCGCGACGACGCACGCGCTGGCCCGCCGCGTCCTCGGTCCACTCGGAGCGATGCACGTAGGTCAGCGCGCGGCAGATCTCGACGCCGACGTACGCGACCTGCTCGGCCGACAGCACCCCGCTGCCGGTCTGCATCAGCAGCCATCGAAGGAGCTGGCCCAGATCCAGCCCGTCGACCCACTCCATGACGAAGTAGTGCCCGCCGTCCTCGCCGTGGTCGGAGACGGCCACGAGGTTGATGTGCTCGAGCGTGCGGGCGAGCTCGATCTCGGCCGTGAACCGCGCGACGAAGTCCACGTCGTCGCTCACGTTCGGGTGCATGCGCTTGACGCACACGATCGCGCCCTGCGGGTCGCGCGCCTTGAACACCTCCGCATGCGCCATCGCCTCGTCGCTCAGGCGCTCGAGCACCTCGTAGGGCCCGACCGTCGCTGGCAGCCGCGCGCGGCCGCTCATGAACCTGACTCTCGTCGCACTCGCACAGGCCCCTCCCGGAGCGAGCATCTGTCACGTTTTGCAAAATAGTGCAAGTGCCTTTCAGCGTGAGCCGTGGCATAGTCCCTTGGTGACCGAGCTGAACGACCCCAGCATCGAGGTGCTGCTGCAAGAGCACCTGCGCCGCATGGGCGAGCGCATGGCCGAGCTGCGCGCCCTGCAAAACCTGTCGCTGACCCAGCTCGAGGAGTTCTCGGGCATCGACACCGGCCAGCTGTCGAGGATCGAAAACGGCAAGCGCAACATCTCGCTGCGCACCGCGCTGCGGATCGCCGACGCGCTCGGGGTGCAGTTGCACGAGCTGTTCGTGCCGCCCGAGCTCAGCCAGGTCCGCGTCAACAAGCGCAAGGGCGCCAAGCGCACCAAGAAGAGCGCCGGCTAGACTCGTCGCGGCCCATGGACAACCCCGCCCGCAAACACGACCTGCTGCGCATCTCCACGCCCAAGGGCACGCGCGACTGCTACCGCGAGGTCGCTCGCCTCGCCGGCATGCCCATCAAGCGCTGGTACCGCGAGGCGCTGCGCCAGGTCGCGCTCGAGGTCCTCGACGAACACGGCGTCGAGCTCGACCTGCCGCCGGTGCACCCGCCGCGGCCCAAGCGGTTGCAGCCGCGCATCGAGATTCGCCAGCCCCTCGGTGACGACATCGAAGACGAAGACGAGGACGAGGAGTCATGAGCCCCGCGTCCGACTCGGCGCACGACGCCTCACCGCAATACGAGTTCATCAAGCTGCTCGGCCGCGGCGGCATGGCCGAGGTCTTCTTGGCCCACAAGCTCACCCCCGGCGGCGGCTTCAAGCCCGTCGCCTTCAAGCGCATCCTGCCGCAGTTCACGGCCGACCCGATGCGCGTGTCCAAGTTCCTCGACGAGATCGCGACCGCCGCCGCCCTGGTCCACCCCAACATCGTCGGCATCCACCACTGGGGCGTGTACGAGGGCGACTACTTCATCGAGATGGAGTGCATCCGCGGCATCACGCTGATGGACTACCTCGAGGCCCACGCGACGACGAAGGACAAGGGCGCCTTCGGCCCGATCCCTGCCCTCGACGTCGCCCTCATCGGCGCGATGGTCGCCGAGGGGCTGCACTACGCGCACACCTTCGAGCGCGGCGCGGTCACCGGCTTCGTGCACCGCGACGTCAGCCCCGACAACGTCATGATCGACACGCACGGCCGCGCGAAGATCCTCGACTACGGCATCGCCAAGGCCCTCAAGGGCGCCGATCGCGTCGCGTCCAAGACCAGCACCGCGGCGGGCAAGCCCTACTACCACCCGCCCGAGCAGTGGCGCGGAGACGAGGTGGACGCGCGCGCGGACCTGTACGCGCTCGGCACCACGCTCGCCGTCGCGCTGTGCGGTCGGCAGCTGTTCACGGCCGGGCCCGGCGAGAGCTTCGAGTACATCGTCTACCGCGTCTTTCAGTCCGACCGCCCCCCCATCGCCGACATCGCGCCGCCCGGTACGCCGCCCGAGCTCGTCGACCTGCTCGAGGGCCTCGTCAAAGCCGACCGCGACCAGCGCCAGCCGCGCGACGCCAAGCAGCTCGCGCAGGCGCTCAAGCGCATCGCGCGCTCGCTCGGCGGCGACCTCGACAACGCGCGCGAGCAGCTCGCCGCGCGCATCAAGGAGCACTACAAGGGCGACTCGGACACCTTCAAGGTCCTCACCCCACCGCAGTTCAGCGAAAGCCGCGAGGTCCCCGCCCGCTCCACGCGACGGCCGATCGACCCAGCGACGCGTCGCGAGCGCGCCAAGCACGCCGGCGGAACCGTGCCGCTCGAACAGACGCCCTCCCCTGCCGCGCCGTCCGCGCCCGCGCTCGAGACCACGGCGAACCTCGCGCAGCCCCGCAGCGGCGCGCGGCCGCTGCTCATCGCTGCGCTGGGCGTGGGCCTGCTCGTCGCCGTGTGTCTCGCCGCGGGGCTGGCAGGGCTCATCCTCAACGGCTGGAGCACATCGCAGCCGCACGTGAACCCCGACCCTCCGGCGGCGCCGCCCACAGCGCCCGCTCCGTCGGCGCCCGCGCCGAACGAGCCCTCCACGGCAACACCGATCGCCGGCGCCACAGAAACCACACAAGCCCCCCGCCCCCAGGGCGCCACGCCGGCCGCTGACGAATCCACGGACGCGACGCAACCGCCCTCCTCTGCCCCGGCCGAACCGGACGAAGAGTCCGAACCGGACGCAACGGACACGGCAGCTCCTGCGGCGGCCGAACCCACGCCGACGCGGCGACGTCGTTCGTCACGTCGACGGACCACGCCCACCCCCGAAGTACGGCCCCTCGCGCCTGGCCCCTCGACGTCACCCGACCGACGGGGCCGCGCCCGCACCCCGACTCCCACCCTCTCTGACTTTGGCTTCGGCGACTGAGACCCATGCAACGCATCACGATCCACCTCGTCTGCTCGCTCGTCTTCTTCCTCCCCTCGATCACCGCGGTCGCTCAGGACGGCCGCGAGCGCGCTCGCCAGGCCATCGAGGAGGCCCAGGCGCACGCCGGAGGAGGCCGACACGCGCTCGCCGCGCAGCGCTACCTCGAGAGCTACGAGCTCATGCGTGAAGCCGGCATGCGCAACGCACCGCTCGTCCTGTGGAACGCCGGCGACCAGCTCTCGCAGATCCCCGGCCGCGAGCAGGAGGCCATCGACACCATCCGCCGCTTCCTCGAAGAGTCCGCAGCCCTCGCCGACGAGGCCGCCCAGGTGCGCGACTGGCGCTCCAACGCCCTCACCCTGCTCGACGAGCTCGAGGCGCGCGCTCCCGCGCAGCCGGATGTGCAGATCGAAGACTCGGGCGGCGGTGAACCACACACGACGGAACGACAGGAGCACCTGTCGCCGATCGGCCCCGTCGTGCTCGGAGCGGGGATCGCTTTGATGGGAGCCGGCGCCGTCTTCGGCGCCCTCGCGCTCGTCGACGAGTCGAGTCTCACCGATAGGTGTGGCGGCGACCTCTGCCTCGACACCGAGGAGCACCGCTCGCTGCACAGCCAGATGCTCACCTTCGCGAACGTCTCCGACGCCCTGCTCATCACCGGCGGGCTCGCCGCGATCACCGGCGTCGTGCTGCTGTTTGCGCTCGACCCCGAGACCGAAGACATCGCGCCGCAGGCGGCGTGCACGGACACCGGCTGCTTGGCCGGCGTCGCGGGGAGCTTCTGATGCGGGCGCAACGCGGCTTGTGCCTCCTTATCGGCCTATGGCTCGGGGGCTGCACCGCGATCGTCGACCACTTCTCTTTCGACACCGACTCGGTCGATGCCGGGAACGACGCAAGCGTCAACGACGGCGGAGCTGCGGACGCTGGCTCTGATGCCGGCTCCGCGGCCGACGCGGGCAACGACGCGGGATTGGATGCCGGTACCGACGCTGGGGACGCTGGCGGCACCGACGGGGGCCCAGGTGACGCAGGCCCAGGTGACGCGAGCGTCTGTGCCTCCGATCCAGCCCCAACGGGGATCGGGCTCTGCACGAGCGACGAAGGATGCCCGCCGCACTGCTCCTCCAACTGGGAGGGGCACTGTGTCTTCGGAGCGTACACTCGACCCCGAGGAACCGGCACGTGCATCTACCGGGACTGCCGCCTCGACTCGTTCGAGGTCGACACCACCCCTCACTGCCCCTCCGCTGCGCCGCGACTCTGCCCCGAGACATGGTGTGGCCGTCCTGCGGGACCTATCGTCTGCCCCTCCGCCGTGCAGACTTGCGTCTACTAGGCTTGCGGCCACCTGCGGCGCAACGCCGGCACCAAGAGCCGCTCGTAATTACGTGGGGAAGCGCATCCCACTCATGCCCCTCCGCGCAACGGTACCGGAGCTTCGTCCGGGAGTTTACATATTCGGAAGAAAGGCATTCCCCACCTCGAGCGCGCGCGAGCTTCTGGAACTTCTCGATGCTCGGCGCCGCGAGGCCCGCGCACACCTTGCACCACGAACCCTGGCGGACGCTCCGCGCCGTAGCCTCGAACACGTGTCCACGACCGCACTCCCACTCCAGCAGTTGACGGTTGTGCTCGTAAGCCGTGGCCAGACACCGTCCACCGCGTGCTCGGGCGGTTTCCTCCAACTCCTCGATCGTCAGTCGACGCCCGGGCCGATCCCGGTTCGCACAGACGGGACACCAATGACCGGCCAAAACGGCGCGAGGTCTGGCTCGCCACGAGTGGCCCTTGGCGCACCGCCATCGCAGGGGCGTGTCGTTGTTCTCGTAGCGGTCGGACTCGCAAGACCCACCCCGTGAGCGAGCCAAGGCGACCATCGTCGAGAGGCTGGACCGCTGCACCCCGGCACAGGTCGGACACCAGGTTCGTGCCCCAGCGATCACCTTGGATGGCGCTGCTTGCCAACGATGCCCATGGACGCACTCCCAGCGATGAGGGGCTCGGAAGCCTAGATATCGAACCTCGAGACAACGCCCTCGACGAGCTGCTGCCGCCCGTCGGAGGTCATCAATGGTCACGCGCGCTCCCCCCATACGCCGCGAGGATAGCTCGGCTCCCTCCCGGCATCGTGGTGCCTGGAATTTGCCCCGGGTCCGCCGCCGCAGGTCTGGGTAGCTGAGCACGCCCCCACGACGAGAGCCCACACGGGGCGCCCACTGGTACGTACTAACGTACAGACGCTCTAGCGCTTCGGCAGGTACCGATCGAGAGCCGCTGTCACAACATCGCTCATCGAACGCCGCTCTGTAGCGGAGAAGACTCTGAGCCGGAGGGCCACCTCGTCGGGGATGAGCAGGGTAAGCCGCTCTCCCCGCTCGGCTGCTCGAAGGGTGCCTGTGCCTTTCTTGGCCCGCTTCCGCTTGGCCTTCACCGAGCGTTTCGGCTCTACGGCCTCTTGGGCGGGCTCTGCCGCCCTCACCTCTCGACCAGCTGCTGCACTCTCCTCAAGCCGGTCGAGCGCGGCTTCCTGCTTGGGGGTCGGAATTCGAATCGCGGGTGCCTTCCTCTTGCTCACGCTCCACTCCAAACACCGTCAGGACGGCCTCTACGAGCTCGCGAACCTCGCGACTTGCTGTCCCACCAGGCTCGTTCGCCACAACTCCACTGCCAGCTGCCAGGGCTTCAGCGTACGCGGTTCGATTTCCTAGACTCACACCGAGAACGTCTAGATCACCGACGCTGCCGAGCGCCTGCTCAGCAGACTCAGCCATCCTGGTTCTCTGCCATGCGTTCATGAGCAGGAAGGCACGCGGAAGCCCTTCGCGCACCTCTCGCACCTGACCCAAAGCCTCCAGGACTGGAGCGAGAGCCCACGCGTCCGCGGCTGACGGTCGCACAGGGATGAGCGCAAGGTCCGACGCCCCGAGCGCTCCGAGCAACCTCCGCCCGTGGCGCCCAGGGGTATCGACAAGCACCCAGTCATACGACGAGTTCAGCTCTGTCGTCACCCGCCGGACGTCATCACCGGCTCCCACAACCATCGGGACGCTGTGCTCCATCTCCGCAGCAACAGCAGCCCACTGAAGAAGAGTTTGCTGATCATCAGCATCGACGAGCACAACTCGCTGCCCGAGTTGGTGGAGAGCTACGCCCAGATTGCTCGTGATCGTGCTCTTCCCGACTCCGC
Organism: Phycisphaerae bacterium; assembly: GCA_030429485.1. Classification (GTDB taxonomy): domain Bacteria; phylum Planctomycetota; class Phycisphaerae; order Phycisphaerales; family UBA1924; genus JAUIFD01. The sequence continues at coordinate 917 of JAUIFD010000147.1, read as the reverse complement.
CCTTGCTGGCTACGAGTGAAATTGTCGGCATGACTCTCCTCTACACAGGAACGTATCTGCATACGAACTTTTCAGCACAAGAACGCTCCAACGCTGACTCGCCCCCACGTTCGAGCACATTAGCACTCCACCGCAAACCCGCTGGAACGCTCTAACACGCTAACGGTCCTACACCAGAGCACACTAGCGTTCCAGCTACCCAGCACTGGAACGCTGGAACTCTAGCACGTTGGGGAGTTGTTGAGCTGGGGAGCTCTCATGCAAGAGTGTTCTTGCGCTAGGGCGCTGGATCACTTCTACGTAGGCACGCTCTAGCGCTAGTACGTAATAGAGCGAGCCCCCTCCCCCCCATATTAGCTGTTCGGGCCCCCCGCAGGGGTTGGTTGTCCGCGCCCTCTGGGCGCGGTCGGAACGGTGGCGGTTTGAGATCGGGGCGCTGTGCGCCCCGCTTGAGGAGAGTGCGAGCGTAGCTCGCTCGTGATTGGATCGGTTGGAGTGGGGGAGTGAGGATATGAGTTAAGAGTACGTAATCGGGGAGCTTTTACACCGTGTGGGCTATAAGGTGTGGCGTTGGGCCCGCTCCACCGGACCTCGGCTCACCGGTTGCCCCCCTCCGCCAACTCGACCTCCCCAGAGCGCCATCTGGCAAGCCGTTGCTGGCCCCTCAAGCTGTCGATCACGGCCTCAGAGGCCGTTTAGCGTCCGGCCGGCCGTCGCAGACGCACCTGTCCCCGCGGCCAACCCGCAGGGGAGGGGCTCAGACGGCCCCAGGTGCCTTGGTACTCGGTGGCGCCCGGGAACCCCGCCTCTCGCCTGGGCGGGCTTCTGAGGGGCCCTGAGCGGCAGGGGAGGGCTTCGTCCCGTCCACCGACGCTTCGCGCTGCGTGGAGTCCCTGAGAAGCGCCTCGCGCGAATCC
>JAUIFD010000146.1 GCA_030429485.1 Phycisphaerae bacterium | reverse complement strand
CTGGTGAGGTGCCCGGATTGCCGCCAGAGCCTTGTCGGCGTGCCCCCTCTCGGCGAAGCCGTGCGTTGTCCCGAATGCGGCGAGCTTCACGTGCTTGCCAAACTCGGGCTCACCTCGGAAGACCTGGTGCCTCGCCGGGGCTAGCGCGCGTGCTGTCGCGACCGCGGGCTTCCCCTTGAGCGTGTGGCAAGTGTGGCACCCCTTTGGTTTGATGGCTCTCCGTCTCTCCGGCCGCATACTGAAGCAGGGAGTCCGATATGCACAGAGCTACTGACGTGCTCCACGCCGAAAGCCAGCCCACCCTCATCGCCGCCGCGCTCGCCATCGCGGCCGGCACCGGCGCCTACGCCGACCCGGTGCGCTACGACAACACCACCGGCTTCCAGTGGGAGTTTGGCACGACGCTCGACATCACAATACCCGCCGCGGCGCAGACGGGCGCCGGAAGCGGTCCCGGGGTGTTTGGGCAGTACCACTCGTATGACTACGACGCGTACTACGGGATCCTCTACGAAGAGAGCGGGTGGCTGAGTGGCGACGCGGCCTCCGGATCAGAGCTCTTCATGAATGTCGCCTACTGCGCCGTCGGAACGAACGCGGGCACGGAGATACCCGGCGGGCTTCCGACCTCGTTCGGCTACAGGTGGTACCACAGCGCGGCCGTGGGACACACCTACATGGACGCGTTCGGCTTCGCAACCGACCTGCCTCTTGGCGAGCCTACATATATCGCGGTCCGCTTCGGTCTTTCAGACGGCACGCACTACGGGTGGGTTGGAGTGGTGCGAGACGGTCTCGGCACGATGCGCTTCGATGTCCACGCCACGCCCTTCGCCTGGGGATACGAAACCGAGCCCGGAGTGCCGATCGACGCGGGTGCCATCCCCGCGCCCGCGCCGCTCCTCGCGCTCGCGATCGGCGCCGCCCCTGGATTGACCCGCCCGCCACGCACGCGACGCGCCTGACCCCCGCGCCGCATCCTCGCGCCGCACACCCCGCACTCCTATCGTGCATCGTGCGTGGCGTTCTCGAAATCCCGACCGACCTCGAACCCGTCCAAGCCGTCATCATCAGCGCCCTCGAGCGCGTCGAAGACCGCTTCCGCCAGCAACTCGCCACCGATCTCGCCCCCGTCGCAAGCCTCCTCAACCACGTCGAGCGATACCGCGGCAAGATGCTCCGCCCCGTCATCGTCCTCCTCTCCGCCCTCGCCGCACACCCGCGCGCCGCCGATGGCCCCGCCGACGAGCACATCACCGAGCCCCACATCGTCACCGCCGCCGTCTGCGAGATGGTCCACATGGCCACCCTGGTCCACGACGACGTCCTCGACGAGGCCGACGCTCGCCGCGGCGGCGCCACCATCAACGCCCTCCATGGCAACGAAGCCGCCGTCATGCTGGGCGACTACCTCATCGCCGCCGCCTACGAGCTCTGCACCCAGCTCGGCGACACCCACACCGCCGGCGAAGTCGGACGAATGGCCATGGCGATGTGCGCCGGCGAGCTCCTCCAGCTCCACCACCGGCGCAACTGGTCACTCACCGAGCCCGACTACTACGCCATCGTCACCCGCAAGACCGCCGAACTCATCGCCGTCGCCGCCGAGCTCGGCGCCACCCACTCCGGCGCACCGCCCGCCGCCCGCAAAGCCCTCCGCGCCTTCGCCACCGATCTCGGCATCGCCTTCCAAATCCAGGACGATCTCCTCGACCTCACCGGCGACCAATCCGTCGTCGGCAAGTCCCTCGGCAAGGACCTCGAAAAGGGCAAGCTCACCCTCCCCGTCATCCACCACCTCGCCGCCTGCACGCCCGACGCACGCGCCGCCTCCCTCACCCTCATTGAGCAAGCCGCCGCCGAATCCCCCGACCCCAACGCCGCCTCCACCCTCGCCGCCCGCCTCGCCGACACCGCCTCCACCGACTACGCCCGCAACGAGGCAGCCCGCCTCGTCGCCCGCGCCCGCGACGCCCTGACCACCCTCTCCCACTCCGCCGCGCGCGACACCCTCGACCTCCTCGCCCAAGCCGTCATCACCCGCGACCGCTGAGGCGAGCCCGAAGCGCCAGCGAGGGAGGTTTCCCCTAACATCCGGCCCCCTCACGCGCCGGACGGGCGATCGACCGTCCCGAGCCCCACCCGCAATGCCGCATCAGCTCCCGCACGCCACCACCGAGTTCGAGAAGCTCGACCGCTGCGCCGACCTCTCGCACCGCCCACGCGTCCTCCTCGGCAAGATGGGCCTCGACGGCCACGACCGCGGCGTCAAGGTCATCGCCCGAGCCCTCCGCGATTCAGGCGTCCACGTCATCTACTCAGGCCTCTGGCAAACACCCGCCTCCCTCGCCATCTCCGCACGCGACGAAGACTGCGACGTCATCGCCGCGAGCATGACGTCAAACTCCCACCTCAAGCTCGGCCCGCTCCTCATCCAAGCCCTCAAAGACGTCGGCCGCCCCGACATCCCCGTCTACATGGGCGGCATACTCCCACAGGAAGACCTCCCCAAGCTCAAAGAGATCGGCATCGCCCGCTGCTTCACCACCGGCACCGGCCTACTCGATATCGTCAACGCCGTCCGCGACGCCACACGCCCCCGCACCCCCATCGTCGAGCACTCCACCCCCGCATCCCAGCTCGCCCGCGACTTGTCGCTGGCTCACGAGGGTGGCGAGGTACGGGGTGGGGCAACGGGTGGGGTCCGCCCCGACGCCCCCCGCCAGCGTCCCCCGCGCGTCATCGGCATCACCGGCTCACCCGGCGCGGGCAAGTCCACCCTCGTCGCCCACCTCGCCTCCGAATACACCCGACGCGCCGAGACCAACCCCGCCCTCGGCCGATGCGCCGTCATCGCCTTCGACCCCATGAGCCCCATCACCTCCGGCGCCCTCCTCGGCGACCGCCTCCGCGTCGACTTCAACACACTCTCCGACCGCGTCTTCTACCGCTCATTCGCCATCCGAGGCGAGGACTACGCCTCACTCGACGAATGCCTCCAACTCGTCGGCGGCGTCGGCAGCGGTGGCGGTGACGCCAAAAGCGGTGGGGCGCTTGCCCCGGGCGCAGCCCGCTATCAAACCGTCTTCGTCGAAACCGTCGGCGCCGGCCAAAACGAGACCCGCATCCGCGACCACGTCGACACCACCATCGTCGTCCTCACCCCCGGCATGGGCGACGCCGTCCAGATGGACAAAGCCGGCATCCTCGAAATCGCCGATCTCTTCGTCTGCAACAAAGCCGACCACCCCGGCGAACACGAACTCGTCCGCGACCTCCGCGACATCGCCGGCAAACGCCCCATCCTCGAAACCATCGCCACAAGAGGCAAGGGCGTGCCCGAACTCCTCGACGCCCTGCTCTAGCGAGCCCGAAGCGCAAGCGAGGGACTACCACCCCTCGCGGGCGGGCATCCTGCCCGCGACCTACCAAGCCTCCACCCCTCCTGCCTCTACCCCCAACTCCGTCGGGCGGGCGGGAGCGACCCGGGCCGCGCCCGCGCACCACACAGCGTGCAGCCGGCGTTCACCCCCGCCGACCGATGCCGATGGCCTAACGCCCCGTGCCGCAGCTCACCCGACCGACAGGTTCTGGAGGAAGCTCTCGAGCTCCTGCCGCGCCGCGTTCAGCCGCTCCTGCGCCGCCGCCCGCTCGCGCTCGATCGCCTCGAGCCGATCCTCCTGCTCCGTCAGCTTCGTCACGTAGCGGGCGTACAGGTCCGACGACGCATTGATCGCGCCGATGTTCTCGCGCACCCGCGCCTGATCCCGCCCGATCGCCTCCGTCTCCGACCGCAGCGCCTGCAGCGTGCGCTCCTGCGCGACCACCGCGTCCTGCCGCTTCTGCACCTCGCCAAACGCCTCGACCACCCCCTGCGGCGCCGCGCCCGACCGCACATACGACAACAGCGAATCACGGTTGTACGAAAGCAGCTCGTGCCGCGTCCGATCCGTGTGCGTCTGCACCAGCTTGAGCGCCCGCGTCGCCCCAGCGTCCAGCTTCACGCGGAAGCGATCGACCACGTCGGCCCGCTCATCCGGCTGCGCGCCCTGGTAATCCCACCCCGGCATCTTCGGATGCTCCAGCACGAGCGCGCGCCCGTCGGCCTCGTCCGCGTTATCAAACGAGTACACCGTCTCGCGCTCCTGCGTCGACGTGAGCTCCAGCACGCCGCGCACGATCCGGACCTTCTGCACGTTCGTCCGCGCCGTGTGCTCCACCCGCGCCGTCACGTCCAGGTCCACGGCGTACGCGATCAGACGGTCATCCCCGGGCGACACGTGCCCGATCTGCGCGTCGCCAGCGTACGACGTGCCGTCATAGACCGCGATCGGCCCGGGCATGAGCTGCAGGTCGGAGGAGTTGGTCACCTTCACGCCGCGCATGGGGTGGTTGATGCCGTCAGCGGCGCTGAAGATCGAGACGCGTTCGGCGTCGATGCCGGCGGAGAGGATCGGCAGCATCGCCGACTGCTGACGCCCGACGGTGACGGGGACGTCGAGGGTGTACTGGAACACCTCGCCGATCGCGCCCGCGCTTGCCGCCGAGGCTCGGGCGGCGTCGGCCATCGCCTTGGAGAGTTCGGCGCCGCGCATCGGCATCGCTTGCAGGCCTGCGCTGGCGGGCGGAGCGGCCCGGGCCCTGAACTGCATCTCATCGTCCATCAGCCCACGATCGCGGGTCAGGGTCTCGGTGCCATCCGCTACGCCCAGTTCCGCGAGGCGGAGCCCCTTCTCGTACGCCCGTGGGGCGGCGACGACGCCGACGGGGACGGCGACGTCGGGGCGGTCGACGAAGAGGGGTTGGTAGAGGTCCATCTCGAAGGAGACGGGCTGGCCGGCGACGAGGGAGAGGCGTACGTCGTTCCAGTCGTCGTCGGTGGTGTTCTCGACGATGGCCCAGCCTTGGATGGTGGCGCTGTCGGCGGTGATGTCATCCGGGAGGACGAGTCGGTAGGAGGTCTTCCAGACCGGGGCTTCTTGGACATAGGAAACGGCGACGCGGCGCTGTCCCTGGCCGTGGAAGCCGAGCGCGACTGACTTGGTGTTGTCGGCCCGGTGTTCGGCGAGGGCGGTGAGGGCCTTGGCGAGCTCGTTTGCGAGTTGGGTGTCGAGAATCTCGAAGCCGCGGATGCGGTCGATCTCGAAGGCCTTGATGCCGGTGGGTGTTACGAGCGAGACCACGGGGACGGTCACGACGGTCTGTTCGCCGGCGCGCTGGCGCTGCTCGATGCCGAGGACTGCGCCTTCGGTCTGTCCTTCGTTGGTGGTGATGCGCACTTGGGCGCCGCGGAGCTGGGCGAGGAGGCTGGCGGTGTCCGGGTTGTTTGAGAGGTCGATGGCGAAGGAGCCCAATCGGCGCTGGAGGGGCTCCTTGGAGCCGTAGGTTGCGCCCTCGACCTGTCCGCCGTCGAGGTCGAGGACGACCATGGACTTGAGGATGTCGTTGACCTGGTCGGTTCTGAAGCGGAGTTGGACCTGGGCGTCGCCGTTGACGGAGCCTTCGCGGATGAAGGAGCCGACGCCGGAGCGGTAGAGGGTGATCTCGGTGATGGGTAGGGGGTCGTCGGGGTTGATTTCGATGGTGGAGGGGAGCGTGTCGGGCTCGAAGGCGGTGCGCGGGGCGGCGGCGGCGGTGAAGAGGGCGAGGGCGATGAGGGCGGCGGGGGTGGCGGTGCGCGGCATGAGATCCTCCTGGCCCGTGCATGCGGGCTGCTTTGGATTCGTACCGCGGATCGGCGAGTTCGTTCGCGGGGCGTTACATGGGAGTGACGGTCGGGCGGGATTCGGCAATCGGGGCGGGCCGGGAGTTCCGGCGCGAAGCGGACTCTTGACGCCGTGAGGGGGGTGAAGTACCCTCGGGAGCCTGGAGATGACGCCGTGGGCCCTGTTCAAGGGCTTGGCGAGGCAAGACTGCGGACTGGCGAGGCGAGAGACGCCCGGCCCGCACGGAACTGAGACGCTCCATGAATCATCAAGCGTGCGTTGCGGCTGTGGTCGCGGGTGTTGTGTCGTGCGGTGTGTCAGGCGGCGTCGTGCTCACGGCGCAGCCCATTGGGAGTGCCGTTGTCATCTCCGGCGGCGGAACGCTCGATCTATCGTCGTGGTCGCCGAGCGGTGCGGCCGGGCTGAACCCGTGGGTTAACAACGCGGGCAGCGTGGGCGTGGGCCCGATCGGGTCGGGCATCGATCTCTACTCCGGGAGCGCGTTCGACGCCGCGGGGTTGGCCGGTTCCACTTCGGGATTCGGGTCGCCCTTCCTCGGCACGCTCTGGGCGGACTCGGGGACGGGGGACGCGATCGGCATCGGCGTCGGGTCCGGGCCGGCGGGGAACATCCTCGTGCCCAACGGATACTCGGGCGCGACGCTCGCCGGCAGCGCGACGTTCCTCAACGAGTCCATCACCAGCCTCGGGCTCGTCGCGGGCACGCACATGTGGACGTGGAACACCGCGAGCGGCGGGTCGGACTTCTTTACGTTCATCATCGTGCCGACGCCCGGCGTACTCGGCGCGGTCGCGATTGCGAGCGTCGGTTGCGTTCGACGGCGGCGGTGAGGTCGACCTGAGGAGCCTGGAGATGTCGCCGTGGGCCCGCTTCAAGGGCTTGGCGAGACAAGGCCGCGGACCGGCGAGGCGGGAGACGCAGGACCGCACGGAACAGAGAACTCCATGAATCCTCAAGCAAGCGTGGCGGCGTTGGCCGCGGGTGTCGTGTCGTATGCGGCGTCGGCGGGAGTGGTGCTTACCGCGGTCGAGGTCGGACCCGACGTGGTGATCTCCGGCGGCGGCACGCTGGACTTCTCGGCCTGGGTGCAGTACACGAACTCCGACTCCGCCGCCATCGCGCCCGAAGCCGTGATCGTCGGTGACCAAGGTCCGACGTTTACGAACAACGGGTACCAGATCAGCAGTGGCGTGAGTGGCCCTCCTGCGTTCACCACCGGGCCGGTGGTGTTCGCGGATTCGGCCGCGGGTGACATCTTCGGGATCCTGCCCCAGTTGGGTGGCTCGGCAGCCGACGCGATCGCGCCGAACGGGTATGTCTCGGGCGATCCGCTCGCGGGCTCGGCGACGTTCCTCAGCCAGTCATTCGCGACGCTCGGGCTCAATCCGGGCACATACACCTTCACTTGGCCGACGGCTTCGGGTGGGAGTGACTTCTTCAGTCTTGTGGTGCCGTCGCCGGGGGCGGGCGCGGTGTTCGTGGTGCTCGGTGTGACGTTGCGCCGGCGGCGGTAGCGGACCCCACTTCGCGCACTTCCGCTACCAATCAAGCGTGCCGCGCCAGGCTCGGGCGAGGTCTTCGACGGGGATGTGCTCCTCGTTGTTGCCGTAGAGTTCGAGCGACCCCGAGTCGGTGACCTCGGCGAGGCGCGTCCACCCGCCTCCGAGTTCGCCCATCAGTTCGACGAATGCTCGCTCGTGCTCGGCGTGCACTTCGACGACGTAGCAACTCGGGCGCTCGCTCCAGAGGCGCGCGGGCGGATTGCAATCCCCCCATCGCACGCCGAGGGGGTGATCCTGAGCGTGGCCCGCGATGAGCATCTCGGCAACGGCGACAATCGGGCCGCCATCGGATGAATCGTGGCACGACGCGACGTACTCGCGTCGGATGGCCTCGGCGATCGTTCGCGCTTGGCGCGGCCCCTCGTCAAGATCGACCTGGGGCATCTCCGGTGCGTGGCTCGGGTCATCTGTTGCCTGAGCACCGAACATCGCGCGGTAGTGCGAGCCACCCATGCGGAGGAGATTGTCGAGGTCTTGTCCAGCCTCAACGACGTACAGGTTGTTTCCCGTTTGTTTCAGGTCCATCGTCACGCACTTGCTCGTATCTTCGATGATCGAGAGCCCGGTGATCAGCAGCGTCGGCGGGATCTCGATGGTGCGCCCGTCTTTGGTCGTGAACTGGTTGTTGAGTGAATCCTTGCCGGAGACGAAGGGCGTGCGGTAGGCCTTTGCCGCGTCGTAGCAACCCTCGGCCGCGCGCACGAGTGATGCGAGGTTCTCCGGCTTGGCGCAGCGCGGCCAGCAGAAGTTGTCGAGAATCGCGATGCGCGAGGGGTCCGCCCCGACGCACACGAGATTGCGCACGCATTCGTCGATGGCGGCGAGGGCCATCTGATACGGATCGCCGCCGAGCGCTGGATCGCCGAGGGGTGTCGCGAGCCCGCTCGCGATGGCGATGCCGCGCTTGGAGCCGGGGACGGGCTCGATGACCGCAGCGTCGGAAGGCCCGCGCCCGGCGGGGCCGACGAGGGGCTTGATGAGCGTGTTGCCTTGCACCTCGTGGTCGTACTGGCGGATGATCCAGTGTTTGGAGGCGATGTTTGGGTGGGCGAGCAAGGCACGGAGGCACTCAGGCAGGGAGGCACGAAGGGCCTTGGAATCGAGCGCCGGCGGTATCGCGGGTGTTTCCCCCTTCGTGCCTCCGTGCCTCCGTGCCTCTGTGCCTGTCCCCGACCACACAGCCTCCCGCGTTGGCGTCGGAATGCCGTCGTGCAGGAACGCCATCGAGAGGCGACCCACCTCCGTGCCGTGGTAGTTGAGGATGAGGTCGGCGTTGGGCGTGCCGAAGGTGCCGAGGACAGCGAGTTCGACGTGCTCTTCGTCACAGATCTTCTGGAGTGCGTCGAGGTTGGCGGGCGGGACGGCGAGGACCATGCGCTCCTGGGCTTCGGAGATCCAGATCTCGGTGTAGGTGAGCCCTGGGTACTTGAGCGGGGCGCGGTCGAGGTGGACTTCTGCGCCGATCTCGGCGCCCATCTCGCCGACTGCGGAGGAGAAGCCGCCGGCGCCGCAGTCGGTGATGGCGTGGAAGAGGGGGGCGCGCTCTGACGGTTGCGGCTTGTCGCTGGCTTCGGCGGGATCGGTGAAGTCACGGGCGCGGAGAATCGCGTCGAGCACGCGTTTTTCTTCGATCGCGTTGCCGATCTGGACGGCGTGGGAAAACTCGTCGGCGTGGGTGTCGGTGAGTTCGGCGCTGGAGAACGTCGCGCCGTGGATGCCGTCGCGTCCGGTGCGTCCGCCGAGGGCGACGATGAGATCGCCGGGCTTGGCTTCGCCTGAGATCATCGAGTCGTTGTCGCCGCGCGGCATGATGCCGATGGAGCCGCAGAAGACGAGCGGGTTGCCGACGTATCGATCATCGAAGTAGACGGCGCCGTTGAGGGTGGGGATGCCCATTCGGTTGCCGTAGTCACGCACGCCGGCGACGATCTGGGTGAGGATGCGACGCGGGTGGAGGCAGCCTGTGGGGACGTCTTCGAGATCGGGATTCGCGACGCAGAACACGTCGGTATTCGCGATGGGCTTGGCCGCGAGTCCGGTGCCGATGACGTCGCGGATGCACCCGCCGATGCCGGTGGCAGCCCCGCCGTAGGGCTCGATGGCGGAGGGGTGGTTGTGTGTTTCGACCTTGATGCAGACGGCGTGGTCGTCGTCGAAGGCGACGATGCCCGCGTTGTCCTTGAAGACGGAGAGACACCACCTACCGAGCCCTTCGGGGTCTTCAGCCATCAGCTCGTGCGTCGCTGCGGCGACGGTGGATTTGAGCAGGTTGTTGATGGTGATCGAGCCGTCGGGGTTGGGCGTGTGCCCGGGGCGTCCGGACCAGGTGATGGGGTCTTGCTCTTGGCTGTCGAGTTGGGGGTTCGTTGTGTCGCTGGTGTATCGCACGATGCTCTTGAGCGTCTTGTGTACGCAATGTTCGGACCAGGTC
>JAUIFD010000290.1 GCA_030429485.1 Phycisphaerae bacterium | reverse complement strand
GCCCGATCCGCGATCCGGCGGGCTTTGCGCTCCGCGGAAGTACACCCGTCGGGACTCGAACCCAAAACCTCTGGCTTCGGAGGCCAGCGCTCTATCCAATTGAGCTACGGGTGCGTGCAGCGAGCATCGTACGAGCCGTGCCCGCCCGGGTCCACGGAGCCCGCGACCGGCAGACAATGCCCCCATGGCCGACCGCCACCACCGCCCGACGCCCCTCGCGCCCATCATGGTCCTCACCGCGGCCAAGAGCTTCGGCACGGGCGTGGTCACCAACGGCGTCTTCTTCCTCGCCCGCCACGAGTACGGCTTCTCCGACGCACGCAACTTCGCGCTCGGGCTTCTCCTCGGCGTGATGTACATCGCCGGCGCGATCGCTGTGGGGCCCGCCCTGCAAGCCGCCGCCCGTCGGTTCGCCTGGCTCACGACCCGCGCGGTGCTCGTCGTCGTCGCGTTCACGCTCGCCGCCCTGTGTCTGCTGCCGCAATCGGGCGGCGAGTGGACACTCTGGCTCTTCGTTGCGGTGTATTCGCCAGTCACCGGAACGCTCTGGCCCATCGTTGAGAGCTACCTCGCCGGCGGGCGCACCGACGCACAACTCCGACGCGTGATCGGCGTCTTCAACGTCGTCTGGGCGAGCGCCATCGCCATCGCCTACCTCGGGATGGGCCCGCTGCTTGAACATCACACGCTCACGATCGTGCGCGCGCTCGGTGCGCTCCACGCGCTCGCGGCGATCGCGCTGCTCTGGTTTCACCGCGAGCCGGGGAAGCACATCGAGACCGTCCACGCCGTCGATCCCGCCATGCGTCGGGCGTTGCGGACGTTCCGCCGTCTGCTGCCGATGAGCTACCTGGTGCTCTCCGCCTGGTCGCCCTACGCGCCGGCGGCGACGGCGCTCGTCGGCATCCCCGTCGCGTGGTCCACCGCCGTCGCCGGAGCGTGGCAGTTCTCACGGGTCATTGTCTTCGGCGTGCTCGGGTGGTGGCACGGCTGGCACGGGTGGCGGCCGCTCGCGCCGGTCGGTGTCGGCCTGCTGATCCTCGGCTTTCTGATCGCGGTGACGGCCCCGATCGCGCCTGACTGGATCCACCCGCTTTCCGGCGCGGTCCGCCTCGTCGGTGGGCTCTCGGCATTTGGCGTGGGGCTTGCGCTGATTTACACCGCCGCGCTCTACTACGCCCTGGAGGCCGGTGCTGCGGGCGTCGAGGCCGGAGCGAGCCACGAAGCCCTGATCGGGGTCGGGTACGCCGGAGGCCCCGCGTGCGGGCTCGCCGCGGCCGGCATGGCGGGAGGCTCGGAGTTGGCGGTCGGGCCGTTCTTCGTGCTGGTCGCCTTCGCGTGTCTTGGGGCTGTTTGGGCCGGCGGACAGGTCGGAAGGCGCCACCGCGATTCTCCCAACAAGGTCCAGGGTTCCCCGGAGCCCGAGTCGCGTGAGCCCGCTGCACCCGAGAACGCGGTAGACCGTAAGAACGTCTGACGAACTCCCGCACCTCGCGCATCTTGTGCGGGTGGGGCTCATCGGGGGGCGGGCCCGCGACGAAACCAGCTTTCGGCGTGGGCGGTCGCTCAGGTAGGCTGGCCCGAGAACAAACCGACAGGAGTGCTCATGAACAGGTGGAAGAACTCAGCGCTCGCCCTGCTCGCAATGGCCGCATCGACGACGTTCGCGCAAGTCGGGGCTGACTGGGGCTCCGAGGTGTGGTCAGCGGCACAGTCGGGGCGGACCGATGAGTTCACGCGGCTAATCGACCAGGGGCCGGAAGGCGACCCCGGCTCGATCCGCTCCGCGCTGACCTC
>JAUIFD010000145.1 GCA_030429485.1 Phycisphaerae bacterium | reverse complement strand
TGTCGATCCGCCTCGGCTTGCGAGGGCCCTCGCTCTGTGTGTCCACGGGGTGCGCTTCCTCTTCAGATGCCCTCGGACTTGCGCTCGACTTGCTGCGATCGGATCGCGTGGGCACGCCAGAGGCGTTTGTGGTCGTGGGCGCCGACGCCCACGTGCGCTGGGAGACCCTCGCGGGGATGGAACTGCTCAAGGTGATCTCGACCCGCGACTGGCGGGCCGATCCCGGGCGTGCGCACACCGCGAGCCGCCCGTTCGACGCGACGCGCGACGGCTTCGTGCTCGGCGAAGGGGCATGGGCGGTCGTCGTGGAGCGCCCGGCGTTCCGCGCATCTCGCGAGGGGCCCGAGCCGGAGGGCGAGGTGCTCGGGTACGGCTCGACGTGCGATGCGTACCACCGCGTGCGCCCGGAACCCGACGCCACGGAGAGTGCACGCGCCATGGCCCTGGCGATGGAGGACGCGGCGCTCGCGCCCGAGCGAGTCGAGATGGTGCACTACCACGGCACCGCAACCAAGCTGAACGATGCGCAAGAGACCGCAGCTGTGCGCATCGCCTTTGGGCGGCACGCCGAGAGCCTGATCGGCACTTCGGTCAAGAGCATGGTGGGACACCCACAGGGCGCGTGCGGACTGGCGGCCGTCGTCGCGTCGCTCGCGTCGCTCGCGTGCGATCACCCCTTCGTCCCGCCGACCATCAACCTGCACGAACCCGATCCGGCGTGCGACCTCGACTACACGCCGAACGAAGCAAGACCGACTGACGCGCGCACGGTCCTGGTCAACTGCCTGGCGTTTGGCGGCAAGAACAGCGCGCTGGTCATTCGCGGCGTGCGGTAGTAGGGGCGGTTGGCGTAGTCCTGATCACACGCCCGGCGGAGCGAAGGTCTCAAGGTACGCCGCGATGCCGCTCAGCGCCATCTCGACGGCAATGGCGACGAGCAGCATGCCCATGAGCCGTTCGAGCGCGACAAGCCCGCGCTTGCCCAGGCGGGCGGATAGACGGCTGCCCAGCCACAGCACTGCGCCGGCCGCCGCCCAAGCCAGCACGACCGCGCCGGTCCACTCAATCCACGTGCCGGGGCGTCCACCGCTCCCGAGGAGGATCACCATCGCGAACGCCGACGGCCCGGCGAACATGGGGATCGCGAGCGGCACGATGAACGGATCGACCTCGCCTTCGGTTTCCATGCTGAGTTTCACCGAGGGGAAGATCATGGGGATCGCGATCAGGAAGAGCACGATCGCGCCGGCGATCGTCAGCGCCGGCTGCGAGATGTGCAAGGCGGCGAGGACGTAGCGGCCCGCAAAGAGCCCGATGAGCAGGGCGACGAGCGCGAACACCAACTCGCGAATCAGGACACGACCGCGGCGCTCCCGGGGGAGCTTCCCGAGCACCCCAAGAAACACGGGCACCAGCCCGAACGGATCGATGATGAAGAACAGCACAACAGCAGTGGAGAGCACGCCGGAGCATATCCGGGAACGCCTTCCCTGCCGGGGCTAGTTGACGTCCAGCTCCCGCACGCCGCGGGCGCGACGGACGAGCTCCACGTTCTTGCGGATGTGCTCGCGGACCGTTGATGCGTCGGGCACGCTCGGGATGACCAGCTCCGGCATGGTCGCGTCGGAAGACATGACGCGCACCGTTCCGAGCCCGACGAGGCGCTGGATGAACGGGCGGAGCAGTTCGGTGTCCTTGATGCGGTAGAGCTCGACTTCTTCAAGATGCTTGGAAAAGACCCCCTCTTCCATTTTGATCCGCTGTGAGGTGAGGGTGTATCGCTGGTTCTTGACGACGAGCCACTTCCAGATCGCGACCGGGATCGGGAGGACCAGGATGCACGAGACCCACCACCAGAAGTTGGTCCACTGGCTCGGGTTGCCGGACCAGACCTCCTTCTCCGGGCCGGCGGGCAGCGATGCGCTCTTGGCGTGATCATCACCCGAGAGCGGGTCGCCCTCCGGGGCGGCGTCGAACACTTCCACGGCTTTGACGTCGAGCCCGATCGCCTCAGCCATTGATCGGGCTTCATCACCCGACTTCGCTTCGAATGTTTTTTCGACCGCCCGGGCGGTGCTTGGATCGATGGCGTGGATCACATACTTGTTCATGGCGCCCCCGTGATGTGGCGAATGTGCGTCGTTGCGGCCCCACCCACCGACTCCACGGTACCGCATCGCGACGTGTCGGGCACCTTGTGTCCCGTCTCAGGCGTAGTTGGGGGTTGTCGCCCGAGGGTTTCGCCCGCGGGGGGCGTCGCGGTTCTAGCCTGTGGCATGCGTGCGATCGTGATCGAGAAGCAGGGCTCGCCAGTCGCGGGCAACATCCGCGTCGTGGGCGACCATCCCGACCCTTCGCCCCCCGGCTCGGGCGAGGTCACGATCCGCACCCTGGCCAGCGCGTTCAACCACATGGACCTGTGGGTGGGGCGGGGCGTGCCGGGGCTCTCGCTCGACTACCCGCGCGTGTCGGGGTGCGACGGGTGCGGCGTGGTGGAGGCGGTGGGGGAGGGTGTGGATGAAGCATGGCTCGGGCGGCGGGTGGCTTTCAATGCGGCGTGCCGCGTGCCCGAGCGTGAGCATCCCGACGATCCACCCGGCTCCACGCTCGCGCCCAACTACGAACTGATCGGCGAGCACCGCTCGCCGGGCGCGCACTGCGAGCGGTTCACCGCGCCGGCGACGAACCTCGCGGATGTCAGCGATGCCGACCCGCACGAGGCTGCGGCGTTTGGTCTGTGTGCCCTCACGGCGTGGTCGATGATGGTCACCAAGGGTGAGCTGCGCTGCGGGCAGACGGTGCTGATCACGGGGATAGGCGGCGGCGTCGCGACGAGCGCGATGGCGATCGCGAAGCACTTTGGGTGCCGGGTGAGCGTGACGAGCCGCCACGAGTCGAAGCTTGCGCGGGCGCGCGAGTTGGGGGCGGATCACACGATCCTCGATGATGGGTCCGACTTCTCGAAAGACATCCGCGCCTGGACGAACAAGCGGGGCGTGGACCTGTGCGTCGATTCGGTCGGCAAAGCGACGCACCTGCGCTGCATCAAGAGCCTGGCGCGGGGCGGGGCGTACGTGACGCCGGGATGCACAACCGGCCCGGACGCAACGACCGATCTGGCGCGTGTGTTCTGGAATCAGCTGCGGATCATGGGCTCGACCATGGGTTCGAACGGAGAGTTTCGCGAAGTGGTGAGTCTGTTTCGAGCCGGCGCGTTGAAGCCGGTGGTGGATCAGGTGTATGCGCCGGATGAGGCGGTCGAGGCATACAAGCGTCTGGAGGCTGGGGAACAGTTTGGGAAGCTCGTGATCGATTGGACGAGGTAGGAACAACAGATGGCAAACGACGCAATAGCGGACTCGGTGTACGACCTGATCGCGGGGCAGGACCCCGATGCGGCGGCCATTCTCGCGGCTGAGCGAGAGCGCCAGGCGACCACGCTCGAGCTGATCGCGAGCGAGAATCATGTCTCGCCCGCGGTGATGCACGCGGCGGGGACGTGCTTTACCAACAAGTACGCCGAGGGGTATCCGGGACGGCGCTACTACGGCGGGTGCGTGCATCACGACGAGATCGAGTTGCTGGCCCAGCAGCGGGCGTGCGACCTGTTTAAATGTCAGTTCGCCAACGTTCAGCCACACTCTGGCGCGCAGGCGAACGCGGCGCTGTTCCTGGCGTTGCTCGAACCGGGCGACACCTTCGCGAGCCTCGTGCTCGCCGACGGCGGGCACCTCTCGCACGGGCTGAAGGTGAATCTGTCGGGCAAGTGGTTCAATCCGGTGCACTACCCGCTTGTGCGCGACGAATCGTCGCCCAAGTTTGAGACGATCGACTACGACGAGGCGGAGCGCGTGTGCGTGGAGCACAAGCCGAAGCTCATCATGTGCGGGTATTCGGCGTATCCGCGCGTGATCGACTTTGCGCGTATGCGGGCAATCGCGGACAAGGTCGGCGCGCTCTTGCACGCGGATATCGCGCACATCGCGGGTCTCGTGGCGTCGGGCATGCACCCGTCGCCGTTCCCGCACTGTCACGTGGTGACGACCACGACGCACAAGACGCTCCGCGGCCCTCGCGGGGGGATGTTCCTCACCAATGACGGGGAACTCGCCAAGAAGTACGACCGGGCGCTGTTTCCCGGGATGCAGGGCGGGCCTCTCATGCACATCGTGTTCGCGAAGGCGGTCGCGTTTGGCGAGGCGCTCAAGCCTGAGTTCAAGGCGTATCAGGAGCGCGTGGTGGCGAACGCACGGGCGCTCGCGGAGGCGATGACCAAGCGTTCGTACCGGATCACGTCGGGTGGCACAGACAACCACCTGATGCTCGTGGACCTGCGCGCTCGCGACGCGGAGCTGACCGGCGCCGACGCGGAGCAGTGGCTCGAGCGGGCGGGGATCATCACGAACAAGAACGGGATCCCGAACGACCCGCGCCCGCCGCGCGTGACGAGTGGGCTCCGCCTCGGCACGCCCGCGCTGACGACGCGCGGGTTCGGCACGAAGGAGATGGACGAAGTCGCGGGGCTGATCGATCGTGCGCTCGGCTCGGGTGGCGATGACGGCGTGCTCGCTGGCGTGCGCGCGGATGTGCGGGCGTTGTGCGAGCGGTTTCCGTTGTCTTAGTGTGCACGGACGACATCACAAGGTCAGATCAAGGAGTAGCCGTGCGACGAGGACGGAGTCACCTTTGGGTTGCCGCTGGCGGATCGATGCTCGCGCTTGGTAGTGGGCTCTGCGGCTGTGCGACTTGCGGCGGCGGGTGCGACGTGAAGGAGTCGCGGGCGAGCGGGCTCCGCCCCGCGCCGGTGAGTCACTTCGTTTTCGTGACCCTCGACGACTCGCTTGCAGGAGAGGCGCGCGCTCAGGCGAGACGTGCGTTGATCGCCGATTCCGACGCCATGCTCGCGACCATCCCTGTCGTCCTGGCGTACGCAGCGGGCGAACATCTGGAGACGGGGCGGACGCTCGTCGAGTCGTCTTATGACGTCGCGATGTACATCGGGTTCGCAGACGCATGGGCGTACGGCGACTATGTTGAACACACGCAGCACCAAGCGTTCGTCGCGAAGTGGATGCCGCGAGTCGCGAGGCTTGAGGTTCGCGACATGCTCGATCCGACGGAGTGATCAAGCCGGCGGCCCGGGCTGCGGGAGGTCAGCGCCACCAAACCCTCGGTTCCGGCGGCGCAGGAAGCCGGCCCCGGCGGTGGGGGAAAGTCGACAGCGCCCGCCGGGGCCAGTAGATCGGAGTCCCCGTGCGAACGCCACTCGGCCGATCCGGTATTCCCCGGATTCCGGAGATTGTGAGCGGATAGGCTCGCAGCCCATGGAACTCACTCAGCTTCGGTACTTCGAGGCGATCGCCCGGGCCGGGCACATGACACGCGCGGCGGCGGGGCTCGGGGTATCGCAGCCGGCGCTCTCGGCAGCCTTGCGCAAGTTGGAAGTCGAGGTGGGAGCGGAGCTTGTGCATCGCACGCCCAAAGGCGTGGAACTCACCGAGGCAGGGCGTGTGTTTCTTGAACACGCGGGCGAGTCGCTCCGGCGCGCCGAAGCCGGAGTTCGCGCGGTGCGTGAACTCACGGGGCTCGAAGCTGGATCAATCCGGATCGGAGGCGGAGCGACGGCGGTGGGGCGGCTGCTCCCACCGGTGGTGTCGGCGTTTCGCGCGAAGCACCCGGGTGTTCGTTTTTACATCCGCGAGGCGGGGTCTGCCGCGGTTGCCGGCGCGGTCGCGTCGGGCGAGCTTGATCTCGGGCTCGTGACGCTCCCGCTGCCGGAGCGGTCAACCCGCCCCGGTGACCTCCTGACAGCCGAGCTTCTCCTCGACGAGCTCCGCCTCATTGTGCCCGCGGGGCATGCGCTGGCCGAGCATGAGAGCTTCGAGTGGGCCGATCTGGAGGGGGCGGCGGTCGTGGGGTTTGAAGCCGGGTCGGCGGTGCGCGACGTGATCGACCGGGCCGCGTCGGCGCATGGCGTGGCGCTCGACACGGTCATGGAGCTGCGCTCGCTCGACTCGATCCGACGCATGGTCGCGGCTGGGATCGGCGTGGGGTTCGTTTCGGGGCTCGTGCTTGACAAGGGCGAGGGCCTGACCTGTCGCGACGGGCGCATCACTCGCCCGCTTGCGATCGCGCGCTCAAGCGCCCGAGCGCCGAGCGCTGCGGTGGCGGAGTTCGAACGAACGCTGCGCGCGGCTCACCAGTAGATAGACGACCCGGCATCGGCCCGCTCGGCTTGTTGACGACGAGGGCCAGGAGCGGATCATGCGATGATCGGGAGGTTGATCTGCTCGAAGGTCCAGGTCTCAGCGCCGATCTGGAACTCGAAGAGCGCGAGTAGGCCCGTAGGCGTGCGCGTGCCGACCACCATGTACTGCCCGCCCGATGCTGCGCCGAGCGGGAGGCTCGCGTCAGACCCCGACGCGGCGCTCGTCGCGTTGCTCGCGCTCCACTGATCGAGCGTGAGGTTCCAGCGCATCATGTAGAGCTCGCCCTCGTCGTCGATCGCGAAGAGGTTGATGAACCCGTCGGTGGTGACCGAACTCGCGACGCCCGCAGCCATGCTCGACGCGCCCGAAACACCCGTGATGTCGCTCGTGAACCAGCGCTCAAGGCCAGGCGCCCACCAGTAGGTCACGACGCGCCCGTTGGCGTTGAGCCCGGCGATATTGAGCCCGCCCCAAGGCGTTACGTACGAATCGAGCTGTCCCACGAGGGTCGGGCCTTCAAATGTGGTGGTCATGTTGATCGTGCGCCACTCGCCACCCAGCCCGGGCGCCCACCAGTAGACGACGACTTCGCCCGCCTCGTTGAGTCCCGCAAGGTTGAGCCCGTCCCACGCCGCGACGTATCCCGTGAGACCGCCCTGCATCACCGGACCATCAAAGAGCTGCTTGAGATTCGTGAAGGTCCAGTCCTGTGCGCCCGGCACGGTCCAGTAGTTGATGGCGTGCCCGCGGGCGTCGAGCCCAGCGATGTGGATCGCGCCCCAGCTCGGCTGATAGGTGGTCAGGTCGCCCGTGATGCCGGGTGCGTCGATATAGGCGGTGAGGTCTTGGGCGGACCACGTGCCCGCGGCGAGGTTGCCGGTGATGACCCAGAGATGGTGGCGGTCGTCGGTGAGCGCGAGATGGACGGTGTTGGGCCCTGTGGAATACGCGGTCATATCCACGACGCGCCCGGTGAAGTTGGCGGCCGATGCCAGGTCGACGGTGGTCCACGAATCAGGCCCGGCGAGGTCGATGCCCTCTGCGCCGCCCGCGACTTCGGCGATGGGCTGACTGTCAGCGCCGAGCGCAAAGGTGATGAGTCGAGAGCCGACCCCGATGGCGACGAGCTTCTCGAAGCGGGCGTTGGGATCGCGCGCCTTGAACTTGAGCGCGAGGTCGCGGTCGAAGTCTGGCAGATTGAAGGTGATCTCCCCGCTCGCGCTGAAGACCGCGGAGATCGTGCGCATGGGCGCGGTGGTGCCGACATCGGTTGACCAGACCTCGATGTCGAAGATGGAGTCGCGATCGAGCCCGTCGATGGTGAGCGTCGCGCCCGAGACTGTGCCGCTCGACTGGTTGGTGTCGTGGAGCACATACGCGAGTCCCTGGCGTCCATCGGTCGAGCCCCAGGCCTTGAGCGCGCGCCCCTGGGCCTCCGCCCGGATGAGCGACGTGAGCGGCATGAGCGATGCGTGCGCCCAGTCGAAGCCGAGCGAGGTGTCCGCGAAGAACGCGGCCATCACCTGCTGGAGCGGGCGCATGTTGCCGTCGATGCTGAAGAGGCTGACGTCGGGGAGGTCCGGATCGGTGAGGATGTACGCGTTGGGGTCGAGCTCTTCGGTGACGATGCGCAGCGGGGTGCCAGCCTGCCCGGAGGCGATGCCCGCCCAGAGGACGGTTCGGAAGAGGTCTTCGTCGTCCTCGTACTGGAATCCGTCGCGGTAAGAGACGATGCCATCGGGCCAATCTTCGCGCGACATGCCCCACTCGCCGTCGATGAAGGGGCGCGAATCCGTGCGGCGGAGCATCCAATACGAGGTGAGGAAGGCCTGTTCCTCCGCGGCTCGCACGCCCTTGGCCGAGTCGGGGTTGTTGATCGGTTCGAGGTTGGCCGGGGTGTAGAGGTGGGTCGTGTAGGCATCGAATGACCTCGAGTTGAAGACGGCGCGCGCGACGGGCCCCCTTGGATCGCGCGAGATCGTGCTGGAGAACACCATGCGGTCCGGGTCCGCCTGCTTCATGTACTCCTGGAGGGCGTTGATCCACTGGGCGCGGAGGGTTAGGTCGGGGGCACGATCGGGCGTGCCGTCGCCGCTGGGGTGTCGGCCCCACCCGAAGGCGTCCCACTCGGAGATCGACTCCCACCCGAGCACGTGGTCGTTGTGCGCCATCGCCTGCACCCACCCGGCAATGACGTCGATGCGGTCCTTCGCCTGCTGAAGCGTGCCAGGGTCGGAGTAGAAGAAGTCGAGATCGTCGAGCGTGCCGCCGTTGGAGCTTGCGAAAGGCACGAGTTCTTCGAACGTGTCGCGGAAGTGGAAGGAATCAAACGGGGAGAGGATGAGGTAGACACCATAGTCGTTCGCCAGCGTGACGAGATTGGAGATGAACTGGCGCATCTCGTCGTTGTACGTGCGCGCGGGGTATTCGAGCCAATATCCGCCTTCTGGCCAGTGCGGGTTGTTGAGCTGGCCGGGCTCCAGCAGCTCAAGGTAGATGCGCATGGTGTTGATGCCGCGCGACTGGAGGAGCTGGAAGTACGCCTCCGCTTCACCTTCCTCGGGGGTGTCGTTGTAGAAGTTGATGAGTTGCCCGTTCTGGGGGTTGTAGATATTGCCTGGGTAGAGCGTGCGCGTGAACGCCCACGAGAGCCCGAGGTGGTCGCCGACGGGAAGGAACGCGTCGCCGTTCTCGAAGACGAACCGGCCCCCGTAGGGCGATGGGATGACGCGACCGCGATCGTCCTCGCTCTGCGCCGCTGTGGTGGTGAACGATGCGGAACTCCCGAGCACGCCGAGGTTGCCGGCGCCGTCTACTCCGCGCACCGCGATGTGGTACGTGGCGCCAGGCTCGAGCCCGTTGATGCGGAGCGACTCGCTCTGACCCGCGAGGCGCGGGGTGTAGTGCTGCGCGAACAACTCCGCCCCGAGCCAGTCGCTCTCCGACGCGATCGGGCTCGACGAGTACCGTATCGCGTAGAGCGACGCGTGCCCGCCGCTCGCTGAGCCGGCGGGTGCGGTGAACTCCACGCGCGCGCCGAAGGCCGAGGTCGACGCGACTTCCAGGTCCGTGATCGCCATCGGGCGATCGCCGGCGCGGGCGTCGATGAACATCGCCTCGGCGTAGTTGACAGGACCTCTGATGCCGGCCTGCGTCGAGGTGTACGACGAGTGCGCGCCGAGGACGTGGTCATCGATGAACGTCGGAACGTCCCACCGCTGATCTGTGGAGCGGTAGTCGGTCAGGTCTCGCGTGCCCCCGGAATCGTCGAAGATGACGTCGAAGTTCATGCCCATGGTGTGATCCACCGCGATCTTAAACCCAGCAACATCCTTTTTGATCAGCGAAACCAACCATATATCTCTGACTTTGGTACGGCAAAGTTAAAACATGCCCACACGAAGCTAACAGACACAGGTGGCGCGGTAGGAACGCCTGCTTATATGAGCCCTGAACAAATTCAGGGGGATAGTGAGCTAGACGGCCGTTCCGATATCTATACGCTTGGCGTCATTTTGTTTGAAATGGTGACTGGTAAACACCCTTACCAAACCAACACCCCCATTGCCGTCGCGGTAAAGCATATGTTCGAGCCAGTTCCCAGCGTGCAAGAGATGGAACCCCACCTGCCGCCTGGCTGCCAAGAGCTGATCGTACAAGCCATGGCCAAGCAAAAAGAACATCGGTTTAGAACGGCCGTAGAGTTTGCCAATGCGCTAGAGGATCTGTCAGAAAAAGTGGGTG
>JAUIFD010000002.1 GCA_030429485.1 Phycisphaerae bacterium | reverse complement strand
CTGTTCTCGTTCCACACCTGCACGACTTGCACGTGCTGGCGCACCCACACGTTGCGTCCCAGCCTGGCCTTGCTGTTCAGCACGATCCCGAGCGGGTGCGGGATCCACAACCCCGGGCCCGCCCGCACCGAGCAGGGGATGTGGCAGTGGTACCAGTGATAGATGAACTTCTCGATCAGAAAGCAAAGCGGGACCAAGCGACACTTGTGGAGAAACGCCCCAACCCGATAGGTGAGCACGCAGTGAAACCCCGAGGACACCATCGCCGTGCCCAGGAGCAAGCACGCATAGACCCAGACCGGACGCCCGTTCCGCTGCGGAGCGTGCACCAAGAGATCGTCCCACACGCCGGAGAGCGTGACCGGAGGGCTGATCTCGATGTCCGTGTGCGACATCGCCGGCGCAGGGGTCGGTGCATCCGTCGATTCTGGATCGAGCATCTCGAGTTCGGGGTCGCTGCGCTCAATCACCGCTTCCCTCCAGCCTCGATCGCCCGCTCGTAGAACTGCACGAACTGTCCCGCGACGACATCCGGATGAAGGGCTGCGAGCACCCAGGCGCGCCCCGCCTCACCCATCGCTGCTCGCTTCTCGGGAGATGCGGCGAGATGGTACGCCGAGTCCGCGATGGCGTCGGCGCCGTGGTCGGCGATCACCGCCCCGCCCGATGACTCGAGTTCCGGCCAGATGTCTACGCCGCGCGTGGTCACCACCGGCGTCCCACACGCCAGCGCTTCAGGGAGCACGAACCCAAAGTTCTCTTGGCTCGTCGGCAACACGAAGAGATCCGCAGCCTGATAGAGCGACACCTTGAGCTCGCCCGTCACAAGGCCGACGAAGTGCACGCGCTCGGTCAACCCCAGGCGTTCGGCCTGGGACCGAAGCTCACCCGTGTACGGCTCGTCGCCCGTTCCGGCAATCACCACCTCCACCGCCATCCCGCGACGCTCGAGGTTCGCCACCGCGTCGAGCAGGACGTGGACGCCCTTCTTGGGATGCAGCCGGCTCAAGAAGAGCAAGACCGGACGCCCGGTGGCAAACGCCCCCGCCCAATGCTCGCGGGCCCGCTCGGGCCCCGGGAGCGACTCGAAAGGCGCTGTATCGAAGAGCAGCGGCACGACCACGCCGCGCCCCCGACCTATCCAGCGCCGGGCCTGCGCCAGTTCGGCCTGCGCGGTGCAATGCACCAACGCGGCGCGTTCGAGCAGGCCCTTCGCAAACGTCATGTGGTAGAGCCGCTTCTTCGCCGACTTCTGCCCCATCGACCAGTCGTCGAGCATGCCGTGGACCGTCAGCACGTAAGGCTTGTGCAGGCGACGCGCGATCGATGCGAGTTGGAGGTTCGCGGGGTCCCAAGGCGTGTGCAGATGGACGACGTCGCACTCCGCGAACCGCTCCGCAAACGCCGCCAGCACGTCCTTGTCGAAGAGCCCGGGCCGGCGCGTGGGCGGCCTGACCTGAACGACACGCGGTGCAGAGGAGCCCTCCCACTCGCTCGGGATGTCCTGCGGATCGTGGGTCAGGAGCGTCACCGCGTGCCCGCGTGCAGCCATCACGGCGCACAGGTCGAGCACCGCGCGCACGACCCCACCCTCCGCCAGGTCGATCCGGTTGAGGTAGTGCGCGATCTTCACACCACGCCCCCTCGGTGATCCTCGACGTCCTGACCCGGAGGAGGCCACGTGATGACGCGTTCCCCAATCCGCTTCGCGTTGTCGCCCGCGGTGACGCTCCGCTCGGGCAGGTTATGGAGCACGGTCGAGCGCGCGCCCACCACGGTGTCGCGTCCGATCGTCACGCCGGGCCCGACGAACACGTCCGCCGCGATCCACACGTCGTCTTCGATCTGGATCTCGTCCGCGATCAGCGGCATGGACCGCTGCGTGTAGTCATGGCCAGCCGCGCACAAGTGCGCATATTGGCTCACCGAGGCCCGCTCGCCGAGTGACACCTTGCCGTGCGAGTAGATGATCGCGTGGTCGCCGATCGCGGCGTACCTCGCCATGCGTAGATTCCACGGGTGCGAGATCCGCGCCGTCGGGCGGACCCGGACCGTCGGGTGGATATCCGCACCGAATACGCGCAGCATCCACCGGCGCAGCCCGTACCAGTTGTGGAAGGTGATCGCGAAGATCGGTGACCCGCAGTAGCGCCAGAGGAGGTGCCGTAGCGGATGCACCGGATCGAGCCCCCAGAGCCGGTTGTAGCTCTGCTTCGCGTCGATGCGCCAATCTTCCGGTAGAGAAGAGGGGTCCACGACCTCTGGCTCGCGCTGGTCGGCAGGGCCCGCGCGCACCTCGTCCGATTCCGGCGTCGACTGCTCGTCTCGCCCCGGATGGTCCGCCGAGTCCCGATGCTCGCCCGCGTCAGTCATTGCAGCACGCGCTCCTTGAGCGGCTTGGCGGGGTTGCCCACATACACCATGCCCGGCGCGAGATCCTTGTACGTGCTCGAGCGCGCGCCGAGGACCGCCAGACGCCCCACATGCACGTTCGGACCCACGAATGCGTCAGCGCCGACCCACGCGTCGGGACCGATCTCGATCGGATCCCGCAACAGCGGGAATCGCCGATCCGTGAAATCGTGCGTCCCGGCGCACAGGTGTGCGTACTGCGAGACAATCGTGCGCTCGCCGATGGTGATCGTGCCGAGCCCGTAGAGGATCGCGTAGTCACCCACTGTGGCGCCGTCGCGGATGTCCAGATTCCACGGAATCTCGACGTTCACCGATGGACGCAAACGCACGTCCTTTCCGATCTTCGCGCCAAAGAGCCGAAGCAACCAGGCACGGAACCCGTACCAGTTGTGGAAGCTCAGGCGGAAAATGGGCTTGCCCACCAGCATCCACACCGCACGGAAGATCTTCTCCTTGAGCGACCAGGGCGATGCCTCCGGCTGGAGTTGCTCAACCGGCGGCACCGGCTCAGAAGACGGGCTCGCCGGGGCCGTGCGCGACGAGCGCCCCTGCGACGCGTCCACCACGTGCGCCTCGCCCTCGCGCACCGCCAGCCCCGAGGGGTCGGGCTTGCGCTGACGACGCAGGCGCTCGAGTTCGCCCGATTTGGCGAGGCGGTTGAGCTCCTTGAGCTTGAGCGCGACCAGCGCGTCGTACCCGGAGATAAACCGGCAGAACTCCAGCCCCGCGCGCCCGTCGAGAAAGCCCAGGCGGAAGACGTACATGTAGATGAACCGCCACAGCCCGGGGAAGGGCGCACGCGGCATGACGTTGCGCTTGAGCCAGCGTCGGAAACGGGTGTCCTTGGTGAGGTTGGGCGCCGTCGCGGAAGGCCCGCGCGTCGCCTCCTCCCGCTCGGCGAAGATCGCGCCCGCTTCGAGCGTCGAATACCGGTTGTGCTTCGCGACGTAGTGCTCGATACCCCGGCGGTCCTCGTGGAGCATGTGCCCCTGGATGAAGCCCGTCGGGTTATCGATGATCATGTGCTCGTGGACGACACGGTCTTCGTAGTGCGCCTTGCCGCGCTTGAACAGACGCATGTTCCACGACGGGAAGAACCCGCAGTGCCGGATCGGGCGCCCGAGGAAGATCGTGAGGCGGTTGATGAAGAACCCGTTCTCCGCGACGTGCGCCGGATCGCCCGACGTGCGTTTACGGATCTCCTCACGCAGCTCCGAGGTCACGACCTCGTCGGCGTCGAGGATCAGCACCCACTCGCTCTCGAACGGCAGGTTGCGAAGCCCCCAGTTCTTCTGGCGGGCGTACCCCTCCCACTCGTGGTGGATCACCTCCGCGCCGTGCGCCTTGGCGATGTCCTGCGTGCCGTCGTTCGACCCGGAGTCGATCACGAACGTGCGACGGATCCAGTCGCCACCCTGGAGTGAGCGCAGGCAGTGCGGGAGGTTGAGCGCCTCGTTGTACGCGATGATCATGACGTCGATCACAGCGCACTCCCCACAGCAGCCGGCGCGGCGCCCGGCAGCCCTCGCTCACAGATATCCGCGAATCGCGCGCACAGCACGCGCTTGCTCAGCTTCTCACGCACCACCGCTGCGGCGCGATCACCCATCGCCAGACGCTCGGATTCGGGCATCGCCGCCATGTCGCGGATCGCCTGCACCGCGTCGTCCACGCGCCCGTGCGCGATGTGCCGACCGATCTCGTACTCGCCCACCAGGTCGGCCAGGTGGCACCGCTCAGGCCCGAAGGTGAGCACCGGACGCCCCACCGCCATCGCCCCGTAGATCTTGCACGGGTGCACAATGCCGACGACCTCGTCGCCCACGGTCACCACGTGCATGTCGGCTGCGGAGAGCGAGTAGCGGAGCGACTCCATCGGCTGATAGGGGAGCGAGCGGATGTTGGTGCACCCCTCAGCGATCGCTTTCTCGACCGCTTCCTTCTGGAGCCCGCCCCCGATGAACATGAAGACGATCGAATCGTCGTCCTTGAGCGCGCGGGCCGCGTCGATGACTGTCGCGATGGGGTTCGCGGGCGAGTGGTTGCCCGAGTACATCACGACGAACTTGCCATCGAGCCCGTGCTCACGCCGGAAGGGGTTGTCGGCGTGCGCCACGCGCTCCAGGTGATCGTCGTGCGGCCAGGGCGGGAAGACCTCGGACTTGTCCGTGACCTCCACCTTGCGGTTGAGACGTTCGAGCATGAAGCGATCGAGGGCGACAACGTCGCTCGCGCCGCGGAGAAGCTGACGGTTGAGGAAGTCGAACACCCGGGCGGGGAATGAGCCCTCCTTGATCATGTGCATCGCGATCATCTGGTCGGGGTTGAGGTCCATCGCCCAGAACTTGACCGGGACGCCGCGCACCTTCGAGAGGATGGTCGAGGCGATCGAGGCCATCGGGGGCGAGGTGGAGACGAGGATGCCGCGGAGATCGCGGATGAACAGGCCCTTGGCGATGCACTGGATGAGGAAGAGCATCTGTCCGAGGAGGCGGACCTTGATGGAGGACTTGCCGAAGCTCGAGAGGGCGAACCGTTGGACATCCACGCCTTCAAGGGTCTCGCGCTTCGGGTATTGCTGGGAAGGGTCGTCATAGCCCCGAGCTGAGGCGTACGCGATGACGCGGTACCCGCGAGCGGCCATCTCGGCTGCGGCGTCGGCCATGTGCTGCCCCACCGAAGCCGGGTCGGGCACGTAGACCTGGGAGATCACCAGGAACGTCCCCCGGGAGGGGCTCGGGGCCGGCGTGTCTGGGGTGGCGGTGCTCATGGAGGGCTGGACCTTATGACCGGACGGGCGGCGAGTTGCCCCCCATCCCGTAGCGAGGATCAGGGCGCGGGGTTCAGGCACGCCCCGAGCAGACGGGTGTAGAGCCCCGGCAGCTCGTCGCGCGACGTGTCGACCATTTCATCGAGACACCCCATCGCCGCCTTGAACCCCTCCAGTCGCTCCCGCCCGAACTCACCGCCGGACCGCAGGCGATACTGAGCATATCGGACCTTCGCGTACCTCCCGAGCATCGATCTGACCCGATCCCCGGGTGGCGTGTTGCGGCAGATCACGTAGGCCAGGTTGAGCATCAGGATGGCGCCGGTGGTCCGGGCGTCGGCCCTCGCTCCGGGCTGGCGGTGGTGATAGACACCCGCATCGCTCGCCTCCACCAGAAGTTGGGTGGCCGCGATCTTGAACGACACGTCGAAGTCCTCGTAGAGGGCGTACGCACTCAGAGTCTCGTCAAACCCCCCCACGCGGTCGATCGCGTCCTTGCGGAAGCTCATCCTGAAGCCGTGGGCAAGACCCGTGGGCTCGGCGTGGCACTCGGATAGCCACGCGGGGTGGGCCCGTTCCGCCTTGAGCCGGTCGCCCAAGTAGTCGAGCGGGCTCGGGCAGACGACACCCTCGATCGCCATACGCATTGGGCTCAGGCGATAGGTGAGGCGCTCGGCGAGCGATCGACGATCGGCTCCTGATGCCGGCAGCACGCCCGGCGGGGGCTCGCGGTGCTCGCGGAGGATCACGCCCCCCACGCTGCTCTCCCGATCGCGCTCATACACCCGCATCACCGCCTCGGCAGCCCCAGGAAACCAGAGCGAGTCATCGTCGGGCATCATGACGATCGGAGACATCGCCTCGGCGAGCCCGATGTTCCGCTGCCGCGAAGACGAGGGCTCGGGCTCGTGCAGGCAGAGCACGCGCGTGTCGGCGCCCGCGGTCGCTCGTTGCACAGCCGCCCGCACAGGTTCATGGTCAGCGCTCGAATCCACGACGATCACGCTCGCGGGTGGGCGAGACTGCGAGAGGAAGGTCGGGATCGAGATCGCGAGCACCTCGGCTCGGTTTCTCGTGGCGATAACGACGTCGTAATGCACGGAATACCCTAGCCCGCTGGAGTCCGATCCCACGCATCGGCGTTGCACCGGGCCGCACTAGAATCGTCGCGAGCTACGCGCAGGGAGGCCGCGCTTCGAATGAGGAACGACCAGCCCGAGCGTACGCAGACCCTCTTCTTGGTCGTCGGGCTTGGGCGCTCAGGCACGACCCTTCTCGCGACGATCCTCAACCGCCACTCGCAGATCGCGATCCCGGGTGAGACCGCGTACTTCAACCGCCTGCATGACTTGGTCCGCCTCCCGTTCCGCCTCCGCGGCGGTCTCCACAATGCACGGATGCTGCTCGACCGCCAGTTCTTTCGGTCAGCGACGGAGCAGCCGGAGCTGGATCGCGTGCAGCTCGAAGCGGACCTTCGCGCAGGCCCGATCAACGCGTATCGCGTGTTTGACTTGGTCATGCATCAATACGCGCGGAGCCGTGGCAAGACGGTGCCCGGCGAGAAGACGCCGCTGCACCTGTTTGAGCTCGAGGGCATTCTCGAGCACCTGCCGAATGCCCGCGGCGTGATCTTGGTGCGCGACGGGCGCGACACCGTCGCCTCGCTCGCCAAAGCGCCGTTCACGCATGAATGGAAGGGGCTGCACGCCCTGGACTGGAACCGCGCGGGGCGTGCGACGCGCGGTTTGCTCGAGCGATTCCCGGATCGGGTCGTGCTCGTGAAGTATGAGGACCTGCTCCATGATCCGCACCAGGCGACCGAACGCGTGTTGCGGTCGATCGGGCTCGAATACGAAGCCTCGATGCTCGATCCGCAGGCGGGCGCCGCCGTGGCGGATGGCTTCGAGCACCAATGGAAGTCCAAGGCGTCGGAGTCGATCGACCCCAGCCGCGCGTTCGCGTGGTCGAAGCGAGAGATCACCCCCGAGATTCGGCGGCTCACGCTCGTGATGCGGCGTCATCTCGACGCGTTCGGCTACGACACCACGCCCGCGGACGACGCGACGTGGATGGACCGCGTGGGTGCCGCGGCCTCCCAGGTGTGGTGCGCGACAGGCGCGCGCGTGCTCGTCTTCGCCGCGAAGATCAAGGGAATGGCCATCGCGGCGCTGCAACGACGCAGCCCCCAGGAGGGGGCTGCGCTCGAGGCCGATTGAGTGTCCAAGAAGGACTATTCGCAGGTGACTAGGCGGTCGCGAAGCTCTCGCCCGCGGCGGTCTGCGGCACGCTGGTGCCGTGTTTGGCGTTGTATTCCTTGGCGATCCAGTTGTACGTGCGCTCCATGCCGTCGCGCAGGCGGATCGAGGGCTCCCACCCGAAGTGCTGCTGAATGAGGGTGTTGTCCGAGTTGCGCCCGTTGACGCCCTTGGGCGCGTCGAGCTTGTAGTGACGGTCGAGCTTGATGCCGGCGATCTCCTCGACGATGTCGACGAGCCCGTTGATGGTGACGAGCTCGTTGGAGCCGAGGTTCAGGGGCTCGACGCACTCACCCTCGGTGAACATGCGGATGCCCTTGACGCAGTCGTCGACGTACATGAAGGAACGCGTCTGCTTGCCGTCACCCCAGATCTCCATGTCGTGGTTGCCGGTCGCCTTGGCGTGGATGACCTTTCGGCAGACCGCGGCGGGCGCCTTCTCGCGTCCGCCGTCCCACGTGCCCCACGGGCCGTAGACGTTGTGGAAGCGCGCGACGCGCGTCTGCAGGTCGAAGTCCTCGCGGAAGTGACGGCACATGCGCTCGGAGAAGAGCTTCTCCCACCCGTACCCATCTTCGGGCATCGCGGGGTAGGCGTCCTCTTCCTTGAGCGCGACGACATCCTCGGACTTCTGCTTGTCGGCGTTGTAGACGCACGCGGAGGAGGAGTAGAAGAACCGGCGGGCCTTGTTCTCGTTCGCGGCCATGAGCATGTGGGTGTTGGTGAGCACCGAGAGCATGCACAGGGCCTTGTTGTTCTCGATGAAGCCCATGCCGCCCATGTCGGCAGCGAGCTGGTAGACGTCGCGCACGCCGTCACAGACGCGCCGGCAGGTGGCGAGGTCCTTGAGATCGCCGACGACGTTGTCCACGCCCTCATGCACCTGGTACCACTCGTCGAGGGGCTTGATATCGACGGAGCGGACGTTGGTGAACCCCTCGGCAAGAAGGTGCGCGACGAGGTGCCCGCCGATGAACCCACCGCCGCCACCGACCACAACCAGACCATCCTTCGACATCGTTGACTCCCGCTCAAACAAGGGCCCGACATGCGGGCGTGTGATGATGGCGGCCTGAAGTGGGCTGCCGCGAGGCGACGGCCCGGCCTGCTCCTAACGACGACCTCCCTACGCCGACCCCATGGCCAGGGTTCGGACTCAGGACGCCCGCGCCCGGCCTCACGTTAGGCGGGACGACGCCAATCGAGCCATCGGCACGCGAGCCCCGGTGCTTTGCCACCTTCCGCGCGACATCGCCTGCGGACCGCGCACCCCCGCGACCCGCAAGCCCGATATCTTGCTCACCCCCAACCAGGAGCCAGTAATGCTCGCTCAGGAAGCCACGCACGCCCTATTCAGCCTGCACTCACTGGGCGCATTTGCTGCGCTCGCCGGGCTCGAGATCGTCCTCGGGATCGACAACGTCGTGTTTATCTCGATCCTCGCGAGCAAGCTCGAGCCCTCGAAGCAGAAGCTCGCTCGGCGCATGGGGCTCGCTCTCGCGGCGGTCGGGCGGATCCTCCTCCTGCTACTCGCGAGTTGGATCACCAAGCTCGAAGACGAGCTGTTCCACGTGTTCGGGCACGGGTTCTCGGGCAAGGACCTGTTCCTGTTCGCGGGAGGCGCGTTCCTCATCGGGAAGGCGACACACGAGATCTACGCGATGGTCGAGGGTGGCGGGCATGGCAAGAGCGGGTATCGCGCGGCGTCGTTCAAGATGGTGCTCGTGCAGATCATCGCGATGGACCTGATCTTCAGCATCGACTCGGTGATCACCGCGGTGGGCATGGCCGAGCACCTGCAGGTGATGATCGCGGCGATCATCGTCGCCATCCTCATCATGATGCTCGCCGCAGAGGCGGTTGCGAAGTTCATCGAACGCCACCCGAGCTTCAAGATGCTCGGGCTCGCGTTCCTCGTCATGATCGGGGTCATGCTGACGATGGACGGGCTGGGCAACCACGTCGAGCGTGGGTACGTCTATGTCGCGATGGGCTTTGCGCTGTTCGTCGACGTGCTGCAAATGCTCGCGGCGAGGCGGACCAAGAAGGGCGCACACGCGGCGTGATCGCGAGGCGTGCGCATGCGATCGCCGGCCGCGCGCCGGGCGATCGTGGAGGGGTCGGATTCACGCACGGGTCAATAGCGTCGGCGGAAGTACTCGTACCGGGAGCCGTGCGAACGGTCGGTGTCTCGCTCGAAGTAGAGGTAGCTCTCGGCGTGTCGCGGGAAGTAGATCCGCCGGTCGCGAGAGAGATCCGGGCGGGCGAGACCCCGCCATGAGTCAAGGGCGGTGGGGCGCTCGCTTGTGCGCACATTGAGGGCCGCGTCGCGCCGGGTGTTGAGGTCCAGTGACTGCGCTCGGGGCACGCTCGCGGTCGCGAAGACGAGTTCGCTGGAGGCGCCGCTCGCGCCCATCGCCTGTGGGCCGTTCTGCGCCTCCGCCGGCTGCGACCCGCACAGCGCGAACGCGGCGAGTGCTCCAGCGGTAAGCGTCCGAATATCCCGCGCGGGGTCCATACCCCACCCTGGGCAACGCGCGTGCCGGGCCGTGCACATGCTCTGCGGTACGCGGGTGGCGTCGGGATGTTGCGAGGGATCAACGCGTGTGGCGTGAGCACCACGCGGCGCGCAACATCTAGAACGGGCGTTTGGTGAGGTTCGGCGTCAGATTGTCCCGCCCGAGGACGAGGACGTCGGCGATCTCGATCGCCTCGGTGAGGCTCTCCCGGGCCGCTTCGACGTCGGCGGCCGACTGGAGCACCTGCCCGCGCTCGAGGTGCTCGATGGTCGGGATCGCGTCGCCGCAGATCAGCGTTGTGCGGCTCGATTCGGGGAGAAGCAGCCCGGTGAGCCCCGGCGTCACGCCGTGGAGCGGGAAGAGGTCGACGCCCGGGGCGAGCCGGTCGGGGGCGGGTCGGCAGCGTTGGAGGACGCCGATCTGAAACTCGAGCTCGCGCCGCGTGGCTTCGTCCTCGGGGGTGTCGTCGCTCTCCGCGAGGGTGCGGGCCATCTGCGCGAGCGGGATGCCGACCGCTTCGCGCTCGTGCTCCGAGATGAACCACTCGGCGGCCTCGAAGATCGTGATGCCGCGCGAAGTCGCAGGCTTGAAGCTCGTGAGGAAGACGTGGGTGACGGCGGTGGGCGGGATGCCGGCCCGCTCGCTCAGCCGCTGCTCGAGGACGACGCCCGGCAGGCCCGGATCGATGAGGATGACGTTGTCGCCGGTGCGCACGAGGGTGGTCGTCGCGTGCCCGGTGCGGGTGGCGGGCGCCTCATTCCGGAGTGGGTGAGCCGACAGGGCGCCGATCGAGATCACGCGGAGGTCCATGCGGCATCGTAAGCCCGGCGCGCGCACGCGCCGGGCTCCGGGAGGTCGCCCGTTCGGCGCCGATCCGCAGCGTGGTTGGCGGGCTGGCGGGCTCGGGCGTGCCGATCGCGGCCGAGGGCGGGGGTGCGGCGCGCGCACGAACGCGTCCGGCGGCGCGAAGGTTGAGCGGGGCGACGATCGCCGCGGACTCGGGAGGGTTGCATGAGCGAGCAGGCTGGATTCGCGCAGGCCGGGCTGGACGAGGCGCTGCTCGACGCGCTCATCGCGGAGCACGAAGCGGTCGAGCTGCCGCGGATGGAGACGCTGTGGCGCTACTACCGAAATCCGGTCGAACCCGTGGCGGGCGAGGGCGTGGGCGGCGCGGGGCGGAAGCTCGCGCAGCGGGACGGGCTCCCGCGCCGCCTGACGGGGCGGGTCGGGGCGCATGAGGACGATCGGGCCGCGTCGCGCCGAGAGATCGTGATCGAGAACGACATCGCGTGGCGCGTTCACACGATGGTGGACTTCATGTTCGGCAAGCCGGTCCGGTTGCGCTCGACCGCGAGCGATGCGGCGCTGCGCGACGCGATCGACCGCTTGCTCGACGCGGTGTGGGAGGCATCGGGCGGGATCGCGCTCTTGCAGGACATGGCGCTGCTCGGGCACGTGTATGGGCATGTCGATCTGATTGTGCGCACCGACGCCGATCGCCTGGGCGACGCGCCGGCACTGCGACAGCGCGAGGGCGCCCTCTCCGACACCGCTCTTCGCCGCATCGCCGACGCGTTCCTGATCGAACCGGTCGAGCCGAAGCGTGGCATTCCGGTGCTCGACCCGGGCGACTATCGGCGGCTCGCGTCGTACGTCATCCACTACGAACGCACGCTCAACGAGGTGGCCGAGGGCGGGCGCTTCGGGCGCTGGCTCGGGCTCGCCGGTGTTGATGCCGGCGCACGCCGGCGCTCGACGCTGACGGAGATCATCGAGCCGGGGCGCCGGTGGGTGTTCGAGGATGGCGAGCTGATCGCCGAGGATGAGGACCGCCTGCTCGGCGACACGCTGCCGGTGGTGCACATCCAGAACATCGCGCAGCCGTTCCACTACTCGGGCCTGAGCGAGGTGGAGCCGCTCGTGCCGTTGCAGGACGAGCTGAACACGCGGCTGAGCGACCGCGCGAGCCGTGTGACGTTGCAGAGCTTCAAGATGTACCTCGCCCGCGGGATCGAGGGGTTTGATCGCGTGCCGGTCGGCCCGGGCCAGGTGTGGAGCACCGATAACCCCGACGCCTCGGTCGAGGCCTTCGGCGGCGACGCGGCGAGCCCGAGCGAGGACGCGCACATCAAGGAGGTGCGCGACGCGCTCGACAAGACGAGCGCCGTGCCGCCCCTCGCGACCGGCGTGGTGCAAGGGCGCGTGGGCAACCTCTCGAGCGCGAACGCGCTGAAGATCACGCTCGTGGGCCTGCTCGCCAAGACGGCTCGCAAGCGCGTGACCTACGGGCGGGGGATCGCGCAGGTCAGCGAGCTGATCCTCCGCGCGCTCGACACGGCGGGTGTGCTCCGCACCGGCGCCGCCGATCGAGGCGTGCGCCTCGAGTGGCCCGACCCGCTGCCCGAGGACGTGCTCGATGAGACGCTGGCGGCGAAGCGGAAGATCGACCTCGGCGTCTCTGCCGAACGGGTGCGCGACGAACTCGGATATGAGCCGACGGATGGGGGTGTGCTTTGAACGAAACCGTGGACCGCGAGTTGATCGAGAGTCTGACCGCGCCCGTGGCGCAGCGCGAGGCGGAAGCGGACGAACGCCCGACGCGCGACGATGGCGAAAGAACTGATGGCGACGCGCCCGGCGCCGCCCCGGAGCCGGCTGACGAGCAGAGCGGATGGCGTACCCGAGCGGACGAGGCGGAGGTACGACTGGCCGAGGTCGCGGCGCGGCTCGCGGATGCCGAAGCAGCGGCGAACGACCTGAAGAGCGCTCTGACCGCCTCGGCGCGGGCGGGCCTGATCGATGTGGAACTGGTGCGAGCGGGCGCACACGACCTCGCCGCCGCCAGAGCCCTCGTCGATCCGAACGCGGACGAGCCGGTCGAGGCCGTGCGGCGCGTGGTGGCGTCCAATCCGCGGCTGTTCGCAAGGCGCGGCGTGCGCGGGCTCGCGACCGGTCTCGCTCCCGCACACAACGCCGCCTCGCCCCGAACGCGAGAGGCCATCGCCGACGCGGCTCGGCAGAGCGGCGACAAGCGTCTGCTCCTGCGCTACCTGCGGGCGCGGCGCGCGAGCTAGGCCGCGCGTCGACGGGTACTGGATCACCACCACAGCGCGAGCGTCGGCTCGCAAGAACACGTACACGCACAAACCAAGGGGGTGCATGCATGACATTCACGGGTAAGGCGACATACTCGGCGGGCACGGACCTGCCAGAGCTTGCTGAGGACGTCTCGGACATCATCGGGATTGTGAGTCCGCACGAGACGCCGCTGCTCGACTTCCTCGGCGACCCGAGGCGGGTGGCGACCAACACGATCCACGAGTGGATCGAGGATTCGCTGATTCCGAACACCGACAAGATCGACCAGTCGTCGTTCTCACCGGATGCGCTGAGCGACACGACGATCAAGGTGGACAACGCGGGCCGCTTCCGGATCGGCGACCTCGTGCAGCCGGCGGGGACGGGCGAGGTGTGGCTCGTCACCGACATCATCACCGACACGCTCACCGTGGTGCGCGGGTACGGCGGGACAACGGCCGCGAGCGTCACCAACAACCAGGACCTGCACATCCTGGGAAACGCGGCGCTCGAGGGCGAGGACGCGGCGGCGGCACGATTCACGAGCCGCGTCCGCAAGCAGAACTACACGCAGATCTTCACCGAGACGATCCGCGTCTCGGGCACGATGCAGGCGGCACGGCAGCACGGCATCGACGACGAGGCCGACTACCAGAAGGCCGAGCGACTGCGCGAGATGCTGCGCGACCTGGAGAACACGGTCATCAACGGGGTGGCCGCGGCTTCAAACCCGCAGGGGTCGAGCACGGTGCGCCGCACGATGAACGGGATCGTCCAATCGA
Organism: Phycisphaerae bacterium; assembly: GCA_030429485.1. GTDB lineage: Bacteria > Planctomycetota > Phycisphaerae > Phycisphaerales > UBA1924 > JAUIFD01. Next base: position 50,934 of record JAUIFD010000002.1, on the reverse strand, counting down.
TCTCGACCAACGTGCTCACGCCCGGAACCGGCACGATCCCCGACGGAGGCGGCACGAGCCAGGACGTGCTCACGGAAGAAGTACTCAACGCGGCACTGCGCACGGTGTGGGAGAGCTCGTCGGGCTCGGTCGACACGCTCGTCATGAACGCGACACAGAAGCGGGCGCTCAATGACTTCATCCTCACCGAGAGGCGGTACGCGCCCGACGACGAGACGATGAAGAACGTCGTCAGCGTGTATGAGAGCGACTTTGGCGTGTGCAGGGTCGTGATGACGCGCTGGGCGCCGGCGGACACCGTTCTTCTGCTCGACTCTTCCCGCGTCAGCGTGATGCCGATGGCCGGGCGGAGCTTCTTCTACCAGCCGCTGGGCGCGACCGGTGACGCGATCAACGGACAGCTCATCGGTGAGTACACACTCGAGTTCCGGAACGAGAACGCTCACGCCGTGCTGAGCGGCCTGAGTACGACCGGCGATTGATCGGGGGGTCTCGCGGCGCGCCGAGAGGCGCGCCCGCGGGCTTGCGGCATTGGCTGAGGAGGTGGTGATGTTCGCACTGGATCGCGATCTCATGGTGCTCGAGCCCGACCTGCTGCGCGATGTGGGGTGGTCGGGGCAGACGCTGATCACGGGGACGGCGGGCGTGAGCGGCACGACACTCACGATCACCGCCTCGCTCTCGCTCACGGACGCGGGCGTCGACGCCGGGCACGTGGTGTCGGTTGCGGGCGTGCCACTCGAGGTGATTGAGGTCCTCACGTCGACGACGGCGACGGTCTCGAAGATGCGCCCTTCGAGTGAAGACGATCCGATCGCAGTAGAGACGCTCTCGGGTGGCGAGCTGATCGTGCCCACGTTCCTGCCGCAGATCGGCATCGTGCATCGTCAGGTGCTGCGGGCGGTCGGCATCGAGCCCGATGACCCCGACGACGATGCCCTCACGGAGGACGACATCACCAACCCGAACGGACTGCGGCTGCTTGAGGCGCTCGGAGCGCTGCACCTGGTCTTTGCTTCGGCGGCGGCGCTCGCGCCGGGTGGATCGCCGCTGGCGGAACGGGCCGAGATGTACCGACAGCGGTTCGCGGACGAGCGCCAGCGCGCGGCGGCCCGGATCGATCTGGACGGCGACGGGCTGCCCGACGCGACCCGACGGCTCAACACGATCGTGCTCACCCGCCTGTAGGAGACGACGATGCTCTTTGTGAACCCGCGGCAGGTGCGGTTCGGCGATCGCGTGTGGACCGACGCGGCGATGGTCGCGGTCGATCGCACCGCCGCCCGCCTCGTCGAGGACTGGTCTGACCACGGCCCGTGGTGCACGCTCGTGGACGTGCCAGAGGAGCGGGTGATCGTCAAGGTCGTGCAGACGATCGCTGGCGATGACATCGGAGCCCTCGCGCTGGGCGAGGAGGCTGAGCTGACGTTTGTCACATCGCCGACGGCCTCGCCGCGCGGGGCACGCGAGTTTGCTGCGACTTGTGTGATCGTTGGGGTATCGCACGAAGTAAGCGTGAAGGGCGGCGCGGGGCGCACGATCACACTCCGAGCGGTCTCGGAAGATGGTTCAACCGATCCGGTCGTTGTCGGCGACGTCGGCACCGTCGGCGAAACGAACGAGACTGGAGTGGGTGAGACGTCGGACGAGGGCGGCGAGGCCTAGGGGGCTGTCATGGCAAGTTCGTTCAAGAGCAAGTCGCTGTTCAACTCGGGGCCGCACCGGTTCGCGCTGGGTCGGCAAGGGCACCTCGTGCTCAACGAGCTGTACTTCGGGATCATCGACCCGGCCTCGGCGCCGTACGGCCTGCTGGAACTCGACGTGATTGTGACCGGCCGCCTGGTCGCGGCGAGCGAGGCGGCGCTCTGGACGGCCCGCGACGCGGTGACTGCTGAGTTGGAGGACTCACCCTCCGGGGGGACACTCGTGGACGAGCACGGGCGGACTTGGGCCGACATGGTGTTCATGCGATATGAGGAAGCCGACCGGGTGGACCGCGGGCGGGTGTGGTCGATCGCGTATGTCGCGACGTTCCGGAACTTCGCGTACTTGACCCCGGCGACCGAACGCGGCGGGTCGGCGCCGAGCATCGTGGGCCTGCGGTGATCGAGGTCGAGGCGCTGGCGGCGCTGACGCAGTTCGGAGTCGCGGGGCTCGTGGCGTGGATGTGGCTCGCGGAACGTCGGGCGGCCGCCGGCCGCGAGCGGGAGATCTCGGAGGCGCACGGCCGCCTCATGAGCGATCGGATCGAGATCAACGCGGTGATCGACACGGTCCGGGCCAACACCCGCGCGATGACCGCACTCGAAGCGGCGCAGCGGGAGCTGATCGGCCTGATCCGCGACTCGGGACGGGATCGGATGGAGTAAGCTCCCGCCGATGCGACGGCGAGCGATGCTGGCAACGGGGGTGGCCGCGAGTCTGGCGGGGTGTACGAGCGCACCGCCCCCGCCGGAAGGCGCATCGATGACGCTTCGGGCGCTCGATGACGAGGGGCTGACGCGCGACTCGGCGCTCGTGTTCGCGCCAGCGACGGTGCGGCTCTACCCGCTCACACACCTCCAACGCGACGAGGACGGGCGAGGCCGACTCATCGCCTACGTCGAGGTGAAGGACCGATGGGGCGATTCGATCAAGGCGCTGGGCTCGCTCCAGATGCAGCTTTACCGCCCGATGCGGGACGGCTCGCTGGTGCGGGAGTCGGTGTGGGACATCGACCTGCGATCCGAGGATGTGAATGTGGCGCTGTTCGATCCGGTCGCGCGGGCGTATCGCGTGCAGCTCGTGGGGCTGCCCGGGTGGGTGGAGCCGATGATCGACCGCGCGGAGGCGCGCGTGCGCGGCACGGAGAGCAGCGGGCTTGATCGCCTGGTGGTGCGGGCCGTATTCACGACGGTCGGGCGCGAGGGCGAGGCGATCCTGCTGCGCGATGATCTGATCGTGGAGCAGTAGCGGCGCCAGCGAGGCTCGCCCTCGCCGATCAGCTACTTCCGCGGCAGGTCGCCGAGCTGGCGGTACTTCTCTTCGTACTTGTCGCGGAGATCGGTCTGCTTGGAGCCGAGGTCGATCTCGCGCCCGTCGATGAAGGCGTGGTGGATGGTGGTCGTGACTTCGAGCGGGTGACCATCGGTGATGATGAGCGTTGCGGCCTTCCCCGACTCGATCGAGCCCAGATCGTCGGCCACGCCGAGGATCTCGGCGGCGGAGAGGGTGAGGGCGCGCAGCGCGGCGTCGGGCGAGAGGCCGTGGGCGACGGCGATCGCGGCGGCATAAGGGAGATTGCGCTCGTGCGCGGTGTCGTCACCGGTATCGAGCGTCCAGAGGATGCCGGCCTGCTCGAGCGCCACGGAGCTCGCGTAGTTGAGGTCGTATGGCGAATCGTCGCGCTTGGGCGTGCGGTACGGCGTGATGAGGATCACCGAAGCGTCCAGCGCCTTGAGCTGATCGATGCACATGTGCGCATCGCGCCCGCCGACGATCACCGGACGCAGCCCGTGCCGCTCGGCAAACCCGAGCGCGGCGACGATCTGGTCGTAGTCGTTCGCCTGGATGAACACCGGGAGTTGCTCCTCGGCATCGGGCAGGCAGGCGAGGGCGCCCTCGTAGCGCAGGTCGGTGGTCGTCGCGTCGTCGTGCTGCGCGGCATAGGTGGTCGCGCGGTTAAAGAACTCGTCGAGCATGCTCACCGCGGCATCGATGCCGCGTGTCTGCGCAGAATCGTCTTCGCTCATCCACCACGCGCGCACGGGCCGGGGCATGGGGTAGTTGATCACCAGGCCTGCGCGCGAGCGCACCGCAAGGTCGTCGTTGGTCCACCCGTCGAGACGGATCACCGACGCGTGCCCGGGGATGAGCCCCGAGGGCCCGCCGAGGCGGAGCTGGGCGCGCGGCATGACGCCCGCGGTGAGGATGCCGTTGGCGCGCGTCACGGGGATGATCGTCGAATCCGGGTTCACCGCGGTGACCGCGGCGACTTCGGGGGTCATATCCCCCACTTCGGACTGGTCGTCGGTCGCGCGCACGGCGCTGATCTCGATCAGCCCGAGCTGCGTCGAAGGCGCGATGAGCCCGGGATACACGTGCAACCCGGTCGCATCGATCACCTCGGGCGGGTTCGCGAACGCGAGCGAGATGCCCGCGGGCGCGATCGCCGAGATTCGACCGCCTTCGAAGGCGAGCGATGCGTCTTCCATGACCTCACCGGAGATCGTGTGGATCGTCGCGTGCTCGATGAGCACGGGCGTGGTCTGCGGCGCCGCTGAGGGGCGAAGGTCTTGGGCGAGTGAAGAGCCCGCAGCGAGCACGATCGCGAGCAATGAGCGAGTGAGCTTGTTCATCGGCCGGCTCCATACTGAAGATCGGTGACGCCGCAGTCGCCGCACTGGTGCACTTCGGGGTCGATGCCCTGGAGCATCAGGTTGTAGTAGTGATCGCGCGTGGCTTCGAGACGCATGCGCTCGACGAGCGGGAGGCGTCCGGACGCGAGCGAGTTGGTTGCGTCGCCGGGTCGGCTCGGTCGCCCATTCCCACCAGGGTCACTCCCGCCCTTGGGCTTGCCTTCCGCGAGAATCCGCTGCACGACGCGCTTGCGGTGCGCAGCGTTCTGTTCGCGGAGCCCCGCGTCGCGCTCGAGCGAGAAGTATTCACGCCCGTCGACAAACGTGTGCTCGCACCGAGAGAAGCTGGAGAGTGGCGAGCCCGACCAGACCGCGAGGTCCGCGTCTTTGCCGACTTCGATCGAGCCAACCCGATCGGCGATGCCGAGCTGGGTCGCGGGGTTGATCGTGACAAACTTGAGGGCCTCTTCTTCCGAGATCGCGCCGCCCGAATACTTCACAGCCTTCGCTGCCTCGACATTCATGCGCCGCGCGAGCTCGTCGGAATCCGAGTTGTAGCTCGTGAGCACACCGACCTGCGTCTGGAGCGGGCCGGCGTAGGCGATCGCGTCGTAGACCTCGAACTTGTACGCCCACCAGTCGGAGAAGATCGACGCGCCGATCGCGGCGTCGCGCACGTGCTCGGCGACCTTGTAGACCTCGAGCCCGTGCTGGAAGGTGCCGATCTTGAAGCCGTAATCGTGCGCAACCTTGCAGAGCATCAGGATCTCGTCCTGACGGTACGAATGGCAGTGGATGAGGCGCTCGCCCGCGAGGATCTCCGCGAGGGCTTCGAGCTCGAGGTCGCGGCGGTGGTTCGGGTCGGAGGCGTATTCATCAGCTGCGTTGAAGCGATCGCGGAAGGTCGTCTCGACGCCCATGCGCGTCTGTGGATAGCGGGTCGTGAAGTCCGAGCCCCAGTTCGACTGCTTGACGTTTTCGCCCAAAGCAAACTTGATGCCGCGCTTGGCGCCTTCCATGTGCATGTCGTCGGGTCGGGTGACGCCCCAGCGGATCTTGTTGGTCTGGCTCTGCCCGCCGATGGGGTTGGCCGAGCCGTGGAGGTTGTTCACGACCGTGAGCCCGCCAGCGAGCTGGCGATACCAGTTGATGGCGTCCGGGTCGGTGACGTCGGCGATGCGGACCTCAGCCGTCACGGCCTGCCCGCTCTCGTTGATGCCGCGCGAGATGCCGGTGTGGGAGTGCGCATCGATCAGCCCGGGCGTGATGTGGAGCCCTTCCGCTTCGATGTAACGCGGCTTGGCCGGACCTGAATACTCGGGCGCTCCTTCGCCGACCGCGACGACTCTGCCGTCGTGGATCATGACCCATCCGCGATCGATCACGCCGGCCGGGCCGCAGGTCCAGATCGTGGCGTTCTGGAAGATGATCGTCTCCTGGTCGGGAAGTTCCGCCATCGAGTACGCGCCGAAGGGCAAGCCCGGCAGGTCCTCGGGCGGGAGCTTGTCCTGCTCGTCGTCCTCGTCTTCTTTCTCGTTGTCGTCGGCATCCTGGTCGTCGCCGTCGTCACCATCGGCGTCTTCTTCGTCGTCCGCGTCGTCTTTCGTAGCGGTCCAATCGAACGCCTGGCCGTCCGGGCGTTCGCCCGTGCCGCTGAGCGTGCCGTCATCCTGCAGCGTGGCGGAGAGCTTGAAGACGCCCGCCATGCCGAAGGGTTCGTGCTCGAACTGGAACGAGAGCGTGAGGCCTTCGACCTCGACATCCTCCGCGTTCTGCTTGATGGTCTTCTCGTTGCCGTCGTCGTCGGTGGTTTCTTCCATCACCGTGACCGACCATTCGAGCCCCTTGCGCTTCACGTCGAGTTCGAGTTCGAATCGTCCGGCGAGGGTGGCTTCCCACTCGCCGCGAAGCTCGCTCGATCGCGGGTCGCCGGTGCGCTTGGCGGTCCACCCAAAGGCTTTGCCCTCGGGGTTGAGCCCCGTGCCGCTCATGCTCTCGCCGTCGTCATGCAGCGTGCCGGACATGAGATAGGCGTCGCCGCCCTCTTCCTCGGGATCATCGACGACGAAGGTGATCCGCCCGTCGCGTGTGACCTCGAGCTTGCGCGCCTTGCCCTTGTGATCGTGATCGCCAAAGTGCAGCGTGCCCTCGTCGAAGTAGAGCTGCATCGAGAAGAACTCGCCGACCGTGAGTAACCAATCGCCGTCGAGCTCTGGCGGATCGGCGGGGTTGATTTCGTAACGCAGCCCGTCGATCCAGAGGTCGCGGATCTTCGCGGGCTTCTTATCCTCGTTCGCCTCGTCGTCGAAGAGATCACCCGTCGCGACGATGAGGTTGGCTCGCTTGCCGCGGGCGACCGCGCCGAGCTGATCGCTCACGCCCAGGGCGTTCGCGGGGTTGGTCGTGAGCATGGCGAGCGCGGCGTCTGCCTCAAGCCCGCCGGTTTCTATCGCCTTCTTCAGGTTCTTGTCGAACGCCTCGCCGCGGCGCAGCCCGGAGGCGGTCAGCGCCACCGACAGGCCCGCGTCGTGCAGACGCCGCGCGTTGGTCGGGGCCTGCTCCCAGGTAAGCAGGTCGCGGAGGTCCACCGAGTCGGCCTTGCCGACCGTCGAGACGTCGGGCGTCTCGGGATAGGTCAGCGGCAGGATGATCGGGAGCCCCGCCTCGGCCAGCGCGTCCAAACGGCGAAACTCCGTGCCCGAACCCACGAGCATCGCCTGGCGATCAAACTCGTGGGCGACCTTGACCGCCCGGAGGGCCTCGAGCTCGTCGCGCGTGCGGAACGCGATGATCGGTGCATCCACACCGCGCGTGGCGACGAGCGCATCGAGGCACTCGGGCACTTCGTCGTCGGCGTGCCCGTTCGAGGCGACCCAGTCGGCGTCGCTGAGCGTCTGGCGCATCAGCGCGATCGAGCCCATCTGGCTGTTCGGATACCCCCCGCCGCGCCCGGCGGTATCGAACGCCGCCGCCTGGTATGCACCGTCGCGGTAGACCTCGGGCTGCGCCATGCTCTCATCGCCCGGCGTCGGTGCGAGCGAGACCACCGCAGCGCGACCGGCGAAGATGCCCCCCTCGGGCGCGAGGGCGCCCGACGTGAATCCGAGCTTGTTGAGCTTGCCCTTGGCGTCGTTCGAAAGCCCGGGGCCGGCGAGCGCGGAGCGCTGCGGCGTGATGAGCGGGTTCCAGTGTGCACCCGTATCACCACCACCGGGGGCGGGGGCATCGACGGGGATGTGCGCATCGATGAACCCCGCGTAGATGTGGAGCCCCTTGCAATCCCACACGCGCGCGCCCGCAGGCGTGCGCACTCCCGCCGACGGCCCGACCGCCACGATCCGACCGCGATTGATGACCACCGTCGCGTCGGGGATGACCTCGCCCGGGCGCTGATGGACCGTCGCGCCCTGGAGCACGTGCAGCGCCGGCTCGATCCGGCGCATCCCGTTGGGCGGAGGGTCGAGCGGCGAGTCGGACGTGGACTGCGCGGACGCGGTCGCGACAAGGGCGACAGACGCAAGGCGGGCGGCCCGCCTCGCGAGGGCGTGAACGCTGGTGGGAAGGTGCATGGGGAGAGCTTACGGACAGCGCGGGCCGGTGCGGGCAGAAAACGCGCGACGGTCCGCGTAAGGCGCAACGACCGCGTGAGCGCCTGTCGACTTCGCCCCTCCGCCGTCGCCTACATTGCCCCCGTGCAAACCCCCGTGACCCGATTCGCACCCTCTCCGACCGGGCACCTCCACATCGGAGGCGCACGGACCGCGCTCTTTTCCTGGGCCTTTGCCCGGGGTCGGGGCGGCGGCTTCGTCCTCCGCATCGAGGACACCGATCAGAAGCGATCCTCCGACGACGCGACCCGCGGCATCCTCGAAGACCTGCGCTGGCTCGCCATCGACTGGGACCGCGGCCCGGACGCCCCGAACGAGCAGACCGACACGGGCGGGCCGTTCTACCAGTCGCAACGTCTGGAGATCTACGACCGGTTCATCGCGCAGCTCGTGGATGCCGACCTGGCGTACCCCGCGTTCGACACGAGTGAGGAACTCGACGCGATGCGGGCCGAGGCGAAGGCCGCGAAGCGGACCTTCCGCTATGTGCGCGCGCCGGGCTACGACCGCGCAGCCGCGATGGAGCGCATGCAGCGCGAGCAGCACGTCGTGCGCTTCCGCATGCCGCCCGAGGCGATCACCGTGCACGATGTCGTGCTTGGGGAGGTCACGACCTCTGCTGACGAACTCGACGACTTCGTGATCCGCAAGGCGGACGGCTTTCCGACCTACCACCTCGCGGTGGTGGTCGATGACGAACTGATGGGCGTCACGCACGTGCTGCGTGGGCAGGAACACCTGAACAACACGCCGCGCCATGTCGCGTTGCAGCGTGCGCTCAAGCGCGACGACGGCACGCCCTTCCGCACGCCGGCGTATGCGCACATGCCGCTGATCTTCAACCCGGACGGGTCGAAGATGAGCAAGCGAGACAAGGACAAGGCGCTGAAGGCGGTCGTGCGTGACCTCGGCGGCGTGGCGAAGGCGATGGAGCACCCGGGACGCGGCGCGATCACGGCCGACGAAGCGTCGCTCGAAGCCTGGCTCGGCGACAAGACGGCACAGCTTCCCACCGATGCGCTCGACGGGCTCGCGCGGGCGTTCAATGTGGACCTGCCCGAGATCAACGTCGAGGACTTCCGTGCTGCGGGGTATCTGCCGGAAGTGGTGTGCAACTACATCGCGCTGCTGGGTTGGCAGAAGGGCTCGGACGTCGAGCGGTTTACGATTGCGGAGTTTGTCGAGCGGTTTGATCTCGATCAGATCGGGAAGACGGCTGCGAAGTTTGACCGCGAGAAGCTGCTCGCGTTCAACTTTGACACGATGCGCGAGCTGGGCGTCGAGGCGCTTGCCGCACGGTGGCGCGAGTGGTGTGCACGGTACGACGAGGCGCTCCCGGCGCAGCTTGGCGAACGATTCGAGCTGGCGGCGAAGATGGCCCAGCCGCGCGCCAAGACGCTGCGCCAGCTGCGCGAGCCGATCGCCTTCACCTTGCTCGCGGATGACGCGATCGAGTACGACGAGAAGGCGGTGCAGAAGTCGCTCCTCAAGAACGACGGCGCCGGGCTCGCGCTGCTCGGCGAGTTGCGCACGATGCTGGGCGAACTCGACGACTGGTCGCCCGAAGCCCTCGACGCGGCGTGCGCCGCCTTCGCGGAGACCCGCGGCGTCGGCATGGGGCAGGTCGCCCAGCCGCTCCGCGTCGCGGTCACGGGCGCGGGCGTCTCTCCAGGGCTCGGCGAAACGCTCGCCCTGCTGGGATACAAGCGCGCGGTGGCGAGGATTGATCGGTGCGCAACGCTTGCCAACGAGTAGCGCTGACCTCAGAGCAGGTCAGTGGCACGGCTCAGGTCAATGGGGCGACAAGGCTTCAGCACCCCGCCTGATACGCCGCCAGATACGCGAAGAAGTCGTTCGTGTTGATCGACCCGTCGGGTGCGAAGTCGGCCCGCACGTCCTGCGCCTGGTAGAGCGCGAGGAAGGCGAAGAAGTCGTTGGTGTTCACGTCGCCCTCGCCGGTCAGGTCGGCGTCACAGTCGGGGTCGATGTAGAGCTTGAATCCGATGCGCGCGCCGTCCACGCCTGGCGAGGCGTTGAGGAAGAGCGGGTGCGGATACAGAGGTGGATCCATCGTGCTGCCGACGATGAGGATCGCGAATCCGGGCGTCGCGCCGTCGCCGCGAGCTTCGAGCACGAAGGTGTCCCCCGCCTCGGCGTGGATCGCGCTGGGCGCGAGATCGATGACGTGCGTCTCGACCTCGAGCGGCACGATCAGCGTGCGCGTGACCTCTTGCGAGAAGAGCGCAGCACCCGAAGAGGGTGCGCTCCCCGCGCGGATGGTCAGCGCGAAGTCTTCACCCGCGTTGCCCTGCGTGCCCACGAGCAGCGACGTGAGCGTGCCCGGGCGCGACACCGTGAACTCCTGCTGCCACGTCAGCCCCATGGCGCCGACCTGGAACTGCGTCGGTGTCGCGCCGATGTCGCCTTCGAGCCATGGGCTGAACTGATCGGGCAGCCCGGTCTGGGCCAGAGCCGAACCCGCGCACAGGCACACGACGGGGACGATGCGTTGCATGCGCGCCTCCTAGCACCCGCCCTGGTAGGCCGCCAGGAACGCGAAGAAGTCGTTGGTGTTGACCGAACCGTCGGGTGCAAAGTCCGCTCGCACGTCCTGGGCCTGGTAGAGCGCGAGGAAGGCGAAGAAGTCGTTGGTGTTCACGTCACCCTCGCCGGTCAGATCAGCGTCGCAGTCGGGATCGATGTAGAGCTTGAACCCGATGCGCAGGTTCTGATCCTGGAAGGGGCTGCCGTTGTAGTAGAGGGGGCGCGGGTAGAGCGGTGGGTCGTCGGTGGAGCCGAGGATCTCGATGACGCTCGTGGGCGCCACGCCATTGCCCCGAGCTTCGAGCACAAAGGCCTCGCCCGCTGCCGCCGCGATGGCGGCGCCGGTGAGATCGACCGTGTGCATCTCGAGACTGATCTGTGTTGTTCGCGTGATCGTGGCGGCGAACAACTCGGCGCCGGCTGAGGGAGCGGCGCCGCGCCGGATGGCGAGCGTGAAGTCCTCGCCCTCGTTGCCGAAGGTGCCGACCTGCAAGGCCGTGAGCACGCCCGGGCGGGAGACCGTGAACTCCTGCTGCCAAACGAACCCGGTGTAGCTCACGTTGAACTGCGTGGCCGGCTGGCCCGTGTCGGCTTCGAGCCACGGCGACCACTGGTCGGGCAAGCCGGTCTGCCCGAGGGCGGCACCGGCGCAGACGAACATCGCGAGCATTTGGGTACGCATGTCTAACATCCTCCTCCCCGAGTCTATGGGCACAAACCCACGGCGCAATCCCAGGAAGACCCCCAGACCTGACCTCGCGACACCTACACGGAGCGCAGCATGAGCGAAACGCGGCACTTCATCGAGCAGGCGATTGATGCAGACCTTGCGTCGGGGAGGTGGGGCGAGCCGGGTGATTCGAGCGTCGTCAGGACGCGGTTTCCACCAGAGCCCAACGGGTATCTGCATATCGGACATGCCAAGAGCATCGCGATCAACTCGGGGCTCGCCGAGCGGTTCGGCGGCGCGTTCGTGCTGCGCTTCGACGACACCAACCCCGCGAAGGAAGAGCAGGAGTTTGTCGAGTCGATCGTGCGCGATGTGCGCTGGCTCGGCGCACGCTGGGAGGGGCAGTCCGCAAGCGACCCACTCGCGGGCGTGCGGTTTGCCTCGGACTACTTCAAGAAGATGCACGACTGGTCGGTGGAGCTGATCCGCAAAGGGCTCGCCTACGTCGACGAGCAGACCGCCGAGGCGATCCGCACAGGGCGCGGCGATCTGAAAGCGCCCGGCACACCCTCACCCTGGCGCGAGCGTCCGGTCGAGGAGAGCCTTGAGCAGTTTGAGCGGATGGTGCGCGGCGAGTTCAAGGACGGCTCGCGCGTGCTGCGCGCCAAGATCGATATGTCGAGCCCGAACATGAACCTGCGCGACCCGGTGATGTACCGCGTCGTCAACGCGCCGCACCATCGCACGGGCGACCGGTGGCACGTCTACCCCATGTACGACTGGGCGCACGGGCTCGAGGATTCGATCGAAGGCATCACGCACTCGATCTGCACGCTCGAGTTTGAGGACCATCGGCGGCTGTATGACTGGTTCATCGACGCGATCAACCGCGAGCGAGGGCCGGGCTCGGCGTGGGGCGAGCCGATCCACCACCCGCAGCAGATCGAGTTCGCCCGCCTCAACCCGACGTACGTCATCACATCGAAACGACATCTGCGCGCGCTCGTCGATGAGAAGCACGTCGCCGGGTGGGACGACCCGCGCATGCCGACGGTCTCGGGCATGCGCCGGCGGGGATACACGCCGGAGGCGATGCGGGCGTTCGCGAGCGCCACGGGGGTGACGAAGTTCAACGCGAAGCACGACATCGGGCTGCTTGAGAACGCGGTGCGCGACGACCTCAACAAGCGCGCGCCTCGGTGCATGGCGGTGCTGCGTCCGCTGCGCGTGATCATCGAGAACTGGGGCGAGCACGGCGACGGGGACCGCATCGAAACAGTGCCCGCGGTGAACAACCCCGAGGACGACTCGGCGGGCACACGCGAGGTGCCGTTCGGACGCGTGCTGTACATCGAGCGAGAGGACTTTCTGGAGGATGCGCCGAAGAAGTTTTTCCGCCTCAAACCGGGCGGCGAGGTGCGACTGCGCTACGCCTACTGGATCACCTGCCGCGAAGCGATCAAAGACGATGCGGGCGAGATCGTGGAACTGCGATGCACGTACGACCCGCTGACCAAGGGCGGCGAGGCGCCCCCGCCAGACGCCGAAGGCAACGTGCGGAAGGTCAAGGGGACGATCCACTGGGTGTGTGCGGCGTCGGCGGTCGAAGCGGAGGTTCGCCTGTTCGACCGGCTCTTCACCGCGGAGAGCCCCGGGAAGAAGACGGGCGACCTGCGTGATGATCTCAATCCGGACTCGCTCGACATCATCGGACGCGCGTACCTCGAACCCAACTGGGACGCGGCGCGGCCGGCTGAACTCTTCGACGACGGCATCGCGCGCGTGCAGTTTGAACGGCTGGGGTACTTCTGTGTGGATGCGCCCTCCTGGCGCAATGCGGATCAGGCGCGCGAGGCGGCCCAGGCGAGCCGCATGGTGTTCAACCGCACCGCGACGCTCAAGGACAGTTGGGCGAAGAGCAAGGACTAGCGTTCAGCAACCGTCCTGGTACGCGGCGAGGAACGCGAAGAAGTCGTTGGTGTCAACACGCCGGTCGCGCGTGAAGTCGGCGTCGGGGTGGCCGGCGCCGTAGAGCGAGAGGAACGCAAAGAAGTCGTTGGTGTCGACTGCGCCGTCGTCGGTCAGATCGGGCGCACACGAGCGCATCGGGCGATCGAGAGCGAGTTCAACGTCCACCACGCCCGGATCGAGCGGTGTTTCGGTGTCGAGCGCCACGCCGACGCGGGGCGGCACCGTGACACGCAGGTTGTCCCAATACAGCGAGTTGGCAAGGTCGGGCCCGCCCCCGGTGACGATCACGCTCCGCATCGGTCCGTCGATCGAGATCGAGCCCGGCTCGTCACGGCGGAGGTTGCCGAGCCAGACCGTCGCGACGAAGTCAACGACCGAACCTGTCGCGCCCTTCCCGGACAACGCCGTGAGCGTGACGATGTCGGGGTCGCCCCCGAAGTCTCCGAACTCGATCGAGAACGAGAAGACCGGCTCGGAGAAGGTGATGACGAACGTATCGACCGCGTCGGGCGCGAAGAACGGATCAAGCGAGATCCTGCCCCAGCTGGCCGGCTTGCGCTGACCGCCGGCGCGATTGTCCACGAGGTCGAACCCGGTCTTCAGCGAGCGCTCGATCTGCAACTCCACGCCGCGATGGCGGAGGACGAGCGACTTGAGCGACCCGGTGGGCTCGTCGGTCCGTGTCGCCCGCTCGCTCTCGAGGTCAAAGACCACTTCGGGATCGGAGATCGATTGCTGCGCCGACGCCTGTACAGAACAAACCGCCAACGATGTGAGGCAGGCATGTCGGAGAATGCGCACGTCTCTCTCCGTTCGCTGGTGAGCCCTCCATTGGACCAGGGCTCTCCCGCGATGGCAAGGAGCCAGCCAAGAAACTCTGCCAAACCTTGACACAGATTCCATGACCCGCAGGCCCCAGCGTGCGACAATAGTGCATGGACATCACCAGAAGGCACTTCTTGCGGCGGGCGACGGCGGTGGGCGTGGGCTTCGCAGGCCTTCAACGCGCCAGCGCGATGGGGCTGCTCGCTCGCCCGGCCTTGGATAGCCCGTTTGGCCCGGTGCTGGGCGACCCCAAAGGGGTCTTCGACCTGCCGAAGGGATTCGCTTATCGCGTGATCTCGAAGGCGGGACGCACGATGGCGGACGGGCTCCTGACGCCGGGCGCTCCCGACGGCATGGCGGCGTTCCCGGGGCCCGGCGGCACGACGCTCATCGTCCGCAACCACGAGGTCTCTGGTGGTGTCCACGCCGAGGGGGCGTTCGGCGAGGACCTGCGCCTGTTCTCCAAGATCGACAAGGGCCTGCTGTTCGACGCGGGTGGTCCGGGCGAGGGCCCGCTCCCGGGCGGCACCACGACGGTCGTCTACGACACCCGGAAGCAGGAACTCGTGCGCGAGTTCCTGTCGCTCGGCGGCACCGAGCGCAACTGCGCGGGCGGTCCTACGCCGCGCGGCTCGTGGATCACCTGTGAAGAAACGGTCTCCAAGCCCGGCTCCGGACCCGGCCTGTACTCGAAGCGCCACGGGTATGCCTTCGAGGTGCCCGCGACGTTCGAGCCGGAGTTGCACCGGGCCAAGCCGATCTACGGCATGGGCCGGTTCAACCACGAGGCGTGCGCAACGGACCCCGACACCGGTGCGGTCATCCTCTCGGAGGATCGTCACGACGGCCTTATCTATCGGTATCTGCCGATCAACCCGCGAGACCTGCACGCGGGTGGGCGCCTCCAGGCGATGCGAGCGGTCGGACGCCCCAGCCTCGATACCCGGAACTGGGAAGAAATCGTGATGCGCCAAGGCGACGCGATCGAGGTCGAGTGGGTCGATCTGACCGCTGCGGGCATCGACATCGATCCCGACGACGACACCATCCGCGAGGAGGGCTTCGCCGCGGGCGCCGCTCGCTTCGCCCGGGGCGAGGGGCTCTGGCACGGCGACTTCGCCGGGCCGAACGCGTTCGTCGTCGCGTGCACCAACGGCGGACAGGCGGGCATTGGACAGCTCTGGCGCTACACGCCTGATCGTGGGAGCGAGCCGGACCCGCACGCCCCAACGCCGGTTCCGGGATTCACTGCGCCCGAGTCACGCGGCAAGCTCGAACTGTTCGTTGAGTCCAACTCCGGCTCAACGATGGAGAACGCGGACAACATCACGATTTCGCCGAGAGGCGTGCTCTTTGTCTGCGAAGATTCCGACGGCGACGACCGCCTGCTGGCGGTCATGCCCGACGGCAACGTCTACCCGTTCGGACGAAACGTGCTGAGCAACTCCGAACTCACAGGCGTGTGCTTCTCTCCGGATGGGTCGACGATGTTCCTCAACCTGCAGCAGGACGGTCTCACGCTCGCGATCACCGGGCCGTGGGAGAAGGCGGGCTAAGCGGGCTCGCCGCGCAACCCGCACGAGGCGGTAGACTCGGGACCATGCGTTCGGCGATCGTCTTCGACGACGGCAAGGGGGTGCTCGGCCCGCTCACCGAGTTTCGGGCGGCGTTCGACGTCCGCACCGGCGCCCTCACCACGCTGCGCCGACTGCGGACTGCGCTCAATCTCGAAATCGCGGCCCTGTTCGTCCCCCCACACCTCGCGGACCTGACCGCCGAGCGCCACGGCGTGCCGATCAACCGCGTGCCCCCCGGCGACGACGAGGTGCTGCTCGTCAACGGACGCTGCCCCCTCCCGCCGGACGAGGTGATCAATGCCGAGCACGGCACCCTCGTGATGGCGGGGGCCGACCTGGTCGGCGGACGCCTCATGCGGAGTCAGGCGGAGGCGGTGCTCCGCGGCACGCCGCCGGAATCGATCCGATTGCAGCTCACGGACCCCGTGCTGCTCACGCGTCCGTGGCATGTGCGATCGGTGCGCGACTACGCGCTTCGTTACGACCTGGATCTGCTGTCGTCGCGGGCGGACCGCGTGCCGCCGCCGCCCGGCGTGCAGGTGCTCGGTGACCCGGACCTCGCGGTGATCGAGTCGGAGGCGCTCGTGCGTCCGAGCGTGGTGATCGACGTCGAGGACGGGCCCGTGACGATCGCGGGCGGCGCCGAGGTGCGCCCCGGGGCGGTGCTCATCGGCCCCTGCTCGATCGGCCCCGACGCGGTCGTGCTCGAACAGGCGATCGTGCGCGGCGGAACCGTCGTCGGGCCATTCTGCAAGGTTGCCGGCGAGGTCGCGGGCGTGACGTTTCAGGGGTATGCCAACAAGGCGCACGCGGGCTTCCTGGGCGATTCGTTCGTGGGCGAGTGGGTGAACCTCGGCGCAGGCACGAACGGCTCGAACCTGCTCAACACCTACACCACCGTGCATGCGTCGCCGGCGCCGGGCATGGAGCCCGAATCCACGGGCGAGATGTTCTTCGGCGCGATCATCGGCGACCACGCGAAGTTCGCGATCGGCTC
The DNA here is from genome assembly GCA_030429485.1 of Phycisphaerae bacterium. GTDB lineage: Bacteria > Planctomycetota > Phycisphaerae > Phycisphaerales > UBA1924 > JAUIFD01. The sequence continues at coordinate 34,405 of JAUIFD010000002.1, read as the reverse complement.
GCGCATCATGACCGGATCGGTGCTCTACGCGGGGTCGCAGTTCGCCTGCTCGCGTGCGATCGCGGGGTGTGTGCCCGGCTTCCGGTGGCGCACGGACCAGCGCGACGAGCTCTACGACCTCGACCGTTGGATGGGCGTCATGCGGGCCGTGATGAGCCGACGCCAGATCGAGCCGGCGCACGCGTACTTGGAGCGCGCCCGCGCCCTGCACGCCGCAGCGGCACAGATTGAATCGCCCAGCGCCTAGCCCGTGAAGACGCTCTATCTCATCGACGGGTACGCGCAGTTCTACCGGGCGTATCACGCCATCCGCACGCCGATGACGAGCCCGGTGACGGGCGAGCCGACGAACATGACCTTCGGGTTTGTCGGCATGCTCCTCAAGCTCTTGCGGGGCGAGGGGCACGCGGGCGACGAGGGCAGGCCCGAGCTGGTTGCGGTCGCGCTCGACGTCTCGGGCGATCGCGGCACGTTCCGCTCGCAAATCTATCCCGAATACAAAGCCACGCGCCCGCCCACCCCCGAGGACCTGCGCCCGCAGATCAGACGGTGCCTGACGATCCTGGAGCAGATCGGCGTGCCGATGGTCGGCGCGGAGGGCTTCGAGGCGGACGACGCGATCGCGACGCTGGCGGATCGGCTGGCGGGCGACGTACGCATCCGCGTGATCTCGAAGGATAAAGACCTCAAGCAGTTGCTCGCGCCGGATCGCCTGGAGCTCTACGACATCCACACCGACGCGCTCATCACCGCGGACACGCTGCGCGAGGAGAGCGGCATCGAGCCGGCGCAGGTCATCGACATGCTCGCGCTCATGGGCGACAACGTGGACAACATCCCGGGCGTCGATGGCGTCGGCCCCAAGACCTCAGCCCAGCTCATCGCCCAATACGGCTCGCTCGCCAAGCTGATCGAGCACGCCGACGAGATCAAGGGCAAGCGCGGCGAACGCCTGCGTGAAGCGGTCGACTGGCTCGCGACCTCGCGCGAGCTGGTGACGCTTCGGCACGACGCGCCTGTGGAGTTTGACCTCGCGCGCGCGCGGACCGCGTCGTTCGACCTCGGCGCCCTCAAGCCGGTGCTCGCAGAGCTCGGGTTCAACCGGTACCGCGATGAGCTGCGCGAGCTGATGGGCGAGGCGCCCTCTGAGCAGGGCAGCATCTTCGAGAGCACGCCGCAGGCGCCCGCTCGCCCTCGCGCTCGTCGCGACGCGGATCAGCCCTCGCTCTTCGACCCGCCCGCGGAGATCGACGCGCCGGTGATCGAGCCCGAATCGGGCGAGTACCGGTGCGTGCGCACGCGCGACGACCTTGCCGCACTCGTGCGTGAGCTTGAGGGCGCCGACGCCATCTCGCTCGATACCGAGACGACCTCGCCACGCCCGATGCGCGCGCAGCTGTGCGGGCTCTCGTTCGCGACGCACGAGGGTACGGGGTGGTATGTACCCGTGCGCTCGCCCGAGCCCGACACGCACTTCGACGAGCGGACGGTGCTCGATGCGCTGCGCCCGATCCTCGAGGATGCGAGCCGACCCAAGATCGGACACAACCTCAAGTACGACCTGATCGTCTTGCGTCGCCACGGCGTGGCGCTGCGCGGGCTTATCGCACCGGGCGCGTGCGATACCATGGTGGCAAGCTATGTGCTCGATCCGTCACGTTCGGGGCACTCGCTGGATGCCCTGGCGCTGGCGGTCCTGGGTCGTCACAACATCGCGCTCTCGGAGCTGATCGGATCGGGCGCGCGCGAGCGGTCGTTTGACACGGTGGGTCTGGACCTGGCGACCCCGTACGCGGCGGAGGATGCCGACGTGGCGCTGCAACTCGCGCAACGCATGCTCCCCGCGATCACCGATGCCGGCCTCTGCGGGCTGTTCCAGGAGCTTGAGATGCCGCTCGTGCCGGTGCTCGCCGAGCTTGAGTTCAACGGCGTGCGCGTCGATCCGGCGGAGCTGGCGGTGCAACGCAAGGCGCTGGAGGGCGAGATCGCGACGCTGCGTGCGCGCATCGATGATGAAGCGATGGCGAGCGTCGGTCGCACGTTCGACCCCGACTCCCCCAAGCAGCTCGCGGGCGTGCTGTTTCACCGCCAGGACGCGCCGGAGCCGGGGCTCGGGCTGCGCCCGTTGCGGCGCGGCAAGACCGGGCCGAGCACGGATCACGAGGTGCTCGAGAAGCTCGCACAGAACGCGGATATCGAGACGCAGCTGCCGCAGCTGATCCTCGACTACCGCCAGCTCACGAAGCTGGTGAACACGTACCTTGTGTCGCTCGCGGACGAGATCAACCCCGAGACGGGGCGCATCCACTCGAGCTTCAACCAGACGGTCGCGGCGACGGGTCGGCTCGCGTCGTCGGACCCGAACCTCCAGAACATCCCGATCCGCTCGGAGGTCGGGCGCACGATCCGCAAGGCGTTCGTGGCGGATGAGGGCAACGTGCTCATCACGGCCGACTACTCGCAGATCGAACTCCGCCTCCTCGCGCATCTCTCGCGCGATCCGGCGCTGATCGAGGCATTCCGGGAGGGCGAGGACATCCACCGCGCGGTCGCGGCCCAGATCCATGGCGTCGCCCCTGATGAAGTCACTCGCGAGCAACGCAACGGTGCGAAGATGGTGAACTTCGGGATCGTCTATGGCATCACGCCTTTCGGACTTGCTCGTCGGCTCGGTGTCTCGAACACCGAGGCGGGCGAGATCATCGACTCCTACAAGCGGCGCTTCGCGGGGATCACGGTGTTTCTGCAGGAGTGCATCGCGCAGGCGCAGGAACAGGGGTATGTCGAGACGATGATGAAGCGGCGCAGGCCGATCCATGAGATCGAGGCGCGCAACCCGGCCCGGCGCGCCCTCGCGGAACGCATGGCGATCAACTCCGTCGTCCAAGGCTCCGCGGCCGACCTCATCAAGCTCGCGATGGTCGACCTGCACGCGCTCATCGGCGCAGCCCAAGACAAGCCGAAAGCGGACACCCTCACGCCGCCACGAGGACCTGCCGTATCCGCGCGCGAGGTCGACGCGCTCCGTGCCACGCGGATGATCCTCCAGGTCCACGACGAGCTGGTGTTCGAAGCGCCGGAAGCCGACGCGGAGCGGGCGAAGTTGTTGATCGTGAGCCGCATGGAGAGCGCGATGACTCTCGACGTGCCCCTGGTCGCTGACGCGGCGGTGAGCCGGGACTGGTACGCGGGCAAGTGAATCGCCCTTGGACCTCCCCGCCCCCCCCGCTATCGTGGCGGCGTGGGGAGAGGAGTACCCGATGCGAATCACTGCCGTTGCTTTGCTGACCCTCGCTGGCGCCGCTTTCGCGGGCGATCCGGTCGTCTTCGTCTCCGAGCAGACCGACGACAAGATCCTGCGGCTGCAGGACCTCAACGGCGATGGCGACATGCACGACCCGGGCGAGGTCATCCTCATGATGGACGACTCGCCCTCGCCCACGCTCGGGATCGACAACTCCCAGGGCATGGTGGCGCTCGGGCCCGACGACCTGCTGGCGACCGATAACTTCGACCCCCCCAACATCCTCCGGCTCACCGATCTCAACGGCGACCACGACGCCTTTGACGCGGGCGAAACGACGGTCTTCTTCTCGGGCGGGCTTCCCGACGGGATCGTGATGATGAACCCGGCTGACCTGATTCCGCGCCGCGCGGGCGGGTATTACCTCATTGACAACAACACGCTCGACGATCAAACCAACCCCGAAGCGATCTACTTGCTTCAGGACTCCAACGGCGATGGCGACGTGGACGAGCCGGGCGAGGTCACGCTCATCTCGGAGTTGGGCCCGATCGGGCAATGTTGCGTGTACACGACGTTCTCGCTCGCTGAAGACGACGACGGGATGCTCTACACGGTTAACATTTCTGACCCGAACCAGATCGAGTCGGTGGACATCATCGACCCCGCGACTGGCGCGGTGCGCGAGTGGATCACATCCACGCGGATGCTGCAGCTGTCCGGGTTTGTGATCTTCGCGTCGTACGAGGTCGCGTACGACCCCGCGACGGATCAGATCCTGCTCCCTGTCTCGGGCGGGAGCTCCGACGCGATCATCGGGCTGTCCGACATTGACGGCTCGGGCTTCATCGACCAGCCGTTCGAGATCGAGCTGCGCTGGCGGGAGACGTTCGCGGGCGTCTCGACCGGCGCGCCGCGCGACATCGCCATCGACGACAACGGAGATCTGTGGTTCATCGACAGCCTCAACGACAGGCTCTACCACCTCGCGGATCACAACAACGACGGCGCGTGGTTCGCACCGGACGAGACGATCCTGGTGTACGACTCGGCGACCGCGGCGGCAAACGGCATGGAGGATCTGCCGCTCGGGCTCACGATCGCGGTGACGCTGACCGACGACGACTGCCAGGCGGACCTCACCGGCGAGGGCGACGTCAACACGAACGACTTCTTCCAGTTCCTCGCGTACTACGACGCGGCGGACCCGCGGGCTGATTTCTCGCCGGGCGGCGGGATCAACACGAACGACTTCTTCGCGTATCTCGCGGCGTATCAGGCGGGGTGCTAGGCGTCACGGGAGGAGAGTACATGGGCCCACATATCAGTGTTCTCTCGCTTGCGGTGTTGGTGGTGGCGTCCGCCACGCGGGCGCAGACTCTTGAGGTGCTCGTCGTCGGCGATGACATGTACTGCACCGCGCCCCCGATCGTCCCCACGCTGACGAACGCCGGCATCTCGGTCACGCAGGCCGCCGGTGTCAGCGATCTCGACGGCGCCGACCTCTCGGTATTCGACGTGGTCTGGCTGCGCAACGGCGTGGATCCCAACAACACCGGGTGTGCGGGGACGAACACGATCCCGAGCGCCGCGGCGAGCGCGAATCTGGCAAGCTTCGTCGCGGCGGGTGGAGGGCTCTACCTCTCCGGCGAGAATGGCGGCACGAACCTCAACTCGCTGAACGACTGGAAGGACGCCTTCCTCTCGGACACGCTCGGCGCGGGAACGGTGGCGAGCTGCCCCGCGTGCGATCTTGGGACGACGATCCACCTCGACCCGACGGTGGCCATGAACACGACGCCCAACACGATCGCAACGGTCGGCGCCTCGACGATCTATACCGGGGGTTTCGATCAGATCGGCACCGGCACGCCGATCGCGTTTGGGTCGGCGTCGCTGGACGGGCCGCCGGTCGCGGTGCTCTGGGACCGGGGTGACCTGACGCTCGCGCCCGCGGGGCGGGCTGTGGCGTGGAACAACCACAACAACACCACGTCGTACGCGGAGTGGGCGGTCAATGCGGTGCACTTCTTGGCTGGCGACGACTGCCCGGCCGACCTGACGGGCGAGGGCGACGTGAACACCAACGATTTCTTCGCTTTCCTCGCGTTCTATCAGGCGCAGGACCCGCGGGCTGATTTCTCACCGGGCGGCGGGATCAACACGAACGACTTCTTCGCGTATCTCGCGGCGTATCAGGCGGGGTGCTGAATCCACACCGGCTCGGCGACGGACGCGAGCAAGCGAGCAACCACCAAGACTCTGAAGCGAACAGGCACACAGGAGGTCAGAATGCGCAACACCCTCACCACCGCCACGCTCCTCGCGATCGCTGCAAGCACCGCGATCGTCGGCGCTCAGGAAATCCAGCCGGACCCGGCCCCCTACCGCACCATCGCGCTTGAGGGTGACGCGTCCGGGGTCATTGCGTTTGACGCGCGAGACCAGGAGCAGGTTCTCTACTCGACCATCGTCGGCGCGGAGGGTGCGACCTGGCTCCGCGCGGGTTTTGGCGAAACGCAGCTGGGGCGGGCGACACTCCGCATCACCTCGCTGCGCGACGGCCATCAGCAGCGCCTCGACCGGGTGACCATCGCGCAGTGGCAGCACCAGTCGGCGGTGTTCAATGGCGACGCGGTGTTCGTCGAGCTCGTCGCCCCCGCGGGCGTGGCGGGCCGAGCGAGCGTCGAGATCGTGTCGCTCATGGCGGGCGAGCCCGATGCGCCGGGCGAGACGATCTGCGACGTCGTCGATGATCGCCAGCTCTCGACCGACCCACGAGTCGGCCGCTACTGGCCCGCGCGGTGCACGGTCTGGCTCATCGACGATTGCGGTCGATGCCTGATCACCGCTGGGCACTGTGCGCCCAACTCCGGATCAGTCGTCGAGTTCAATGCGCCGATCTCGACCCCGTCTGGCACGCCGGTCGCGGCGGCGCCGGAGGACCAGTACCCCATCGATTTCACGAGCGTGCAGAGCGTCAACGGGGGCGTCGGCAACGACTACTGCTACTTTGGCGTGTTCCCCAACTCCAACACCGGGCTCCATCCCGCGGACGCGCAGGGCGCGACCTTCTCTCTTGCGTCGTCGCTCCCGACGCCGGGCGAGACGATCCGCATCACCGGGCACGGCATCACCAGCTCGCCGGTCGATCCGACGTACTACCGCGCGCAGAAAACGCACAGCGGTCCCGAGCGGGGCAGCAGCGGCACGACCGTGCGGTACCGCACCGACACCACGAGCGGCAACTCCGGATCACCGGTCATTCAGGAAGCGACCGGGCTCGCGCTCGGCGTCCACACGCACGCCGGATGCACCAACGGCGGCGGGGCCAACCAGGGCACCGCTATCGTCCACTCGGGATTCCAGGCGGCGCTCGCGAACCCGCGCGGCGTGTGCGCGTGCCCGGACTGCCCGGCGGACCTCACCGGCGAGGGCGACATCAACACCAACGACTTCTTCCAGTTCCTCGCGTACTACGACGCGCAGGACTCGCGGGCTGACTTCGAGCCCGGCGGCGGGATCAACACCAACGATTTCTTCGCGTATCTCGCGGCGTATCAGGCGGGGTGCTGATCGGGCTACCGTTGGCTCATGCTCCCGATCCTCGCATCATGGGCCATCGCATTGACTGCACAACCGGATTGGCGTGATCGCGACCTGCGTGACGAGGTGTTCTACCACGTCATGCCGATCGCGTACCGCGACTCGGACAACCCCGACTGGGCGGCGCGTTCCCCCGAGGATCCGCACGCGTTCGGCGATTTCGCGGGGCTGACCGAAGCGCTGCCGTATCTCGAAGGGCTCGGGATCACCGCGGTGTGGATCAACCCGCCGTTTCCCTCGGCGGCGTACCACGGGTATCAGCACGAGGCGGCGACGCGCATCGACGACAAGCTCGGCGGCGACGAGGCGTTTCTCGGGTTCGTTCGGGCGGCGCACGAGCGCGAGATCAAGGTGTTTGTCGATATGGTCGCCTACGGGATCTCGCGCACCGATCCTCGCTTCCAAGACGCGTTCGACAACCCGGATTCCGCGTACGACAACTGGTTCGCGTTCGAGAATGACGAGAACACGCGCGTCACCGGGTACAGCTTCCGCACGTGGAGCGGCGAGCGTGTCGGCTTCGCGCACCTCGACCTGCGCAACCCGGACGTGCGCGCCGAGGTCGCGTCGTGTGGTCGCAAGTGGCTTGATCCCGATGGCGACGGCGACCCCTCCGACGGCATCGACGGGTACAGGCTCGATCACGTTTGGGTGCGCTACCCGACGCGCGACGAGGGCGGGCAGGGCTCGCTCTTCGCGCCCGGGAGTCCTGCGTTGGCGGAGGGGTGGGGGTATCACATCGATCCCTTTTGGCGTGAGTGGCGCGCGGCGCTGCGCGCGGTGAACCCGCGGGTGATCACGTTTGCTGAACAGGCGCGCTGGGAAACGCACGGCGAAGACCTGCTCGTTGCGTTCGACGCGGCGTTCACCAAGCCGTTCGAGTTTGCGGCTCGTGAGGCGCTCAAGAGCGAGCGGGCGGCGCCGCTCTATCGGGAAACGGCGAGGACGATTGAGTCCCTGGCGCAGGCCGAGGGCGGGACCTACCTCTGCACGATCGGCAACCACGACGTCGACCGCCTCGCCTCCGAGATCGGCGCAACAACGACGGAGACGCTCCGGAAGGCGCGGGCTGCGGCGGCGATGCTCATGCTCCAGCCGTTCCCGCCGGTCATCTACATGGGCGACGAGATCGGGATGTTGGGACGGCAGGCGTCCGTCGGCTCCGACGCCAACGACATCCCACGGCGAGAGCCGTTCAAGTGGCGGGCGGAGGACGGGCCTCCGATGAGCGACTACTGGGCGCTGAGTGCACGGGTGAAGGCTTCTCGCGCAAGCCGTGATCACGACGGGCGATCGGTAGAGGAGCAGGCCGGAAGCGAAGGCTCGCTCCTCGAGGCCTACCGCGAGTTGATCGAGCTTCGGCGTACACACGCGGTGTTGCGGCGCGGCGATTACACCGCGATCGAAGTCGCGCATCCGGGGGTCTGGGCGTTCACGCGCGCGCTCGGCGAATCGCAAGCGGTGGTTGCGATCAACCTGACGGGCGAGGCGGTGCGTGCCGACCTCCCGGTGGTTGGCGAGGTCGATCTCCGGCCCTACGACTACGCGGTGACGCTCACGCCCTGAGTGACCCGCAACCCATCTCTCGCCAGCCGCTCCGGTTAGTCCGCCACCGCGGGCGAGTCGTGGGTAATGTCATCGGGGTGCGGGAGAGGCGGCATGTTGAGGCTCGCGCGGATGCGGTTTTGCAGCGCGAGCGCCGCGTCGAAGGTGGTCTGGTCGTAGCTCACCGTCCCGGTCGGGGTGCTGATCCAGATCACCGACCACCCACCAGGGTTTAGTTCTGGATCGAGCGCCCCGATCACCCGCCAGAGCGACGCGACCTGGCTCGGGTCGCTTCCCGGCGGCGCCGCATCGGTCACGAACACGAAGTCGCCGAAGCGGTGCGCGATCGTCCCCTCCGGCATCGCGTCGATCGCGGCCTGCACCACGCCGGCCTGTTCGCCCGCGGTCATCATTGAGAACGCAAGCGCATCGGTGTTGGCGATCTGTAGCGTAAACGGGTTGGTGTTGGAGCCACGGATCGCAAATGCCCCGGGGTCGATCGTGGCGCCGATCATCAACTCCGCCGCGTGCGCGGGCGGGAGCGCTCCGGAGCGAACACCGATCGCCGCGTCAAACGCCAAGACGCCCGCGGCGCCGTTGGTGTTGGCGGTCGCCATCGCGATCGGCCCCGTCGATGAGAACAAGAACGAGAGCAACCCGATGTACCCACCGATGAGTGCGATCGCGACCACCGCGGGAAAGAAGAGCCCCCCGACGACGCACCTCCAGATGGGGGCGCGCGTGCCGACGCGGAGGCCGATGATCGCGGTGGTGATCCACCACGGGATCGCCGCGAGCCAGAGCAGGTAGGGCCCGATGCACGGCACACCGATGAGCATCACCGGCCCCGACGTGTACGACATCGACTGCACGGTGCGACGGAACTTGGGCCTCTCTGATGCGCCCACGACGAGCCAAAGGTGAGTGGTCAGCACCCAGACGATGAACAGGAGCGCGGGCACGGTGAACAGCGCGAGCACGACCCCGACGATCGAGGCCGCCGCGCGAACCCCCCCACCGCCGCCGGTCAGGAAGGGCATGACCATGATGAATAGGAACGGAAGCAGCCCGAGCACCGCCATGCACGCAAGGACGAGAAAGACGAAGCTCAGGGCGGGCCAGATCCCGCTGGTCTCGGGCGTCCGCTCGACGACGATGTGCGGCGAGAACGCGCCCTGCATGATCGTGCGTGGGAATCGCCATCGACGCGAGACGCCGTCGTCCGCGACCCACGCGTTGGCCTCTTGCCCCGTCTTTCGCTCGTCCACGCCTTCGGTGGGCAGGATGAGCATCTCATCCATCGTGAGGCGCCGACCACACGTGACGCAGTCGAACTCAGCGGGGGCGAGGTGTCCCTTTGCGTCGGTGCCGTAGTAATCCTGCTGACACGACGGACACCTGAACGCGATGGCGTTCTGGCGGAATCGGAAGTCGGAGGGCTTGAACGGCTCGCCGCATTCCGGGCAGGGTCCGGCCGGCGTGTTCCAGAGGGCGTAGTTGCACTTCGTACAGCGCATGCGTGAGCTACATCTCCGTGAGCGTACGCGCCGGTCTCCACGTCGCGATCTCCTTCACCACCGCGGCGCGGTTGAACCAGATGATCAGGAAGACCGGCCATACGGCACAGAACAGGAGCTTGATGATGACGCCGATGCTGCCGAACGCACCCATGACGCCCATCATGCCAGGCGGGATACCGCCGGACTGTTGGGCTTGCAAGCTCTTCGCCAACGCCGACATGATCTCCTGCTGCATCGCCCACTCGATGCCGATCGCGACGGTCATGACGACCATCTCGGCGATGGCGTAGATGAGTAGCAGGCGACGCGTGCCCGGTTGGCGCCGGTTGCAGGCAATGCCCGCGATGAGCAGGAACACGGCGTTGGCGAAGCGCAGCACGTTGGCGATCGTTGCGGGTGCGATGTACTTCAGTGCGACGTCGTGCTGCACCGTCAGGATGTCACTCTGCTCGGGAGGTATGTCGGTCGCCAGCTGCTCCATCGCCTGCGAGGTGAAGAGGTTGAGGTAGAGCCCCGCGGTTCCGCACCCATGCATGAGCATCCCGAGCGAGCCGAAGATGATCGCGAGCACGCCGACCACGTTTGGCCACTGCGATCGGGCCCGCCGGATCGGACCCGGGACGGTCGGCGGGGCGCCCGGGGGCGGAGCTGGGTTGGGCGGTGCGTGCGGGGTGCCTTGATCATCCATGCGTGTGCTCCGCGTCGAGCGTACCTCTGTTCTTTGAAGACACAGCCGGTGAGTTTCTCAACCCCGATCCCATGGGTCGCGGGGCACAGCCGCCCATGCGCCGACTTCCTCAACGACCGAGCGGCGGGTGAACCAGACGAGCAGGAACACCGGCCAGATCGCGGCAAAGAGCAGCCCCATGACCGCTTCGCCCGCATTGATCGCCGTGCTGAACTGGGCGGGCACCCCGCCGGCTCCATCGACCTCTCGCATCACATCGGCCACCGTCTCGGCGACCTGGAACGCCAGGACGGCACTCACGACCGACAGGAACACCTCGACTGCCGCATAGAGCAGCATCTTCGGACGCACCGCGCCCTGGCGCCGCGCGCACCCGATCCCCGCGACGAGCAGCAGCACCGCGTTGGCGAGCAGAAACGCGTTAAGCAAGACCGTCGGGATCGCGTACTGCGTCGTCGCCTGCCTGAACGCGGCGAGGTGCGACGCGTCTTCGGGCGGCGCGAAGCCGGCGATCCAGTCCACGAGCGGCCCGATCGCGAGCACGGTCCCGAGCCCGCACAGGTGCTCCAAGATGCCGTAGCTCCCGAAGATGATCGCGAGCACACCGACGATGGTGGGCCACTTTGATCGCGGCGCAGACGGGGACAGACCCTCGATGGGGGGCGGCAGCGTCGTCATCGCGGTGGTGCTCCTGCTGCGAGGAGCCTACCGCGTCGCGGGCGTTCCGTGGCGCCCCGTCGATCAGCGCAGCCCGATCATGCTCCCGATCACCGGGCCGTACGCGACCACGAGGCCAGCGAAGACGACCGACACGATCGAGATGAGCTTGATGAGGATGTTGAGCGACGGGCCCGAGGTGTCCTTGAACGGGTCGCCGACCGTGTCGCCGACGACGGTCGCCTTGTGATCGTCCGAGCCCTTGCCGTAGACGATCGTTGAGCCGTGCCCGGTGCGGACCATCTCCTCAGCCCGGGCCATGATGGCCGGGCGAACCTCGGCGGGCACCTTGTCGCGTGTCGCGGCGTCGTTGACCATCGCGTCGGCGGTGATGCGCCCGTAGCTCTCGAGGAGCTTTTTGGCGTTGTCCCAAGCCCCGCCGGCGTTGGCCATGAAGACCGCGACGGCGAACCCGGTGACAAGCCCGCCCGCGAGCAGGCCCATCACGCCGGCCACGCCCAGCACGAGCCCGACGACGATCGGCACGATGATCGCGAGCGCCGAAGGAACAACCATCTCCTTCTGTGCGCCCGCGGTCGAGATCGACACGCACTCCGCGTACTGCGGGTAGTGCACGCCCTCAAACTCGACCTGCTTGGGCCACGAGAGCGGATCGGCGATCTGCTCCTCGCTCATGCCCTGGGCACGGAAGGCCTCGCGCATCTTGCCGAACTGGCGTCGGCACTCGTTCATCATGGCGTAAGCCGCGCGGCCCACCGCGTTCATCGTCATGGCGCAGAACAGGAACGCGAGGAGCACGCCTGTAAAGAGCCCGCCGAGCACGCGAGGGTTGGTGAGCGTGACGTCATAGAACGCGAGGACGTCGCGGATCGACCCGTTGCGGCTCGAAACCACGTCGAAGGCGAAGTTGTCGGTGTGGTCGCCGTGCTGGGCGCTGCCGGTGAGGCGGTATTCGTGCGAGGACGTATCGCCCTCGATCTCAAACCGCTCGCCGTGCTCGATCGCGTCGAGGGCGTGGTGGGCGCCTTCCTGCGATGGATCGATGAGCATGCCGCCATCGACCCACGGCAGGGGCGTCGAGCCGACGCGCTCTTCACCCTCGCCAGGAAAGACGATGGCGAACTTGCGGTGCCCTTCGTACATGGCGTAGGGCGTGTCGCCGCCGCCTGTGTTGTCGCCGACGTAGGTGACGGACTGGGTGGTGATCTGCGTCTGCACGACCTGCACGTACGCCGCGAACAGGGCGAGCGCCGTGAGGGCCGCCGACCCGATCGCGAAGCCCTTGCCCGTCGCGGCGGTGGTGTTGCCGAGCGAGTCGAGCATGTCGGTGCGTTCGCGGACGTGCGGCGGCTGCTCGGTCATCTCGGCGTTGCCGCCGGCGTTGTCGGCGATCGGGCCGTAGGCGTCGGTCGCGAGGGTGATGCCGAGTGTCGAGAGCATGCCGACCGCGGCGATGCCCACGCCGTAGAGGCCCATGAGGAAGTTCTCGCTCCCGCCCGCGAGGGTGAACGACGCGATGATGGCGACGACCACGGTGAGCAGGGGCGCCCAGGTCGACTTCATGCCCTCGGCGATGCCCGCGATGATCACGGTCGCCGGGCCGGTGAGCGCCTGCTCGGCGATGCGTCGCGTCGGCTTGTGCTCGTAGCTCGTGTAGTACTCGGTCGCGATCGCGATGACGTTGCCCGCAACGAGCCCGACCACGATCGAGAGCCAGAGCTTCCACCACGCGGTGCCCGCGCCGGCGAGGGCCTCGGTCGCGCCCGCGTCGCGCCCGAAGAGCATGTAGAGCAGCACGCCCGACGCCACGATGATCAGGCCCGACGCGATGTACACGCCCGTGTGCAGCCCGTGCAGAAGCTCCTTGAACGACGCGTTCTCTTTCGCCTTGACGGTGAACACACCGAGGATCGAGCACAGGATGCCCACGCCCGCCAACGCGAGCGGCCCTGCGGCGAGCAAGAGTGCGATCGCTGTGCCATCGGCGACGTCGGGGAGGGTGAACGCCGCCGCGGCGCCGAGCGCCATCGTCGCGAGGATCGAGCCGTAGTACGACTCATAGAGGTCCGCGCCCATGCCCGCGACGTCGCCGACGTTGTCGCCGACGTTGTCCGCGATGGTCGCGGGGTTGCGAGCGTCGTCTTCGGGAATGCCCGCCTCGACCTTGCCGACGAGGTCGGCGCCGACGTCGGCCGCCTTGGTGTAGATGCCGCCACCCACGCGGGCGAAGAGCGCCTGCGTCGAGGCGCCCATGCCGAAGCTGAGCATGATGGTGGTCAGCTCACGGATGTCGAAGTCGGTGAACGAGTTGAGCATGAAGAACCAGAAGCTCGCGTCCACCAGCGCGAAGCCGACGACGACGAGCCCCATGACGGCGCCCGAGCGGAACGCGACGGTCAGCCCGTCGTTGAGCGACTGCTTCGCAGCGAAGGCGGTACGGGCGCTGGCGTTGGTCGCCATCTTCATGCCGAACCACCCGCAGAGCCCCGAGAGCAGCCCGGCGATCGGCACGCCGATCATCGACATCGGGTGCTGGAGCTTGAGCCCCCACATCACCGCGAGGAAGATCACGAGCAACACGAAGACACCCGCGACCACCTTGTACTGACGCTTGAGGTAGGCCATCGCGCCTTCGCGCACCGCCTGGGCGATGCGGACCATCTCTTCATCGCCCTCGGAGCGCTTCATCACGCCCTTCGAGAACATGAATGCGAAGACCAGCGCCACCACCGCGCCGATTGGCGCGAGGAAGTACATGGGGGGGATGGACTCCATCGACGCCAACGTCAGCGAGAGGGGGATCATCGCGTAGGGGCCTCCACGAGCATGCACAAATCACGACAGGCAGCGCCACGGCGCCCGCCCGTTCAGACAAGGGGACAAGCATAGACGAAACAGGCCCGCGAAGGGCGGGCCTGCGAAACGGTCGATTCAGCGTCCGAAGGAGCCCTCAGCCCGAAGTCGGCGGTTGAGGCTCTTGCGGGCTGCGCGACGCCGGCGCTCGGAGGGCTTCTCGTAGAACTCCTTGCGCTTGATGTCCTTGGTGAGCCCTTCCTTCTCGCAGAGCTTCTTGAAGCGCTTCATCATCTGATCCACGCCTTCGCCGCCGCGAGCTTTGATCCGAATCGCCATGAACGCTCCTTCGTTGGGCTGCTATCAAAGCCCTCCCATCCGCCCAAGTCCACCCGCGCGGGCCGAGCTGGCGGTACCGTGTGCCGCTCACCCAGGAGCTACGTATGCGAATCGCGATCGCCCTGTTCATCGGCCTCGGGATGGCTTCCTGCCAGAACACGAACGAGCGTCACCCCGATCAGCCAACCGCTCAGGCTGCCGAGTCCACCTCAGCTGCGCCGGCCCGACCCAACCGTTCCCCTACCGAGATGGCCGACCTGGGCGTCGTCGCACCCACCACGAGCAGGCCTCCCGCCACGGCCAGCGCGGCGTCTCCTGCCCCCCCGCCGCAGCAGGCTCCGCCGCCTTCGGGTCAGAACGACGACCTTCCGATGGCCGGCCCCACCTCCGACGCTGGCTTCCGGGCGCCCGCCCCAATCGGGCAGGGCATGTTCGACCCGCTCGACCTGCCCGCGGCCAACTCCGTCCGCACGGGCTCCGGAGCGCCCGGGCCCGACTACTGGCAGCAGCGTGTGGACTACCGGATCGACGCCACCCTCGACGACGAGGCCCGGCGCGTCACCGGGCTCGCGCACGTCACCTATCACAACAACTCGCCCGACACCCTCACCTACATCTGGCTCCACCTCGAGCAGAACCTGTTCAAGGAGGGCTCCGACGGCGCGCTCTCCGGCGTGCGCGGCTCGCGATTCGGCTTCCGCGAGGGCTTCGAGGGCGGATACCGCATCACCCGGTGCTCCGCCTCGCGCGACGGACGCGATCTCAACCTCGCGACCTACGACACCATGGGACGTCTCAACCTGCCCGCCCCGCTCGAACCAGGCCAGACGTTCGAGTTTGACGTCGGGTGGTCGTTCAACATCGCGCCCTATGGCGCCGATCGCATGGGCACGGAGGACGTCGAGCAAGGCGTCGTTTTCGAGCTTGCGCAGTGGTTTCCGGCTGTCGCGGTCTACGACGACGTCTACGGATGGAACACGTTGCCCTACCTCGGCACGGGCGAGTTCTACACCAACTTCGGGAACTTCGATCTCAACATCACCGCGCCGCGCGACCACATCGTCGTCGCGAGCGGACGCCTGGTGAACCCCGGAGACGTGCTTACGCCGGCGCAGGCCGCGGCCTTTGCGACGGCGCTCGAATCCGATGAGACCGTCACCATCCGCTCCGCCGAAGAGGTCGCCGACCCGGCGTCGCGTCCGCAGGGCGCCGAGGCGCTCACGTGGCGCTTCCGGGCTGAAGACGTGCGCACGGTGGCGTGGGCATCGTCGGAGTCGTTCATCTGGGACGCCGCGGGCGTCACAGTCGAGCGTGCGGAAGGTCCTGCGCGCGTGCTCTGCCAATCGGTCTATCCCAAGGAGGGCCTTCCCCTGTGGGCGGACAACGTGCAGATGACGCGACACACGATCCGCTTCTACTCCGACCTGCTCTATCCGTACCCCTACCCCGCGGCGACCAACGTCAACGGCATCGTCGGCGGCATGGAGTATCCCTCCATCGTCTTCTGCCGCGGGCGACGCAACGAGCGCGGGCTCTTCGGCGTTACCGACCACGAGTTTGGACATCAGTGGTTCCCGATGCTCGTCAACACCGACGAACGCCGTCACGTCTGGATGGACGAGGGCTTCAACACGTTCATCAACATCTACTCCAATCGCGCGTTCTTTAACGAGCCCGGCGAGTTTCGCGGCTCGCGATCCATCACCGGCACCGCCGACTCCATGACCCAAGGCCAGCAGCAGCCCATCATGACCCCGACCGATCACATCTGGCAGGGGCGGCTCGGCTTCCTTGGGTACGGCAAGCCCGGCGTCGGGCTCTACATCCTCCGCGAGTCGATCCTCGGGCCGGAGCGCTTCGACTTCGCCTTCCGCGAGTACGTCCGACGCTGGGCGTTCAAGAGCCCGCGCCCGGCGGACTTCTTCCGCACGATGGAAGACGCTTCGGGCATGGACCTCGCCTGGTTCTGGCGCGGGTGGTTCCTCACCACCGCCACGCTCGACCAGGCGATCGCCGGCGTCGACGAAGCACCCGACGGCTCATGGGTCCGCCTCTCACTGGAGAACAGGAGCGACATGGTCATGCCCGTGGACTACGCGGTCACGTACGCCGACGGCTCGACCGATCGCCGCCGACTGCCCGTGCAGGCCTGGTCGACCACCAACGCCTGGACCACCGGATGGAACCCGGAGGGCAAGCAGGTGCAGTCCGTTGTGCTCGACCCCGACGAGGCGTACCCGGATCAGGATCGATCGAACAACACCTGGACTCGATAGACCGCCGCTCGCGCCTACCATCCGCCCCGCTGCGGCCTGGGCCCTGAAGCCGGGCATCCAAGCCCGCCCCTGCCCCGCGCGGACGGAGACGACCATGTTCGCCATCATCGAAGAGTCGGGCGGCCAGCGCCGCGTGGAGCAGGGCGAGGAGATCCTCGTCGACCTCATCAACGCGGGTGACGCAAAGGCTGGCGACGCCATCACCTACGACAAGGTGCTGCTCATCGGCGAAGCCGGCGGCAACATCACCGTCGGCCGCCCCTACGTCAGCGGCGCCTCCGTGACCGCCGAGGTCACCGAGCCGGTCGTCAAGGGCGAGAAGATCTACATCCACAAGTTCAAGGCCAAGATCGGCTACCGCCGGAAGACCGGACACCGCCAGCGCTACACCGCGGTCAAGGTCACCGGTATTACCGCCTAATCTCGCGCCAAAGCACTCATCTTGTCGGCCCCCAGCGTGTTCGGCGGAATGCCAAACCGGCTGGGCGTGGTAGGTTTCGACGACTCCGAGTCGAAAGGAACTCCATGCGCGCCGTTATGCTCGTGTTTGGCTTGGCCGTGACCTCCGCTCAGGCCCAGCAGGTCTGGAGCGGGTACGACTACGCCTTCTCGAAGGACGCGTTCGCCGACGCAACTCAGGCGGACAACCAAGACCGCATCACCGACAGTGTCTGGATCACGCGCGGCAACGCGCAGGGGCTCTTCAACGCGGTGACCCAGGCGGCGTACTCCAACCTGGGGCCCGACGACACCGAGTGGGCGTACGGGCTGGCGGCCGACTGGCAGAACCTGACGTTCGCGCCTTGGCAGACTTGGGCCTCCAGCAACCCACCTGGCACGGTCGGGCAAGACGCAGTCGTCCACCTCATCACCGACGACATCTACATCGACATCCGGTTCACCGCGTGGGGACAGATGAGCTCCTCGGGCGGGTCGTTCTCCTACGTCCGGGCAGCCGAGCCCACGTGCCCCGCCGATCTCACCGGCGAAGGTGACGTCAACACCAACGACTTCTTCGCCTTCCTGGCGCTGTATCAAGCGCAGGACCTTGGGGCCGACTTCTCGCCCGATGGCATGATCAACACGAACGACTTCTTCGCCTATCTCGCGGCGTATCAGATCGGGTGCTGATACCATCAGCGCTCCCGTTCGCCTACTGCTTCGGGCTCTGCGAACGGAACCCTTCTCGTTGTTATTGAGCGCCGAGACAACCATGCAACACCCGAAACACGAACCCGTAGTTTCACAGTGGCAGTGCCCTTTGTAAACGCTTCGCGAATCGCAGCACCGTGACCGAGGTCCTTCTGCATCTGATCGAAGACAAACGACAGCCTCATGTCCTGACCTGCCTTGAATGACAGCGGCTGGCGAAGCACCCTCCTCTGCGGTCCGTTATCGCTACCAATGTAAGGCGCCAAGTGGCATCGGTGGGTGTACCGAGCCTTGCTGCGGTCACGAATGGTCGCTTCGGCAACCGGGTGCAGAACCAGAGGGTATCTCGAAACGTTTGCAACGTACGCATCGATTACCCAACGGCTATGTGAATCGACAATAGACCGGAGATGCGGATAGCTTTCCTTAGCGGCCTGCAACTCATCTTTGAACGAGACAACTATCTGCTTTAGAGCCTTCGCGATCGGTGCGGGGTCCGCTTGCGCCACGCATTGCAAGAACCCCCGAAAATACTCAGCCACGGGCGCATCGTCCGTGCGAATGAGCCCCTCTGCGAACATGTATTGATGTGCTGGAAACCAGACAACGAACCCGCCAAGCTCCTTGTCGTAATGCACCTTAACCGGCGAGGAACCTGCACTGACCTCTACGCTTGTCTGGGTGGGAAGCACGACCTTTCCAGCGGACACGGTCGCTGCGACGTAGTGCGCGAACATTCTGACTTGGAACAAGGATCCAAGCGCAGCAACTGTCTCCGCCGTGTGACTACGCGTGCCTTTGCTCGGCTTGATGCCGTCGACCAAATCGATGAACCGCTAACTCTGGCTTCTTGGTGTATGTCTACTTCGCGCGCGTTCTCCAGCACCCCACCCTCAACAGACTGAATAGCCAGGAACGGATGCGAGCGGAACTGCACTTCTCGTAACAAGTACCCAAGAGCACTGCCGGCCAGAAGAACCGATGGACCTCCAACGATCGTGATGATTTCATGTGGTGTCATCGGCAAGATCCCACGGACTACATCGCCCCGCCCTCGAAGACGATCCGGTGCTTCTGCGCTCTCGGATCGGTCTCCGGCACAGCACTCAGGAGTGACTGCGTGTACTTGTGCTGCGGGTCTTCGGTGATCTGATCGCGCGGGCCGTGCTCCACGATCTTGCCCTTGTACATCACCGCGATGTTCTTGCACACGTGCTTGATGACCGCCATGTCGTGCGAGATGAACAGGTAGCTCAGCCCGAACTCGCTCTGCAAGTCATCGAGCAGGTTGATGATCTGCGCCTGAATCGACACGTCGAGCGCGCTCGTCGGCTCGTCGCACACGATGAACTTCGGCTCCAGCGCCAGCGCCCGCGCGATGCCGATCCGCTGACGCTGACCGCCCGAAAACTCGTGGGGGTACCGGTCCGCCGCCTGCTTGGGCATGCCGCAGCGCACGAGGAGTTCCTCCACCTTCGGGCGCAGCTCGTCCCGCGTCGCCATGCCGTGCACCTGGAGCGGCTCACCCACGATCTGGGCGATCCGCATCCGCGGGTTGAGCGAGCCGGCGGGGTCCTGGAAGATGATCTGCATGTCCCGGCGCAGGGCCTTGAGCTGGGCCCCGTGAGCCGCGAACACGTTCTTGCCCTCAAACTCGACCACGCCCGAGGTCGCGGGGATGAGGCGGAGGATCGACCGCCCCACCGTCGTCTTGCCACACCCGGATTCGCCCACAAGCCCCAGGGTTTCCCCGCGAGCGAGATCGAACGACACGCCGTCCACGGCCTTCACGTGCCCCGTCACCCGCTGGAGCAGCCCCGAGCGGATGGGGAAGTGCGTCTTGAGGTCCTGCACGTGCAGCAACGGGCGCTCGGCCCGAGCCTCGGTCGTCGCAGCCGGTTCGGCCTGGGCGGTGGTCATGGGCGGATGGTACCCCGAAGCCCACGCAACGCCGAGAGACCGCCGAGATCCAGCGAGCCCGTGGCGCAAGCCAGGGTCTCACACGCCGCCGCACAGCACCCGAGCCACAGACCCTCGCGTGCGCTTCGGGCCCCTAGTCCACCCCCTCCGGCAGTTCATCCCGCCCGCTCCCCGAAAACAGCTCGTTCGTCGGTTCGCGTCCGTCGACCGTGTCCGTCGCGATCGAGCCGTCACCGCGCACCACATACCCGAGTTCTTCGAGCGTCGTGGTCTTCACGTGCCCGTCAGCGAACGCGGCGTTGGTGCTGCGCGAGTGGCGCGGGTCGGGGGCGCTGCGATGCTGTGGGCTGCGGTTGCGCGGGTCGGCGTAGTCCGAATCCGCCTCGAGCCGAGGCGGGTCGATCACGTACCCATGCCCGCCCATGGCGCGAAGGTCGGGGTCGCGCGAGCCGTCCTCGTGATTGGCTGTGCGCTCCGCCTCGGGCTTGCCCGCAGCGGTGCCCATCGAATCGGCAAACAGCACCGTCCGCGACGCGTTGATCCGGCTCACGCGCACCGGGAAGTTGACATACCCGGAAGTGTCGTCATCGGTCGATCGCCAGCGCGCGTTGCCCAGAAACTGGTGGTTGTACCCGTAGGGCGAGTTGCGCGTCGAGACCCAGTTGTCCGCTTCCGGGCAGAGAAAGACCTCGTTGGTCACCGGGTAGGCGTGCTCGTCATCGCGATCGGTCGAAGGTTCGCCGTACGCATAGAAACCGGCCGAGGCGCCCATCGTCGCGAACCACCGCGGGCGGTAGTGCTGCCCGTTGCCGACGTCGTAGATGTTGAGTGTCTCGTCCGAGTATCGCCCGGGCTGACCGGGGATCGAGACGTCGTCCCAGTCGCCCGCGTAGATCGCCCACCCGATCCCGAGCTGGCGCATCTGCGAAGCGCACCGCAGCGTGCGCGCCGACGTGCGCGCCCCGCCCAGGGCCGGGAGCAGGATCCCGATGAGCAGCGCGATGATCGCGATCACCACGAGCAACTCGATCAGCGTGAACGCGACCGACCGCTTCTCACGTCTACACCCAAACCCCGCTCGCTGCATCGCGCCAGCTTACTCGGGGATGGGGAGCAGGTCATCACTTGTCATGTGCTCGGGCAGGTCGTCGAGCTTGCTCGCGTCGTCGACGTGAAACCTCGCGATGCGCGTGCGCCGAAGGTCCGAGAGCATGCCGCCCGTGCCGAGCGCCGCGCCGAGATCGCGCGCGAGCGAGCGGATGTACGCCCCCTTGCCGCACCGGACGTGCAGCACACCCCGGGGAAACTCGTACGCTTCGAGCTCGATCGCGTGGATCATCACCGGGCGCGGCTCGGGCTTCGGATCGCGCCCCGCGCGGGCCTCGGCATACGCCCGACGCCCGCCGATCTTCACCGCGCTGTGGGCCGGCGGGGCCTGCATGATCTCGCCCACAAACCGTGCGCACGCCTCGCGCACCTCCGCCCCGCTCGGCGGCGTCGCGACATCCACCGGCGTCACCGGGCCCTCGCGATCATCCGTCGCGGAACGGTGCGCGAAGTCCACCGTCGCGGTGTATTCCTTCTCACCAGCCATGATGAGGTCGGACAGGCGCGTCGCCGGGCGACCGACGAGCACCACGAGCAACCCGGAGGCGAGCGGATCGAGCGTGCCGCCGTGCCCGACGCGGATGCGCTTGGGCGCCCCCGCGCGCACAAGCGCACGGCGCACGCGCCGGCAGACGTCCATCGACGTCGGGCCGATCGGCTTGTCGACCAACAGCAAGCCGACGGGCGACGATTCGGGAGCCTCACTCATGGCCGGGCTCCGCCGTGCTGTCGATCGGTTTGCCGAGGGACGCTGGGCGAACCACCAACAGCGTTTCCACGCGTCCGCGTGCGTATTCAAGCCCGGTGACACGCGCCAACACATCGTGGTCCTTGAGCAGGTGACCGTCCGAGATGATCGCGACCGCTTCGGGATGGGCGCTCCAAAACTCGCCCTGCTGTTCGGGCGTGATTCGCTCGATGCTCGCGCGGGTGAGGAAGTCGAGGCTGTCCTCGTAGAAGCCGATCGCGGCAACGGGCGCTCCGGGCGCAGCATCGCATGCGTCGGCGACGACGCGCGTCGTCAGCCCAGCAAACCTCGGCATCGCAAACCGCATGAGCGGGATCCAGACGAGCACGCCGACGGCAATCGAGAGGAGCTGCGCGCGCACGAGATCGCGGCTGCGCACCGCGAGGAACATGCGCCAGAGCAGGGTCGCCGCGCCGATCGCGGCGACGCCGAAGGTCACAATCTCGAGCGTCGGGATCGGCGCGAGGCGACCTGCCGCCCAGGGCGCAGCGACTGAGGCACCCAACGCCACGATCGCCCCCTGCACACACCAGAAGACCAGCGCGAGCGAGCCGGGCGTCTTGCGGGCGCGGGTGTAGACCGCCACCGCTCGCGCGCTGGCGATCGCGATCGCGGGGTAGAGCGGCATCGTGTAGTGCGGGAGTTTGGTCGCGTAGAGCTCGAGCAGGATCCATGTCGGCACGATCCACGCGACCAGAAAGGCGTCGGGCGTCGCTGAGAAGCGCGACGTGATCGCGCGCCAAGTGGACCGCATCGCGCGCACGATGAGTGGATCTTGTGGCGCGTCAAACGCGCGGCGCGCCACCGTGCCGCGACGCCACGCCCGCGCGACACCCGCTGCGGTGAGCATCACGCCCGGCCAGAACAGCAGCACCAGCGCCACGAGGTGGTACCCCGGCGGCCCGACGTGCCCCTCCTTCGCGGACACACCTCGACCCAGCACCTCGTCCGCCACGAGCGACGCGTACGCCCCAAACCCCACGCGCGACGCGACCGCGAACACCCACGGCGCGAGTGCTGCGATGACGAAGAGCGCACCGAGCAATGGTCGGAACGAGCGGAAGCCGAAGACGTAGCGTGCGTGCTGCGGTCGCTTGCGCTCCCCAGCGGCGGGCGCCCCCGCCGATGCCCCGGATAGCCCCTTCGACGCCTCGTTCAGGGCGATCGCCGCACGGGGCGCGCGCAGGGCGAGCATCGATGCGGGCAGCCCGACCACAACGAGCCCGATCGGCCCCTTGGTGTAGACCGCGAGCGCAACAAACACCCACATCGCGCACAGGGCCCAGGGCGCGCGCGCGCCCGCGAGCGCGCGGGACCAGACTCTCCAAAGCTTCCACATCGCGAGCGTGGTGCACGCGACGAGCACGTGATCGGCGCGCGCCTGGTGCGCCTCCCACGCGAAGAGCGGGCACACCGCGAGCATCGCGCCCGCGAGCAGGCCGACGCGGGGGGCGAACATCTCCGACCCGAGCCTCCACGTCACGAGCACGGTGATGATCGCCGCGATCACCGAGGGCAGGCGGTACATCCAGATCGCGTCGCGCATGGGGTCGGCGCCGGTCATCGCGGCCGCGGCGCCCGCCTGGAGCCAGTAGATCATCGGCGGCTTATTGAGACGATCACGCCCCGCGACCCGCGGGATCACGAGCCCGCCGGCGTGCAGTTCAGGGTCGCGTTCGGATTCGGGCAGCGCGACCGACTCGAACATCTGTCGGCTCGCCTGCGCGAAGCGCGCCTCGTCGCGATCGATCACCGGGAGAGCGACCAAGCCCGGCCCATACACTGCGAGGCACAGCAACACGAGCCCGGCGAGTGCAACCGGGCTGCGACACCACCCGCGATGGGGGCGACTCGTGCGCAGGCCCGCGGACATCACACGCGACTATAACCGCGGGCTCATCGCGCCCGTGCGCTGGGCGCACGCGGGTGTTCGGCGCGTCCGTCCGGTGTTCGGGCCGGGGTGGGCGTGGGCGAGCGCACCGAAGCGGCGCACGTGGGCGCGCCCGCTGTTCGTCGGCGTGCTGGCGCTGCCCCTGCTCCTGCTTGATCCCGCCATCGCGCGCTGGATGGGCGGCGTGCGCCTGGGCGGGGACGTCCGGCGGGAGCTCGAAGCCCTCGGGCAATACGGGCAGCTCACGAGTTCGCTCGTGATCGCGTTGGTGGTCTGGGTGATGGACCCACCCCGCCGGCGCCGGCTGCTCGACTGGGGCGCGGCGGCGGCGATCACGGGGCTCGTGGTCACCGGGCTCAAAATGCTCGTCGGCCGACCCCGCCCGCTCATGCACGAGGCGTGGACCTTCCTCGGGCCGGCTGGCGGACGCCCCATGGGCCCGGGCGAGGGGGTGGTGCTCCCGTACGAGTTCTGGCGCGACGGCGTGGAGAAGCTCTGGTCGATGCCCTCGAGCCACACGGCGTACGCGGTGGTGGCGAGCGCATTCCTCGCGATCATCTATCCCCGCCTCACGCCGATCGTCGCGACGCTCGCCGTACTGGTGGGCGTGTCACGGGTCGCGTTCGGGGCTCATTACGCAAGTGACGTCGTGATAGGGGGTTGCGTCGGTCTCGCGATCGCGGGTACGGCGGTCCGCCGCGGGTGGGGCGTGCGGGCGTTGGATTGGGTGTGGGTGCGGTTCGTAGACCGTCAGGCGACGCCGGCGTGGGACGGCGGGCGGTGATCACCGTCCTCGCACTGCTTGCGTGAGATTTGTGGACGAATCGCGCGGCGTGTGCTTCAATAGGGGCATGTCCGGCACGAGGCGTCGCGGAAGACTCGTGGAAGTATCGTCGCTGCCCGACCCGCGGGATTGGCTGCGACTTGCGCGCATCCGCGTATTCGCCTGCTTGATTGGGCTTGCGCTCGCGGCAATTGCGATGATCTCGCTGACGACCGTGCCGGCCTGGCCGGTGGTCGGCGTGGCGGTGATCTCGGCTGCGGTGGCGGTCAACACGATGGCCTCCAAGCTCCGGCTTGGGCATCCGATCTGCTTGTACTGCGGCTCGGAACTGACCGAGGTCGAGCCCGGCGTGTACGGGGTGGAGTGCCCTGAGTGCGGCGGGCTCAACCCCGGCGAGCATCGCTTGGCAAAAGACGACCTTGAGGCGAAGGCTGACGATCTGGCTTGATGCGCTGTCGCGAACCGGCGGGGGTACGTCGCCGGTCTTGGTGCGCGCCGATCCACCGCTGACGCGATTCAGCGCACCGCGGATTCGAGCCAATCCAGCAGATCGGCAGCCCGGGCGCGGATGTACCCAAAGAAGAGGAGTTCGTGCCCGGCGGGGATAAGGCGGCGCTCCGGCTCGCCGGCCCTCGCCCAGTACAACTCGCCGAGTTCGGCGGGCACAGCCTGGTCGTTGGACCCCATCACCAAGAGCGAGGGCGTGTCCTTCATCGAGGGCGCAAGGGCGTAGGGATCAAGACGCGCCTGCTCGCGGTATGACTCGATGAGCGACGCGAACTGCTCATCCGTTGGCGTTGTCTTCCACTCGATGTGCAGCGCGTCGATCCAGTCCGCGTAGTTGGACGTGAGCACCATGGTGAGCATGTCCGCCCCGCCGCCCATGAGCAGGGCGGCCTCGTATGCCTCCGGCTCGCGCGCGATCACCGCGGGCATCGCGAGCGCGCCGGCGCTGAACCCGACCGCGAAACGCCGATCGGTCGGCGCTTCGGGGCGCGTGAGCGCAAGGTGGGCTGTAACCCCCTCGACCGCGTACGCACACTCGGCAAAGCGATCGTCGATCAGGCGGGCGATGGGCTCAATCTGGGCAGCCGGCGACGCGGACGGGTCGACGCCGACGGTGAGGCTCTCGGTGAAACGCGACGGCTGCGCGACCATGAGCAGGACGTGCCAACCGCGCTGGCGCAGCCCGGTGACGAGTTGCTGGATGATCGGCTCGGGCGTGCCGAACATGCCCGGGATCATCACCGCGAGCGCGGGCGGGTCGGCAACCTCGCCGAAGGGCTCGTAGTACGCAAACCAAGTGCGCTGGATCGCGAGCGGCTCGTCGGGCGGCGCGTGCGGCGCGGAGATGAAGACGTAGTGCGCGTCGGCGTCGAAGGGGGTCGCCTCTTCGTGCTCGCGCGGCCAATCGCGGAGCACCATCGCGCCGGAGCCCTCGGTCGTCCACTCACGCCCGGCTTCGCTCTCGGGCAGCGCATCGAGAAGGGCGCTGGCGTCGGTGCGGTCGAGGTCGGTCTTGTGCCCCGCGGTGATCTCACCCACGCGGACCATCGCCGGCGGGCCGGGCGGGAGCGTGAGCTCGCGCACGACGCCGAGGGAGCCGTCACGGGTGGTGATGCGGTGGGGCCAGGCGTCGCGATCAGGAAGCTGCTGCGCGAGCAGCGCGGGAGAACACAGAATCAGCGCGAGGAGGGAGCGCATGCAGACATCGTATTGGGAATCGGGCACCGACAGCGTCACGCGATCGTCGCGATCGGCGGGTCGAGCGGGAGATCGCGGGCCATCTCAAGGAAGCGCGTGTAGTTGGATTTTGTTTCTTGCACCGAATCGCCGGCGAACTTCGTGTCAAACGCTCGGGCGACCTCGAACGCGACGACGTTCTCCATCACCACGCTCGCGGCGGAGACGGCGCAGATATCCGATCGCTCGTACTGCGAATCTTCGGGCTCGCGCGTCTGGAGGTTGACCGACGGGAGCCCGCGGAGCAGCGTGGAGATGGGCTTCATCGTGCCGCGGACGACGACGGGCTGGGCGTTGGTCATGCCGCCCTCGGTGCCGCCGGCGTTGTTGGTGGGGCGCACGAAGCCGAGCGATGGCGTGTTGATCTTCGCGCGGTCGAAGTAGATCGGATCGTGCACCTGCGAGCCCGGGCGTTCGGCGCACGCGCGCCCGAGCCCGATCTCCACCGCCTTGAACGCCTGGATGCCCATGACGGAATAGGCGATGCGTGCATCGAGCTTGTCCATCCACTGCACGCACGAGCCGAGCCCGGGCGGACACCCGAAGACGTGCGCCTCGACGATGCCGCCGACGGTGTCCTTGTCGATCTTCGCCTGGCGGATGATCTCGCACTGGCGTTTGGTGACGTCGGCGTCGGGGCAGTAGGTCTCGGACTGATCGCGCGCTTCGCGCATCTGCGCCCAGTTGTCGGGGGTGATGTCAGCCTCGGTGCGCGCGTCGAGGATCTGGCGGACAAAGCCGAACGCCTCGATCCCGAACTCGCGCAGGTAGCACCGGGCGAGCGCACACCCCGCGACGCGGGCCGCGGTCTCGCGGGCGCTGGCGCGCTCGAGGGTCTCGCGGCAGTCGTCGGTCAGCCACTTCACCGAGCCGGCGAGGTCCGCGTGCCCGGGGCGCGGACGATGAACGGGCGGCGTGCGCTCAAGATCGTCGAGGCGCGAGTCCTTGTTGGGCACGAGGAGCGTGACCGGGGCGCCGGTGGTGTGCCCGCGCCGCACGCCGGAGAGGATCTGGATGCGGTCGGTCTCGATCCGTTGGCGTCCGCCGCGCCCGTACCCGCCTTGCCTGCGTGCGAGTTCGGCGTTGATGAAGTCTTCATCCACGACCACGCCTGCGGGCAAGCCCGAGACGGTGCAGAGCCCAGCAGGGCCGTGGGATTCGCCAGCGGTGAGATAGGTGAGTCCGGGCATTGGGGGATGGTAGTGGCGCGCTGGCAGGCGCGGCCGCACCGATCACCCCTTGTACTGCACCTTCCCCGTTCCCTTGCGGAGTTCGCCGATGCGGTGGACGCGCTCGCCGAGGCGGGTGAGCCGCTGCGTCACCGCGTCCGCGAACGCGGGGCGGACGACGACGACATACCCGATGCCCATGTTGAACACGCGGCGCATCTCGTCGAGTTCGACCTTGCCGCGTTCCTGGAGGAAGCCGAAGATCGGCGGCACGGGCCACGCCTTGGCGCTGAGCACAGCGTCGACGTCGGGCGTGAGTGTGCGCGCGAGGTTGTCCGCAAGCCCCCCGCCGGTGACGTGCGCCATCGCGGTGACGACCTTCTTCACGCGATACGCCCGCTGCAGGCGCACGATTGATTCCGCGTAGATCCGCGTCGGCACGAGCAGCTCATCGCCCAATGTCGGCGCCTCGTCTTCCCCCTCGCGCTTCAGGTCCGGGTATCGCTTGGCGAGATCGAGCTTCGCCTCTTTGAGGATCGCGCGAATCAGCGTGAAGCCATTGGAATGCACGCCCGACGACTCGAGCCCGAGGATCACATCGCCAGGCGAGGTCTCGCGCCGGCTCATCGCGCGGTGCAGTTCCACCACGCCCAGCGCGAAGCCGTTAAGATCGAAATCTCCCTCGGCGTAGAGGTCGCCCATCTCCGCCGTCTCGCCGCCGAGCAGCGCACACCCGGCGATCTCGCACCCGCGCGCCACGCCCGCCATCAGCGGGCGCATGATCGCGTCGTCGACGTGGGGCACGGAGAGGATGTCCAGAAAGAACAACGGCTCGGCACCCTCGACAATCAGGTCGTTGACGTTCATCGCGACACAATCGATGCCGATGGTGTCAAACCGCCCCGCGGCCTGTGCGATGCGGATCTTGGTCCCGATGCCGTCGGCGCATGCGACGAGCACGGGCTCCTTGTAGTTGCGCGCGAAGAGCTTCTCGTTGTAATCGAGGCGGAAGAGCCCGCCGAACCCGCCCGGGTTGTCGATGACGCGCGGCGTGCGCGTCCGCCGGATCAGCGCCCCGAGCGAACCCACAAACCCGTCGTACCGGTCGAGGTCGATCCCGCTCGACGCGTAGGTCAGCCCGTTCGGGGGTGTTTGGGAGGCGGTGGGCATGATCGAGGATAGCCGCGGGCGCCCGTTCGGCGGGCGGCGATCCGGCGTCCGGCTACACTCCGCTTCACCTGGTTTCTCGCGGGATAGGAGTGCAGATGGGCCAAACCCGAGTGTTTACGAGCGAGTCGGTGTCGATGGGGCACCCGGACAAGGTCTCCGACCAGATCTCCGACGCCATCCTGGACGCGATGCTCAAGGATGATCCGCACTCGCGCGTCGCGGTCGAGACGCTGGTCGCGACGGGCCTCGTCGTTGTCGCCGGCGAGGTGACGACGCAGACCTACGTGGACATCCCGGAGGTGGTGCGTCACACGATCGCCGACATCGGGTACACCGACGCGCACATGCGGTTTGATTCCGAGAGCTGCGCCGTGATGGTGGCGCTCAACAAGCAGTCGCCGGATATCGCGCAGGGCGTGGACCGCGAGGGGGCGGGCGACCAGGGCATGATGTTCGGGTTTGCATGCCGCGAGACTCCCGAACTGATGCCGCTGCCGATCCAGCTCTCGCACCGCCTCGTGGAGCAGCAGGCCAACGCCCGGCGCGAGGGCGCGATCCCCGGACTCCGCCCCGACGCGAAGAGCCAGGTAACGGTCGAGTACGAGGGCGCGCGTCCGGTTGGCGTGGGGACGGTCGTGCTCTCGACCCAGCACAACTCGAGCTGGAACGAGCGCCAGGACCAACTCAAGCGCGAGCTGATCGAGCACGTGATCCGCCCCGTGCTGGGTGACTGGTGGAACCCCGGCATCACGGTGCATGTGAACCCGACCGGCAAGTTCGAGATCGGCGGCCCGCACGGCGACGCGGGACTCACCGGACGCAAGATCATCGTCGACACCTACGGCGGGCGAGGGCGGCACGGTGGCGGCGCGTTCTCCGGCAAAGACCCGACCAAGGTCGACCGCTCGGCCGCCTACATGGCGCGGTACATCGCGAAGAACATCGTCGCTGCTGACCTCGCCGATGAGTGCGAGGTGCAGCTCTCCTACGCGATCGGCGTGGTGGAGCCGACGAGCGTGCTCGTCGACTGCATGGGCACGGCGAAGGCCGACGAGGAGAAGATCGCCGGCGCGGTGCGTGAGGTGTTCCAACTCACGCCGCGAGGGATCATCGAATCGCTCGGCCTGCGCAAGCCGATCTACAGGCCGACAGCACGGCACGGGCACTTCGGGCGCGAGCCGCACGGCGACTTCTTCACCTGGGAACGGACCGACAAGGCCGACGCGCTGAAGAAGGCGGTCGGATAACCACCGCCCTCTTTGACTAGCCGTTGGCCTTGATCGCGTCGCGGATCTCCATGAGCAGTTCCTGGTCCTTGGTCGGACCGGGGGGCGGCGCTTCTTCCTGCTCCTTCTCGAACTTCGCGCGCGCGGTGTTGATCATCTTCACCACGATGAAGAGGCAGATCGCGACGATCAGGAAACTCAGCAGGGCGTTGATGAACTCGCCGTACCCGATGGCGACTTCCGGCACAGCCGGGGTCACGACCCTGTCGCCCTCCTTGACCGCCTCCACACCATCCTTCAGCACGAGCTTCAAGCTGCCGAAGTCGATGCCCGCGGTGAGCATGCCGATCGGCGGCATCACGATCTTGTTGACCAAGGTGCTGACGATCGTGCCAAACGCCCCGCCGATGACGATGCCCACGGCCATATCGACCATGTTGCCCTTGATCGCAAACTCGCGAAACTCGCTGATCAGACCCATCGTCGTGACTCCTTGACCTTCCCCGAAGCCGTGGAGGGTACCCCATCGGAACTACGTGAGCGTTAGTCCGGTCTCGAGCGCATCGAGCATGGGGCCCAAGCCGAATCGGTCGGCGGCGCGCGCGGCGGCGGCCCGCATCTCATCGAGCCGCGGTCCGGCGAACACCCGCGACCATGCCAACGCCCACCCCTCGTCCGCGTCGACGATCTCGGCGGCTTCTGGATCGAGGGATGCCGCCCCGGGAGCTTCGCGAGCGGCGAGCACCGGCAGCCCGCACCGGGCCGCGTCGGACACGAATCGTCCCATCGCCCAAGCCCCCGGCTCGCGTTGCGAGGCGAGCGCGAGGTCGGCCCCGGCGAGCACGTCGCGCATGCTCCAGGTCACGCCGAGCGGGCGTGTGACCGACTCGACTCCGGCTGCCACCGCTCTCCCTCGGAGTCGCCACGCGCCGAATCCCAAGAGAACCAAGACCGGCGCCTCGGACCCGGAGACGCTCGAAGCGAGCGTGCGGAGGGCGGCGTCCAGACCGGGACGCTCGGCATGCACGACACTCGAGACCACGATCGGCGTCGAGCCCGACACACCAAGCACGTCGCGCAAGCGGGCTCGGGCGGCTTCGCGTTCCTCGCTCGTCAGCGGCGCGAGCGCGGAGGCGGGCGGGAGCTTGATGGGGGTCGCGCGGGCGCGCACCGCTCGCTCGACCCACGCCGCCCGGGCGAGCCAGGGGCGTGAGAGCACGAACATCGCGATCGGGGCGGGACGCCCGATGCGCCGCACCAGCGCCGATGCGAAGGCGAGAGACGGCGGGCCGAGCGGCACCCATACGTCGCCCTCCCAGAGGTGCGTGGTCGAGATCACCCGATCAAACCCGTGGGTGCGTTTGAGCGCCGCAGCCGACGACAGAAACCTCCCGATGCGCAGCTGGCGCATGCTGCGATTCGGATCGAGCACGATCGTGTGGATCGGCGCCGCGTCCCGCTCGTCGTCCATGCCGTCGGTGCAGAGGGTGACCTCGTGGCCTCGCGCCGAGAGCCCGCGCGCGATGTCAAGCACGCGTCGGCTCGGTGACGCGGGCGAGTGCTGCACGTACTCCGCGAGGACCGCGACCCTCACGAGCAGACGCCCCTCGGGCGCGGATTGGCGCTGAGCAGCGCGACAGCGGCAAGAAGCTGCGCGGTCTGCGCGTTGAGGTGGACGACGTCGAACGCGCTGACAAGGGCGAGCCCCAACAGCGCGAGCGCTGGACCATGCGCGTACCCGGGCGGACCGTCGCCCTCGAACGTGCGCAGGGCGCCGCTGAACAACGCGAGCCCAAAGGCACAGGCGATCGCACCGCCCACAAGCCCCGTCGTCGCGAGTTCATGGAGCAAGGCGTTGTGCGCGTGGGCGTGAGGCTCGAGTGACGGCGCGTGCTCGGGCGCGAACTCGACCTCCGTCCATGCTTGATATCCGCCGGCGCCCACGCCACCGATGGGGTGCTCACGCAGCGCACGGAGCGCCGCGAAGGCCATGCCGATGCGCGCGCCCGTGTCGGTCGAATAGTCGGCGTGCTCCAACGCGCCCGCAATCTCGGCGCGAGCGGCGTCGACCCGCGCGCCGAGCGGACCTCTCGCGACGAATCCGACCACCAGCACCCCCACCACCACGACCGCGACGAGCACCCCCGCGTGGCGGAGCGACCCGGCGCGGCGGACCGCGCCGAACGCCAGAAGCCCGACGACGAGCGCGATGAGCGCCCCAGAGGCGAGCCAGGCGCCGCGGGTGCCTGTCGCCACAATCGCACCCGCGGTGAGCATCGAGCAGACAACCCCCGCGATGCGCCAGCGCCCCGCGCCCCACGCAGCCGCGGCGAGATGCAGCCCGAGCACGCCCGTCAGCAGAGAGCCCGCGATCACCGGATCCCACCATCCCGAGTTGCGACCCGGGAAGCGGGGCCACACGAGCCAATCGACACCCGTCGCCGACCCAACCGCGTGTCCCACCTGGGTCAGGTTGCCAACCAGGAACCCGAATGCGAGCGACGGGATGAACCACCGGCGATACGGCATCGCCGGCCAACAGGCGACCGTCAGCAGCCCGAAGCGGGCGACGCCCAGTTCATCCCAACCCTGGGCCCGATCGGGCGACCACGTCAGCGCGATGAGCCTCCAAGCGAGCCAGGCGAGCAGGGCGACGAACCCGGGCTGGGCGAGCAGGGCGAGCGATGCCCGCCAGTGGCGGTGCACCCGGATGCACCACGCGAGCCCGGGCGGCACGATCGCGAACTCCGCGATCGAGGTCGGGGAAGCGACCATCGCGAGGCCCAAGCAGGCCGCCATGGCGTGGATGCGGAGCCCGAACGGGTCCACCTCGATCTGGCGGCGGAAGGCGGTCTCCGTGGCGGTCGGCGCCCCGAGGGCGAGCCACCGCACAGACGATCGGGTTTTGATCGGATATCGACTCAAGTCGGTCGATCATCCGTCCGGGCACGCCTCGGGGCAACTCGGGTGAGGGCATATCGGTATCAACGACGCCCAACCGTGCCCGGTACCGCGGCTGTGACGAACGCCCGGTGCCGGTTTGTCGAAGAAGACGTCGGGTCTAGCCGTTAGACGCTGGGTAGGCTCTAATGGCGGCCCCGTGGCGGGCTCGCACTAGGCCCGACTTTTGGGCGATTGGCGGAGACGCACGATGGACGACATCCGGCGCGTATTGAAGACGGCCTCTCGGCGGCTTCTTGTCATCGATCTCATGCGCACGCTCGCGGTCTGCACGACGGTGATGCTCGGCGTGCTGCTGGTGGTGCTGCTGGCGGATCGGGCGCTGACGTTGACGCTGCCCTGGGTCGAGGTCGCGTACTGGGCGGCGGGTCTCACGGCCGCCTCGGCGTTGCTCTGGGCGATCGTCGGCCGGGCGCGCGAGGCTGAAGTGGCGCGGACGGTTGACGAGCGCGCCGGTCTCCGTGAGTCGCTCTCGACCGCGCTGTGCGTCGAGCGCGAGCAGGACCCTTGGTCGCGTGCGGTGGTCGAGACCGCGGTCGAGCGCGCGCGGCGGGTGGTCGTTAGGGACGCGCTCCCGATCCAGGGCCCGCGCTTCTGGCCCGTGCCTGTCGGCGCGGCGCTGGCGTTCACCGCGGCGTTCTTCCTGCTCCCGGAGCTCGATTGGCGCGGCCGACTGGCGGAGGCACGCGAGAAGGAAGCCACCGAACAGCAGGTGATCGAGGCGAAGGCCGATGCCGACAAGGCGATCAAGGAGACCGAGGCGATTCTCGCCAAGGCGAACATCGAACTGGGCGAGGGCGATGACGAAGACCTCGGGCTCGAAGGAGACGAGATCGGCAAGGACAAGTCGCCCGAGGCGATCAAGAAGCAGGCCCTGCGCAAGCTGACCAACATGACCGAGGCGCTACAGGAGCGTCTGTCGAGCGACGAAGCGAAGAAGATGGACTCGCTCGAGAACATGCTGCGCCAGCTGCGCACGCCCGGGCAGGGCCCGATGACCGAGCTCTCCCGTGAGCTCGCTCGAGGCAACTTCGCGAAGGCGAAGGAGCAACTCGACAAGCTCGCGAAGCAGATGGCCGACGGCTCGCTCTCGCCCGAGCAGCAGGCGCAGGCGAAGAAGCAGCTTGAGGAACTCGGCAAGCAGCTCGAGAACCTCGCGAATCAGCAGCAGCAGACCGAGCAGGCGCTGCGGGCAGCCGGGCTTTCGAGCGAGCAGGCGAAGCAGGCGATGTCGAACCCCGAGGCGCTCAAGAAGGCCCTCGAGAACATGCAGAACATGAGCGAGGAGCAGAAGCAGCAGCTTCAGCAGCAGCTCCAGTCGATGGCTGAGGCGTGCAAGCAGTGCAACGGGCTCGGGCAGTCGATGAGCAAGATGGCTCAGGGGATGGGCCAGCAGGGCATGGGCCAGGAGGGCATGCAGGGCATGGACCAGCTCGCCGGCCAGCTCTCTGAGCTCGAGATGGCGGCTGCCGACATGCAGAGCCTCGAAGCCGCGATGCAGGCGGCGATGGCGAACATGCAGAAGCTCTCGCAGCAGATGGACTCGCAGCAGTGGGCTCAGTGCAACGGTGTGGGCGAGTGCCAGGGCCAGGGACAGAACCCCTGGAGACCCGGGCAGAGCATGAAGCAAGGCAACGGCTCGGGCGGGCCCGGCAAGGGCAACGGCAACGGGCCTGAGGGTCTCGCGACTGACTTCACCCTGAAGAAGGAAAAGACGCAGACCACGCTCCAGGGTGGGCCGATCATCGGCACGACGCTGGTCTACGGCGACCAGGTGAAGGGCGAGTCGGTGCAGGCGTTTGAGGGGGCTGTCGCCCGCGGGCTTGATCAGACGACGAATGAGGC